>JBAUSZ010000078.1:0-4307 GCA_049581965.1 Thermoanaerobaculia bacterium | reverse complement strand
CTCCGGAGCTGGAGGCCTCGCTCGACCGTCGCCTCACGCTTCCGCTCGGCGGGCGCGTCGAGTCGCTGAACGCCGCCGTCGCGGTGGGACTCCTCCTCTTCGTCCTCACCCGGCCCTGAAGCGCGTTACGATCCGGGATCGGTCGCCCAGCCGGCCGCCCAGCAGAAAGCGAGGAACCCCAACATGCGGCGATTCTTCATCGCCTCCGCCCTCACCCTGTCGATCGCGTTCCCGGCGGCCGCCGAGGACGCCACGCCCGCCGCCCCGAAGGCGCCCGCGAAAGCGGCCGCCGTGGCTCCCGGTGCGCCGGCGAGCGAGAAGGACCGGACGCTCTACGCGCTCGGCCTCGTCATCTCGCGCAACCTCGGGGCGTTCGCCCTGACGCCGGCCGAGCTTTCCGTCGTCCAGAACGGCATCGCGGACGGGGTCCTCGGCCACAAGCCCAAGGTCGACCTCGAGACGTACGGCCCGAAGCTCCAGGATCTCGCGAAAACCCGTATGTCGGCGGCCGCCGCGGGAGAGAAGAAGACCGGCGCGGCGTTCCTCGAGAAGGAAGCGGCTCAGCCGGGCGCGAAGAAGCAACCCTCGGGTTTCCTCTACACGGAGACGAAGGCCGGAACCGGCGCGACCCCGAAGGCGACCGACAAGGTCAAGGTCCATTACAAGGGGATGCTCGTCGACGGGACCGTCTTCGACAGCTCGATCGACCGCAACGAGCCTGCGACGTTTCCCTTGAACGGCGTCATTCCCTGCTGGACGCAGGGCCTGCAGCTCATGAAGGAGGGCGGCGCGGCCCGGCTCGTCTGTCCGTCCGACCTCGCCTACGGCGACGACGGCCGTCCGCCGCGCATCAAGGGCGGCGCGACGCTCGTCTTCAACGTCCAGCTCCTCTCGATCGAGAAGGACGCGCCGAAGCCCGAGGCCAAGAAGTAGACCTCGGCGCCCTCGAACGCTCAGAACGTCTCGGCCGTAAACCGGCGGAGGCGCACCGACGCGGGCGCCCTCCAGCTCTCCTCGGGCAGGCCCGCTCTCAGGCAGGCCTGCCCGAGCAGGCGGTCGGCGTCCCAACCCAGGCCCTCCGCGTCGTCCGGGAGGACGACTCCCCAACGCTTTCCTCTTTCCGCGACGACGCCGTGCGTCCCGACGGTGATTTCGGAGGAAGAGGAGATTTCTTCGAAAGTGGAAAGGACGGAGATCCGCGGCGAGTAGCGCAGAAGCTCCTTCGCGGTCGCCGGAGGGACTCGCGGGTCGTGGAGGAGCGCATCCACCGCGTGAATTTCCACGAGTGTGAAGAGGGGCGCGCCAGCCGCCAGCGTCCCGCTTCTGCCACGAGGCCGGCCATCCTTCAACCAGGTGATGAAGAGTCCTTCGAAGGAAGAACGCGCAAGCACAGCGGCCGGCGGGCCCGGCGAGGCGGCCGGCGCGTTTCGCAGGCCCGTCGCGCGCGCCGCGGCCGCAATCGCGACCTTTCTCAGAGAATCTCTTTCGGCCTCTTCGATCATCACGCTCCGTGGAGCGCCAACTGGAGCGCGTCGCCCGCGGTCTTTTCGAACTCGGCCAGCTTCCCGGCGAAGAAGTGATCGGCACCGGGGACGGAGAGGAACGTCCAGCCGCGCGCCGAGGCAATCGCCCGGGACCTTGCGGGCGGGCTGAACTCGTCCTTCTCCCCCTGGACCCAGACGACACGCCAGGTGGGAGCGGCGGGGGCCGCGCCGTCCCAGTGGTCCAGCGGAAGGCCGATCAGGAAGAGGACGTCCGGCCCGAGGCGGGGAGCCGCCCGCAGCGCGCACACGGAGCCGAAGGAAAAACCCGCGACGACGAAGGACCCGTCCGGCTGGCGCGCTCTCAGCCAAGACCCGGCCGCGACGAGGTCCTCCGTCTCGCCCCGGCCCGCGTCGTACGAGCCCGCCGATGCCCCGACGCCGCGGAAGTTGAATCGGACGGTAGCGAGCGAGAAACGGCTCGAGAGCAGCCTCGCCGCTCGGTGGACGACCTTCGTGTGCATCGTCCCGCCGTGCAACGGATGAGGGTGGGCGACGACGGCGGTTCCTGCGGGGGCTGCGGGCGAGCGCAGGAGACCCTCGAGCGTCCCCGCCGGTCCCGGGATCGCCACCGAGAGGAGCGTCGCGTCGACGGCGGCCGTCACGAGCGGCGACCTTAGCACGTGGCTGCGTCGCGGGTTCCGACCGCCGCTCCTATAAACTCGCGGCCCACAAGTCGTCCGTCTGCAGGAGACTCGCGATGAAGAACATCGTCCACATCGTCGGCACGGGCACGATCGGCGAGCCCCTCATCGGCCTCTTCACCGACTTCAAGCAGCACCTCGGGATCGACGAGGTCACGTTCCACAAGCGCTCGCCGCTGAAGACCGAGCGGGCGAAGGTCAACCACCTCATGAAGCGCGGCGCCCTTCTCGCGACCGACGACGACAAGGTGAACGATTTCGAGGCCCTCGGCCACAAGGTCTCGTACACGGCGCCCGAGGCGCTCGAGCGGGCCACCGTCGTCCTCGACTGCACGCCCGCGGGCAACGACAACAAAAAGCAGATCTACAAGTCGCTCAAGGGTCCCGTGGGCTTTCTCGCGCAGGGCTCCGAATTCGGCTTCGGAAAGATGTATGCCCGGGGGATCAACGACGCGGCTCTCGTGCCCGGCGAGGACAAGTTCCTGCAGATCGTCTCGTGCAACACCCACAACCTAGCGATCCTCATCAAGACGCTCGGAATGGACGATGGCGGCAAGCTCACGATGAAGCGCGCGCAGTTCGTGTGCATGCGTCGGGCGAACGACATCTCGCAGACGAAGGACTACTCCCCCGCTCCGACCGTCGGGAAGCACGACGACGACGAGTTCGGCACGCACCACGCCCACGACGTTTTCCATCTTTACGAGACGCTCCACCTCAAGCCGAAGGTCTTCTCCTCCGCGCTCAAGCTCAACACGCAGTACATGCACTCGGTCTGGTTCAACTTCGAGCTGAACGAGCAGACGGACAAGAAGCACGTCGTCGAGCGCCTGAAGGCCAACCCGCTCGTCGCGCTCACGGAGCGCAGGAGCGCGAACGAGGTGTTCTCCTTCGGGCGCGACCACGGGTATTACGGCCGCATCCTCTCGCAGACCGTCATCTCGACCCCGACGATCGCCGTCGCCGACGAGGGCCGCGAGATCGTGGGCTTCTGCTTCACGCCGCAGGACGGCAACTCGCTCCTCTCGTCGGTTGCCGGCGCGATCTGGCTGATGGACCCCGAGCACGCGAGCCAGCGCATCCAGGTTCTGAAGAGGTTCGTCTTCAGCGAGATCTAGGCAAGGGGTCTCAGAAGAAAATCCAGCGCCGCCCCCAGCGAGGTGCCGTCCGGCAAGCCGCTGAGATCGGGGATGCGCAATCTCAAGGCCTCCAGCCTCTTTTCCTCTCCCGTGAAGTCGTACGCGAGGACGACGCGGACGCCCCCGAGCTCGTCCGCGAGGGCGTCGAGGACGTAGAACCCCTGGTGCGCCGCGAGATGGCGGACCGCGTGGACGCGGTCGCCGCCGTAGCGCGCGACGAGCGCGTCGAGGTCGCCCGCGAGCTCGGTTTCGGGAGTCCGGTCGAAGACGACGTCGACGAAGACGGCGTCGGGAGGAGAGGCGGCGAGCGCGGCGCGGGCCTCGGCGAGGTTGCCCGCACGCTCGAGCGAGGCGCCACCGCCCCCCGCGTCGGCGAGAAGCCTGAAGGCGTCGACGTACTCGTGCCCGTCCTCGACGACGAGGATCCGCCTGGGACCCCTCATCGCGTTTCTTCCACGACCGGGAACTCGACGGAGACCCCCTTCGTGAAGCCGGGCGTGCCCGGCACGACGTCCACGGCGCCGTCCCAGAGCCGCATGACGTCCGCGACGACCCCCAGGCCCCTCTCGGCGGCACGGCCACGGATCATCTCGGCCGTCAGGGGCCGCGGATCGGCGTCGAAGAGGACGAACCGCGCCTGGGCCTGCCCGGTCACCGGATCGCGCCGCTCCTCGGCGAGAAGCGCGAGCCGCGGCGACGCGAGGGCGTTCGCGAAAAGGTTGCGAAAGAGCGTCTCCCACTCGGCCGTGGGGAGCCTCACGCGCGGCGGCGTGGCACCGTCCGCGAAGAGGCCCGCCGGGTCGAGCCGGGGCGCGGCGATCCCCTTCTCGCGGCAAACCGACGCGAGGAGGGCGTGGAGCGTGCCGTACGAGACCTCGGTGGAGCCGGCGTCGTCGAGGAGCCGATTCAGCTCCAGCGCCGTCCGGGCGTTGAGAACCCTCGCCGCCCGGCCGAGGCGCGCGCCGAGAGCCGTTCGCCGGCGT
>JBAUSZ010000077.1:0-6363 GCA_049581965.1 Thermoanaerobaculia bacterium | reverse complement strand
GCCCGGAGGCGCTTCGCCTCTTCGGACGGCTCGACGACGACCGGGCGATCGTCTTCATCGCCTCGGGCCCGCCCGACGCGCGCGTCACGGTGCGCTGCCCCGAGGTTTTCCGTCCCGTCGAGGTCTGGACCTATCTCGAGCATCCGACTCTCGGGAGGAACGCACGCATCCTCTTCTACGCCGAGACGCCGACGGGCTCGTACCGCTACTGGACGGTCCTCGAGGGCGAGGCGGCCGTCCTCCCGCCGTCGGCGACGCCGACGACGCTCGCCGAGCTCGAGAAGAGTCCGGGGACCTGTCCGGACGTCGCTCTCGTCGTGTCCACCGTGCGCGACATCTCGCGCCGCCAGGGCGACAACAACGGCGGCCTCGCCGAGCGCGGGGCGCTAGCCGTTCCGCATCTCCTGCCGCCCGCGGGGGCGAAAGCCGAAGCGCCGGCTCCGCTTCTCGTCTCGAACAAGCCCCTCACGGGCAAGGAGCGCAAGAGGCTCACGCAGGAGCTGCCCGAGAAGTACCGGCGTTTCCTCGAGGACGTCGAGCCAATCATCACGGACGTCGAGCGCGACACGCTCCTCAAGCTCGGCGAGGACTACCAGCGCGAGCGCTTCCTCGAGGCCTTCTGGAAGCGCCGCTCGACGCAACCGGACGGGATGCGCACGCCGTTTCAGGACATCTACGAGATGCGTCTGCAGGAGGCGAAGGCGCGGTTTCGCAACATCAACACGGACATGGGCCGCATCTTCCTCCTTCACGGCCCCCCGGACGGCATCCGCAAGGTCGACTGCCAGGACGTCTACTGGCCGATCCAGATCTGGTTCTACGAGCGCATGGAGTCGCTGAGGATGTCGAAGGTGCTGCTCCTTTTCTACCAGCAGCTCGGGGTCGGCGACTACCGCCTCTGGACGCCGCAGGACGGGCAGGCCGCGCTCTTCGTCGGGAACATGGGCGGAGGCATGGGTGGCGCCGGCGGGCGGCGCGTGGACGTCACGCGCTGCAGCGAGTACCGCGACGTCATCGCCGCCGTGAACACGGTCGCCGCGACCTTCGGCACGATCGGCAGCATGAAGATGGTCGACGACCTCAAGGAGGGGCCGAAGCCCGACGTGGAAGGCGCGGATCGCATCCTGCAGATGACGACGGACCTGCAGTCGGGTGCCGCCCCGCTTCCGATCCAGCGGGTCTTCCGCTTTCCCGAGCTCGTCGGGAGCCGGATGCGGATGGAGCTCGCCATCCTGCTCGAGCGCGACTCGCTCACGAAGAAGCAGATCGGCGAGGAGAGCTTCTTCGACGTCGACCTCGTCGGGGAGGTCGTCCGCGACGGGCGCCTGATCGACAATTTCCGTTACCGGTTCGATTTTCCGGCCTCCAGCGTGAGCGGCCCGTTCGTGCCTCTCACGATCGAGCGCGAGCTGTATCCCGGCGAATACCAGCTTCGCGTGAAGGTCCAGGACGCGAACCGCAATGCGGCCGCCCTCATCAAGGAACGCCTCAAGGTGCCCGAGACACCCGAGGGCGCGATGACGGCCGAGGAGAAGGCGGCACGCGAGGCCGCGAAGAAGGCCGTCACGGAACTCGTCGAGAGCCAGGGCGCGGCGAAGGGAAGCCTCTCGATCCTCCCGATCGCGCGCGAGATCGCGACGGGCCTCATCCGGTTCGAGACGCGAACGAGCTCGAACGACGTCGCCTTCACGGAGTTCTACCTGAACAACACCCGCGTCGTCACGAAGCGGCGCCCGCCCTTCTCGGCGGACCTCGATCTCGGGGATCTCCCGCGCAAGCACGTCGTCAAAGTGATCGGGTACTCGAAGGACGGCCGGCCAATCGCGCAGGACGAGGTGATCCTCAACGAGGGGCGCGAGGCGTTCCGGATCCGGATCGTGAGCCCCGCCAAAGGCGCACCGCTCGCGGGCGCCGTGCGGGTCGTCGCGGATCTCGCGGTACCCGAGACGAAGAGACTCGAGAAGGTCGAGTTTTTCGTGAACGACCGGCGTGCCGCGACGGTCTTCCAGGAGCCGTTCCAGCAGGTCGTCGACGTCCCCAAGAGCGCCGACCTCGGATTTCTGCGCGTTGTCGCGACGCTCGAGGACGGGACGTCGACCGAGGACGTTCGCTACTACAACGCGCCGAAGTACCTCTCCGAGGTGAACGTCAAGGCGGTCGAGCTCTACACCTCTGTCCTCTCGAAAGGCCGGCCCGTGACGGGCCTTCAGAAGGAGAACTTCCAGGTTCTCGAGGACGGGGTCCCGCAGGAACTCGACGGCTTCGAGGTCGTCACGAACCTGCCGCTCTCGCTCGGGATCGGCGTCGACACTTCGGGCTCGATGGAGGAGTCCATCGTCGAGGCGCAGAAGGCAGCGGTCGAGTTTCTCAAGGACGTCATGACGAAGAAGGACCGGTGCTTCCTCGTCACGTTCGACAACGAGCCGCAGCTCGTCGCGCGCTTCACGACGGACCGCGACAAGCTCGGGCAGGCGCTCGCGAGCCTCAGGGCGCAGGGCTCCACGGCGCTCTGGGACGCTCTCGTTTACGGGCTCTACCAGTACCAGGGCACGAAGGGGCGCAAGGCCTACGTGATCCTGACCGACGGCGAGGACCGTAGCTCGCACTTCACGTTCGAGGCGGCGCTCGACTACGCGAAGAAGACGGGCGTCGCCGTCTACTTCATCGGCCTGAGAATCGGTGGGGCGCAGCTCGAGGTGCGCCACAAGCTCGGCCGCATCGCGCGGCAGACGGGCGGAACGGTCTACTACGTCGACAACGCGCGGGGCCTTGCGAAAATCTACGCCGAGATCGACGAGGAGCTCCGGAGCCAGTACCTCCTCTCGTACGTGCCTCAGAACAAGGCCGTCTCGAACCAGTGGCGGAAGATCGAGGTCAAGATGACGCCCTCGAAGCTGACGGCCCGGACGATCAGCGGCTATTACCCGTAGAAGCGGTCAGCCGGGACGCGGGCACGGGCCGGCCGAAGAGGAAGCCCTGGGCCTGACGGCAGCCGTTCGCCATCAGGAACGCGAGCTGCTCCTCCGTCTCGACGCCCTCGGCGACGACGCGCAGCGAGAGGCCGCGGGCCATCTCGAGGATCGCGAGCACGAGGGACGCGTCCGCGTTGCTGCCGGGAATCGCGGCGACGAAGGCGCGGTCGATCTTGATCGCGTCGAGGGGGAGGTTCTTGAGGTAGGCGAGTGACGAATGGCCCGTACCGAAGTCGTCGAGGACGACCCGGACGCCCATCTCGCGCAGCCGCTGGAGCGTCGCGATCGCCTCCTGGATGTCGCCCATCGCGACGCTCTCGGTGATCTCGAGCTCGAGCCGGTCCGCGGGGAGGCCGGAGGCCTCGAGCGCGGCCTCGACCGTCCGCACGAGGGCACCCCGCCGGAACTGGCGCGCCGAGAGGTTGACGGCGACGAACCAGCGGCCCGCGGGTCCCGAGGGAAACTTGGCCGCCTGCGTGCAGGCCTCGCGCAGGATCCACTCGCCCATGGGGATGATGAGACGCGTGTCCTCCGCGAGCGGGATGAACGCGTCGGGGGGGAGAAGGCCGCGCTGCGGGTGCTGCCAGCGCACGAGGGCTTCCGCGCCGACGATCGCCCTCGAGGGGAGGATGACTTCCGGCTGGAAGTAGAGGACGAACTCGCCGTTGTCGACGGCGTGCCTCAGCCCGGACTCGAGGGCGAGCCGTTCGCGGATCGCCGCGTTGAGGGCGGGCGTGCAGAGCTGGAAGTTGTTCCGGCCACGCTCCTTGGCGCGGTAAAGGGCGATGTCCGCGTTGCGCAGGAGCGCGTCCGAGTCGGCGCCGTCCTCGGGGTAGAGGCTGATCCCGATGCTCGTCGTCATCGAAAGGCGGTGCGCGTCGATGGAGAGCGGTGCCGAGACCGCGTCGAGCATCTTGCGGGCGAGGGGGGCGACGTGCTCTTTCTCGATGTGCGCGAGGAGGAGGACGAACTCGTCGCCCCCGACGCGCGCGACGGTGTCGCCCGCCCGCACGCACGCGCGCAGGCGCGCCCCGACTTGGCGCAGGACCTCGTCGCCGACCCCGTGTCCCATCGTGTCGTTCACGAGCTTGAAGCGGTCGAGGTCGAGGAAGAGCACGGCGAGCCGCGAACCGGCCCGCTGGGCCTGCGCCAGGGCGAGCTCCATGTGGTCCTGGAGGCACTTGCGGTTCGGGAGGCCGGTCAGCGCGTCGTGGTAGGCGAGGTGCTCGATCTCTTCCTCGGCGCGTTTGCGGTCGGTGATGTCGACGCACGTTCCTTCGATTACGGGCGGGCGGCCGGGCTCCTCGACGATCGCACAGCTTTCGAGCGTCCAGATGAGCGAGCCGTCGCGGCGATGGCCGCGGCTTTCCTGGTTTACGAGGCTGCGCTCCTTGAGAAGCCGCTCGATCCAGAGCATGCGGTCGGCCTCCGTGACGAAAAGCTCGCGGGCCGGGATGTCGAGCGCGTGCTCGGGCGAGGAGAATCCGTACATGCGCGCGAACGACTCGTTACACTCGAGGATGCGGCCGTCGAGGGTCGACCGGTAGAAGCCCGCGGGGTTGCGCTCGTAGATCCGGCGGTACTGCAGCTCGGAGTTCCGGAGGGCCTCCTCGGCCCGCACGCGAGCCGTCGCGTCGCGAAAGCTCCAGACGCGCCCGACGGGCTCGCCGTCGAGGCGCTGCGGGAGCGAGTAGCGCTCGAAGATCCGCCCGTCCCGGAAGCGCAGGACGTCGAAGCTCTCGGCCTCGGGGTGGCCGTAGAGCTCCTCGACCTTGTGGAGGAACCCCTCGGGATCCGCGAGCTGCCCGAGGACGTGCGCGAGGAGACGCTGGTCGTCCCGCGTCTCGAGGAGCTCCGTGGGGATCGCCCAGAGCTCCGCGAAGCGCCGGTTGTAGGACACGACGCGCCCCTTGAGGTCGACGGCGAGGATCCCGTCGGTGGTCGACTCGAGCGTCGATTCGAGTAGGGAGAGCGACCGGCGGATCGACGCGTGAGCGTGCTTGCGCGCGAGGGCCGCCGCAATGTGCTGCGAGACGTCCGTCAGGAGGCTCATCTCGCGCTCGCCGAACCGGATCGCGCGGCTGTAGCTCTGGACGACCAGGGCCCCGAAGATACGGGCGCCGGACTTCAGAGGGATGCCGACCCAGTCGAGCGAGGGGGCCCCGATCTGCTCGACCTCGCCCCGGCTCACGAGGTCCTCGAAGAGCTCCGGGGAGGCGAGGAGGGGCCGGCCCGTGCGAATCACGTACTCCGTCAGGCCGCGACCGAGGGGCTTCGGCGCGGGCGTCGGGTCGAACTCGTCTACGAAGTAGGGAAAGCTCAGCAGCTTCTCGTCCTCGTCGTAGAGCGCGATGTAGAAGTTCCGCGCGTCGATGAGGTTCCCCAGGAGCATGTGGACCGCCGCGTAGAACTCGTCCAGGTCCCGCGCCTGTTCGGCAGCTTCCGCGATGCGCGCGCGCGTTTCCTGGAGCGCTGCCGCCCTCTTGCGCTCGACGGCGCCTCCGATGACCTGCGCGAGGAGCGGAAGGGTGCGCACGGTCTTCGGGGACCAGTCCGCCTCGCGCCGCATCGCCGCGAAGCTGAGGACGCCCAGGAGCTGCTGCGCCGCCCGGATCGGGACGAGCAGGAGCGATTTGACGCCCGTGGCCTCTGCGGCCGCGCGTTCGGCCGCGGCTCCGGGCGGCAGGTCGGCGACTCGCCCGGCGTGGACGACCTCGTGGCGCCGCACCTGTTCGAGGGACCATTTGAAGGTCTCGATCGGGATCGATTGAAGTTCCGGTACGGCGAGTCTCTCCACTTGCCAGCCCGCACTCGGCGCGAGCCGCACGCCGTCCTCGGACGCGAGCCAGAGTGTCGCCGTATCCGCCTCGAGAAAGCGGCCGACTGCCTCGAGAGCCCGCCCGATCTCGGCATCGATCTCCGCGGTGGAGGCGCGCACGAACGCGCTCGAGGTCGCCATCATGAGGTCCTCGAGCGCCGTTCCGCGCTCGAGGGCCGCCTCGGCGGCCGCGAGCCGGGCCGCCGCCGAGCGGGCCCCGGCGACGACGGCGCGGCGCCGCTCCTCGGACCGCGACCTGCTCGGCATGAGGGGATTATGGGCCCTCGCTCTCGTCGAGGTGTCGGCTAAGCTGGGACCGTGCGCCCCCCCGTCGTCCTCGCCTCGTCCTCACCACGGCGGCGCGGAATCCTCGTCGCCCTCGGGCTCGCCTTCGACGTGCGGGCCGCCGACGTGGACGAGTCGCTCCGGGTCGGCGAGTCCCCGTTCGACGCCGCCGAGCGCCTCGCGCGCGAGAAGGCCGAGGCGGTCGCGGCCGGCGCGGGCGAAGCCTTGGTCGTCGCGGCCGACACGCTCGTCGTCCTCGACGGGTCGCCACTTGGCAAGCCCCTGGAC
>JBAUSZ010000076.1:0-10897 GCA_049581965.1 Thermoanaerobaculia bacterium | reverse complement strand
GGACACGAGCCGGCTCGCGCGCGAAAACCTCGAGTTGAAGTCGCGCCTCGGGATCGGCCGGATCGTGGGCTCGAGCGAGCCGATGCGAAGGCTCCTGGCGGACATCGGGAAGGCCGCACCGACGCCTGCGACGGTGCTCATCGTCGGGCCCAGCGGGACGGGCAAGGAGCTCGTCGCGCGCGCCATCCACGACGCGTCGCTCGTGAAGGCGGGCCCCTTCGTGCAGGTGAACTGCGCGGCGATCCCGGACACGCTCATCGAGTCCGAGCTCTTCGGGCACGAACGCGGCTCGTTCACGGGCGCCGAACGCAAGCAGACGGGCAAGTTCGTCGAGGCCGACGGCGGGACGATCTTCCTCGACGAGGTGGGTGACATGTCGGCCCCGGCGCAGGCGAAGGTCCTGCGCGTCCTCCAGGAGGGCGAGGTCGAGCCCGTCGGGAGCCCGCGCGTCGTCAAGGTGAAGGTCCGGGTCGTCGCGGCGACGAACCGCGACCTGACGACGCTCATCGCCCAGGGCAAGTTCCGCGAGGACCTCTACTACCGGCTGAACGTCCTCGTCCTGAGGACCCCGCCGCTCGCCGAGCGCCGCGAGGACGTTCCCGTGCTCGTGGCCTGGTTCGCCGAGCAGTTCGCGAAGACGAACAACTACCGGCCGAAGAGGTTCACCGATGCCGCGCTCGAGGCGCTCGCGACGCGCGCCTGGCCGGGCAACGTCCGCGAACTCAAGAACCACGTCGAGCGCCTCATGATCATGTCCGACGCCGACGTCCTCGACGCGTCCGACGTGGACGGCGGGGCGGCACCGGCCGCGGGAGAGGCCGGGCTCGTCACCGTGCGCGGAGGAAAGGTCGTGGATCCGGCCTCGGCGGGCGTTTGGGAGCGCCTCGTCGGGATCAGGACCCTGCAGGAGTTCCAGGACGAAACGGAAAAGCTCTTCCTCGTCGCGAAGCTCGCCGAGAACGGCGGCAACGTGACGCGCACCGCGGAGGCCGTCGACACGCCTCGCTCGAACCTCTACAAGAAGATCGACCGGTACGGCCTGCGCCGGGACCGCGAGGGCAGCGAGCCGTGACCCCCGAGTCCGTGCGCCGCCACTTCGAGGAGACGGGCGCGCTCCTGACGGGCCACTTCAAGCTCTCCTCGGGGCTGCACGCGGACCGTTACCTCCAGTGCGCGAAGGTTCTTCAGCACCCGGACCGCGCCGCCGCGCTCGGCGCCGCGCTCGCGGCGCTCGTCGCGCCGGAGGGGCCCGTCGTCGTCGTCTCGCCCGCCATGGGCGGGGTCATCATCGGTCACGAGGTCGGGCGGGGGCTCGGCGTGCGCGCGATCTTCACGGAGCGCGTGGACGGCGTCTTCGCCCTGAGACGCGGATTCGCGCTGGAGAGGGGCGAGCGCGTCGCCGTGATCGAGGACGTCGTGACGACGGGGAAGTCCACGAAGGAGGTCCTCGACGTTCTTCGCGAGGCGGGCGCGGTGCCCGTCGTCTGCGGGTCGATCGTGGACCGGCGCGCCCCCGCGGAGAAGGGCGGCTCCGTCGACGGCATCCCGTACCGCTCGCTCCTCCCGCTCGAGGTCCCGGCGTGGGACCCCACGCTGTGCCCTCTGTGCGCAGAGGGCATCGGCCTCGTCGCGCCCGGTTCGCGGCACCTGGCCACGAGAGCATGACCTCCGCGCCCCTCTTCGTCCTCGACGGCCCTCACTATCACGCCGTGAGGCCGGGCTCGACGGCGACGTTTCGAGGCGTCGCGCTCGCCGTCGGAAGCGACTCCGTCGCCGAGGTCGTCGCGTCGAGCGCGGGACGGGCGATCGGCCGAGCCCGCCCGGACGGCGCCTCGCCCGAGCTCGGCTGGATCCCGCTCGCCGGCTCGTCCGCCTGCCGCTTCGCGCTCGACCTTCCGGTCCCGCGCGGCGCTCGGATCGATCTGAGCGTCCGGTTCGCCTCGGGCGCCGAGCTCCCCGTCTTCCGATACGACGTTTCCTTCGCCGAGCGTTTGGCCGAGCGCCTGCGTGCGCTCGATGCGCGCGTCGCGGGACTCCCCGTTCCGGACGCGGATCTCGTCACGACGACGCAGGGTCTCGGGAACGTCGAGGCGTACCGCGCGTCCATCCTCGGCTCGTTTCTCGCGATGGAGTCCCTCCTCGGGGCCGCCGGGGCGTCTCCACGGGGCGTGCGCTCCGTCCTCGACGTCGGCTGCGGGACGGGGCGGCTCCTCGTCGGGTGGCATGTCGACGATCCGCGCAGGCATCTCGTGGGCACCGACCTCAACCCGGACCTCATCGCCTGGGCACGCGCGAACCTCGGGTCCGTCGCGACGTGGGACGTGAACGGCCTCCGTCCGCCACTGCCCTACGCGGGCGGCTCTTTCGACCTCGTCGTCCTCGCCTCGGTGTTCACGCACCTCGCCCTCGAGAGCCAAAAGGCCTGGCTCGGGGAAACCCGCCGCCTGCTCGCGCCAGACGGGCACGCGCTCGTCACCTTGCACGGGAAGGTTTACGCGGACGTGCTCCTGGGCGAGCCTGCGGCCGCCGCGCGCTTCAGCTCCATGGGCTACGCGGAGCTCGCCGGAGACGCCGAGGGCGCGAACGGTTACACGACCTTTCACACGGAGGGTTTCGCCCGCGCGCTCTTCTCGGACTTCTCGCGAGTCGCGTTCTTCCCGCGCGGCGTCACGGGGGAGGTCGCGGACGCGTTCCCTGTCGCATCCCTGCAGGACGTCTACGTCCTGCGCCGGTGAGCCGCCCGTGAAACCTCTCCGCGCGCTCGCCACGAACGTTCTGGTGCCGCTCGCGGTCGCGGCCCTGCTCTTTCTCGCCCTCGAGGGCGGGTGCCGCGCCGCGCTGCGCCTCCGGAGCGGGTCGTGGCCCGAGACACGGGTCGAGGCGTACACGAAGTTCGTCGAAAAGATCGGGCTCGCGTACCGCCGGCATCCTTACCTCGTCGTGGCGGGCCGCCCCGACACGACGCTCGAGGCCGCGGGAAAAGTCGTTCACTTCAACGCGCGCGGCCAGCGCGCCACGAACCTGCGCGATCTCGCCGTGCCGAAGAGAGCGGGCGTTCTCCGCGTCGTCTGCGAAGGCGGTTCGACGACCTTCGACCTGCTCGCGCCCGACGACGCGTCGACCTGGCCCTCGCGCCTCGGAGAGCTGCTCGCGCCGCGCGTGGACGTCGCGAACGCCGGATTCCCGGGCTGGACGAGTCTCGAAAGCCTCATCTCCCTGGAGATCCGCGACGTCGATCTCGCGCCGGACGTCGTGGTCGTCCTCGCGGGCATCAACGACCTGCAGCCCGCCGGGCACGTCCCGTTCACCGCGGACTATTCGAGGGGTCACGCGGAGATCCTTCCCCGCGTCGTCGGCGTGTCCCCCGTGCCGGTTCGCCTCGTGGGGCGCTCCGTGTTCCTCGAGTTCCTCCTGGGACGCCTCGCGCCGGGCGGCGCCGGCGGCGCCGAGGGCTTCGCCCCCGCGTGGGGATGGTCGGGCGGTCCGAGGCGGGACGACGTCCCGGATGAGGCGGTCGCCGCGTTCGAGCGGAATTTGCGCTCGACGGCCGCCGTCGCGCGGGCGCATGGTGCGCGGACGGTTCTCGTCGCGCAGTCGGCCCGGGTGCGCGCCGGCCACGAGGACTCGGACCGCGCGTTCCTCGAGAGCTGGGCCCCGGGGCTCACGGCGGCGGGGTATCTTTCGGGACTGAGCCGGCTGAACGGCGCCGCGCGCCGCCTCGGCGACGACGGCGTCGCGGCGTTCTTCGACCCCTTCGGAGGCGGCGCATTCCCGGATGCGCTGTTCGACGACCCGTTCCACTTCTCGCCCGAGGGGTCGGACCGTTTCGCGCGCGCTCTCGCCGCGTTCCTCGCGGCGCCGGGCGGGCCGCTCACCCCGCGCTGAGCGTCCTCAGAGGTGCCGGTCGGGTGCGCGGTCGTCCCACGACGACGGGTCCTCCACCGGCTCGAGGTGCGTCGTGATCGTGCTGCCGGGCAACGCCTCGGAGACCCCCCGCTCGATCTCCTCGCAGACGTCGTGGCCCTGCTTGACGGTCCAGGTTCCCGGGACGAGGACGTGCATCTGGATGAAGTGGCGCGGGCCGGCGCGGCGCGTCCGGATGTCGTGCAGGACGATCCCACGGGCGCGGAAGGGGTCGAGAGCGCCCGCCATCGCGGCCTGCTCGGCCGCTCCGATCGCACGGTCGAGGAGACCGTGCCCGGTCTCCTGCAGGAGCCGCACGGCCGTGAAGACGATGTTCGCCGCGACGAGCAATGCGACGATCGGGTCCAGCACGAGCCAGCCCGTCACGTTCACGAGGAGGACGCCGACGAGAACACCGGCGGAGGTCCAGACGTCCGTGAGGAGGTGCTGGGCGTCCGCGCGCAGCGTGATCGAGCGGAGGTTCTTCGACGCCCTGAGGAGAAGGAACGCCACGGCGCCGTTCACGGCGGATGCGAGAACGGAGATTCCGAGGCCGAAAGAGACGTTCTCGATCGGTCTCGGGCTCTTGAGGCGCTCGGCGGCCATCACGGCGATCGCAACCGCCGCCGCGAGGATCATGAGGCCCTCGAAACCGCTCGCGAGGTACTCGGCCTTCGTCTGCCCGAACGCGTAGGTCGCATCGGCCGGCCGACTCGCCCGTCGGAGGGCCCAGAGGGCGACGAGGGCCGCCAGGAGGTTCACGCCCGACTCGGCGGCGTCGGAGAGGAGGCCGACGGAGTCCGTGAGCGTCCACGCCGCGAGCTTGAGGCCGATCGTCACGACGGCCGCGGCGATGGAGAGGATGGCCCAGCTCGACGCGGAGCGGTCGCTCATGCGCGCGAGAGACTGCGTCCACGGGCCCGAGCGCGTCAAGCCCGCAGATCTCCTGCGACGCAGTCTCCGACGGGGCCCTGTTACGCTCGCCTCGTGCGCGCGCTCGTCTGCGAGAGGCCCGGGACGCCGTCGCTCGTCGAAGTGCCGGTGGTCGAGCCCGGTCCCGGCGAGGTTCTCGTGCGCATTCGCGCGGCCCTGACGTGCGGAACCGACCTCAAGATCGCCCGCCGCGGCCACCCGAAGTTCCCGTTCCCGCTCACGCTCGGCCACGAATGGGCGGGGGTCGTCGAGCAAGCCGGTGCGGGGGCGTCGTTCGAGCCGGGAGCACGCGTGACCGCGGCCGTCACGGCGCCCTGCGGGGCCTGCGCGGCCTGCCGCGCGGGCCGCGAGAACCTCTGCGAGACCGCGTTCCACTGTTCTCTCTTCGGGGCCTTCGCGGATTTCCTTCTCGTTCCAGAGCGCCTCGTGCAAAAAGGCCTCCGCCGGATTCCGGTCGGGATGGCCGACGAGACGGCCGCCCTCCTCGACCCGCTCGCGAGCGCCGTGCGCGCGCTGAGGCGCGTGCCCGACCAGCGGGGTCAGGACGTCCTCGTCGTGGGCACCGGCCCGATCGCGGCGCTGATGTTTTTTCTGTTGAGGGGGAAAACGGCAGGAAGAGGGAGAGAGGAGGCCGGTGGCGCGGTGCGCCGAATCGTCGTTGCAGGAAGGCGACCGGAGAGACTCGCTTTCTTCGAAAGGAACACGGCAGAGGTGGCACGAATCGCCTCGCCCCAGCGCGCTGGCGGCGCCGGCGCGTCTCCTCCTCTCTTCACGTTCAAGGGAGAGAAATTCTCTCTCGTCATCGACACGACCGGCGATCCCGGCGTCGTCGAGGCGTTGCCTGCGCTCGCCGCCGACGGAGGGACGGTCCTCCTCTTCGCGGGGCTGCCCGAGGGGACACGCGTCGCCGTTGACGCGCACGACGTCCACTACCGGGAGGTGTCGGTCGTCGGCTCGTTCCACTACACGCCGCTCGAGGTCGACGAGGCGCTCGCCCTCCTCGCGGGCGGCGTGGTGCCGGCCGCGGAGATCGTCTCGGCTCGCCGGCCGCTTTCGGAGTGGCAGGCCGCTTTCGACCTGGCGCGGGAGGGCACGGCGCTCAAGGTGGCGGTCGTTCCGTGAAGACGATGAAGGCGGTCCTCGTCCGCTCCGTGGACGACGTCGAGGTCGTGGCCCGCGAGATTCCCGCGTTCGGGCCGGGAGAGATTCTCGTGGGGATCAAGGCCGTCGGGATCTGCGGAAGCGACACGACCGGCTGGTACGTCGCGGCGAAGGCGCCGGCCGTTCTCGGTCACGAGCCCGCAGGCGTCGTCGCCGGATCGGGCGAGGGGGCTTTCTTCCGCCCGGGCGAACGCGTCGTCGTCCACCACCATGCGGCCTGCGGGAAATGCAGGGCCTGTCGCGCGGGCGAGGACGTGCAGTGCGCCGAGTGGAAGAGGAACCGCCTCGACCCGGGCGGCCTCGCCGAATACGTGCGTGTCGAGGCGGCCGCCGTCTCGACCGACGTCTTCCGCCTTCCGGATGCCGTGAGCTTCGAGGACGGTGCGCTCGCCGAGCCGACCGCCTGTGCCGTTAAGGCGGTCCGGCGCGGGCGCGTCGGCGCGGGCGACGCCGTGGCCGTCATCGGCCTCGGAGCGAACGGGATTCTCCTCGGCCTCGTCGCGCGCGACAGGGGCGCGACGACGCTCGTGGGCTGCGATCCGGATCCTGCTCGGAGGGCACACGCGCTTCGGCTCGGATTCGACGAGGCGGGGGAGCCCGGGGGGGATTTTTCCTCGAAGGTGAAGAGAGCCTCGGCTGCAGGGGCCGACGTGGTCTTCGTGCTGCCGACCGCCGAGGACGCCGTTCTCTCCGCGCTCTCAGCGGCCGGTCCGGCCGGGCGAGTCGTGCTTTATTCGCCCGTCGCGCCCGGGAAGACGTGGACCCTCTCCCCCCATTCGCTGTACCTCCGGGATCTCTCCCTTCTCTTCTCCTACTCGTCCGGCGCGCGAGACTTTCGCGAGGCTCTGGCGCTCATCGGGCGCGGCGTGGTTCGGGCCTCCGATCTCGTGACGCACCGGGTCCCTCTCGACCAGGCCGCCGAGGCGTTCCGTCTCGCGCGGATGGGCGGCGGAGTCCTCAAGGTGATGGTGACCGTCTGAAGAAGAAGAGGCTCGACGTCCTTCTCGTCGAGCGCGGCCTCGCCGAGTCGCGCACGCGAGCCGAGGCTCTCGTCCTCGCGGGACGCGTCGCGGTGGTCGGGAAAGAGCGTGTCAAGCCCGGGACGCCGGTGGACGACGCGGCGGAAGTCACGGTGGGCGCACCCGAGCACCCCTGGGTATCGCGTGCCGGCGTGAAGCTCGACTTCGGGCTCACGCACTTCGGGATCGACCCCGCGAGGCGCGTTTGCCTCGACCTCGGGGCCTCCACCGGCGGCTTCACCGACGTCCTCCTCGCCCGCGGCGCCGCGAAGGTGTACGCCGTGGACGTCGGGTGGGGGCAGCTTCACGCGAAGCTCCGCCGCGATCCGCGCGTCGTCCTGCGCGAGAAGGTGAACGCGCGTCTTCTCTCCCGCGCCGAAGTCCCCGAAGAGCCGTCACTCCTCGTCGGAGACGTCTCGTTCATTTCCCTCGGGCTCGTGCTGCCGGCGGCCGTCCCGCTCCTCGCGCCGCTCGCCGACGTCCTGGTCCTCGTCAAGCCCCAGTTCGAGGCGGAGCGGGGCGAGGTCGGTCGGGGCGGAATCGTGCGGGACGAAGCCGTCCGCGCACGGGCGGTTGCCCGCGTGTCGAGGGCGGCCGAGGCACTGGGGCTCGAGAGTCGCGGCACCGTCCCGTCGCCGATCACCGGCGCCGACGGGAACGTGGAATACCTCGCCGCCTTCCGGCGGAATCCCGCTACACTTTCGGGGTGACGATCCGAAAGAGGGGCGCCTCCAAGGTGAGACGGGTCGGTCTCGTCACCCGCTACACGAGCCAGGCCGCCGTCGAGCTCTCGCGCCGGCTGCACCGGCGGCTGGCGAAACGCGGCTACGAGGTCGTGCACGACCTCGAGTCGTCGGCCGCGCGCGAGGGCGAGGGCGGCGTCGCGCGCACCCAGATCGCACGCCACGTCGACCTGATCGTGACGCTCGGCGGCGACGGCACGCTCCTCTCGGTTGCCCGCCACCCGGCTCCGAACGTCCCGATTCTCGGGATCGACATCGGAACGCTGGGTTTCCTGACGACCTGCGGACCGGGCGAGTACGAGGAAATTCTCGAGGCGGCGCTTGCCGGCGAGGCGAGGGTCGAGAGACGTCGGCTGCTCGCGGTCTCCGTCGCGGAGGGCCACCGCCCGGCGCGGAGCTATCGCGTCGTCAACGACGCCGTCCTCGCGAAATCGGCTCTCGCACGCATCGCCACGATCCGCGTCGACGTGGATGGCCGCATGGTCTCGCGGTATCGGGGGGACGGGCTCATCGTCTCGACGCCGACGGGCTCCACCGCCTACAACCTCTCCGCGGGCGGTCCGATCCTCGAGCCGACGATGCCGGCCCTCGTTCTCTCGCCGATCTGCCCGCACACGCTCTCGCTGAGGCCCCTCGTGCTGCCCGACTCCGTGCGGCTCGACCTGTTCGTCGAGGAGGACGCGACCGGAGTCTTCCTCACCCTCGACGGGCAGGAGGGCTTCCCGGCGGGCGCGGCGACGCGGATCACGATCTCGCGCGCACCGGAGACCATGTCGCTCGTGCGCGCCTCCGCGGACTCGTTCTGGGACGTCCTGTCGGGCAAGCTCTCGTTCGGCGGCGAGCGCGAGAACGCGTCACGCTAGCGAGGGGAGATGGTCCGCCGCCCGATTCCACCCCTCCCGCACCTCACGCTCAGGCAGGTTCGTCTCGTCCGGCTCTTTGGTCTGCTGTTCGTGTTCTCGGTCCTCGTCCTGTACGGGGTCTTCCGCTCCCACCGCTTCCAGGACGCGATGCGCCGGAAGACGGAGCGTTTCCTCTCGGCGCGGGTCGGCCGCAAGGTGACGATCGGGGGGTTCGACCTCGCGCTCCTCCCGTTCTCGTTCATCGTGCGGGACGTCTCGATCGCGAACGACCGGCGGTCGCTTGCCGGGCCTCTCTTCACCGCGTCGGAGATCGAAGTACGCGGCATCCCGACGATCACGAGCGAGACGATCGAGATCTCCAAGCTTCGCGTCGTGGCCCCCAGCATCGTCGTCGAGGTCTTCCCGGACGGCGCGACGAACGTGGATACGATCCTGCGGGCGCTACGCGGACGCGGGGGCGGCGGAAAGGACGTGCAGCTGCACGAAGCGGTCATCCAGCGCGCGTCGCTGCGCTTTCGCGAATGGAAGGGCGAGGTCGACGCGCTCCTGAAGGATGCAGCCCTCACGGCGCGCGCCGGCCGGACTCTTTCCGTCACGCATCTCGTGCTCGCGTGCCGGCAGGGGAGATTCCGGCTCGGAGACAACGAGCCGCTCGAGTTCGCGCTCGGTGCCGAGGTGACGCTCGCGCCCGGCCGCGCCCATCTCACGGGGCTGCGCCTCAAGGGCCCGAAGATCTCGGTCGAGGCTTCGGGAAGCGTCGACGACCTCAAGAGACCCGTTCTCGCGCTCGTCGCGAGGGCCGAGACGACCGGGGAGACGCTCACGCGTGCGTTCGGCCTCGGGCTCCCGCTCACGGGTTCCGTCCGGCTCGACGGCGCGCTCCGCGTCGGCGACCCGGGCGGCCTCAGGGTCCGTGCCGCATTCGATCTGCCGTCCGCACGTCTCGCGGTGTTTCCGATGAGCGGTCAGGGGACACTGAGGCTCGACCCGAAAGGCCTCCTCGTGGAGGTTTCGCGCGCGAGCTACGCGGGCGGCTCCTTCGAGGCCTTGGTTCGCCTCGAGCGTCTCGACCGGCCGCCCCTGCCCGTCCGGATCGCGCTGCACGGGCACGGATTCGATTTCGAGGAGTTTTTCGCGGATCTCGGTCTCCCCGGCACGGGGCTGATGGCGCGCGCGAACCTGGACGCCACGCTCACGTTCGGGCCGGGCGGCATCGAGCACGCGAACGGAGCCGGGCGCCTGACGCTCGCGGCGGACCCGGGACGGCTCTCGGCGGTGAAAGGGCGCGTCCCCATCCCCCTCGCCGGCGGCGGGCCGCTGCGCGTGATGGATGGCCGGATCCTTTTCGACCGGATGCCGCTCGCGACCGCCGGAGGCGCGCGGCTGCGAGTCGACGGGTCGCTCGCGTTCGGCTCGTGGGAACCCGATCTCACGTTCGACGCGGCGGCCGCAGACCTCATCGAGCTCGAGCGCATCGCATCGGACTTCTACCCGGCGATCCAGAAGGAACCGCTGACGCCGCCGCTCAAGCTGGGTGGCGCCGGCCACCTGACGGCGCGCCTCACGCGAAGCTTCACGGACCCGAGGATCGAGGGCCGGTTTGAGGCGACGGACTTCCTCCTGCGCGGCGTACGCTTCGGCGAGGCCTCGGCGAATTTCGTCGTCGACGGCAACGTCGCGACGTTTTCGCCCTTTTCCGCCCAGGACGGCGGAGGGGGGCTCGCGCTGAACGGCAACATCGGGTTTGGTGGGGATTTGCGTGGCCACTACCGCCTCGACGGACTCGTCGGGAACTTCCGGTCGTGGCCGCTCGAGAGGGTCCTCGCCTTCCTCGACCTGGACCTCCCGCTCTCGGGGCGCGCGACGGGCCGTCTCCCGCTCGACGGCCTCACGCCGTCGCTTCACGGACGCGTCCCGCTGGTTCTCACGGACGGCTCCCTGTGGGGCCAGAAGCTGGACCGTCTCGAGGGCGTCCTCGCCTTCGAGGACGACCGCGTCGCCGTCGAGGACGCGGTGGGCCGGCTCGGCGCGGCGACGATGAAGGGGAACGGCTTCTACCGCTATGCGGACGGGGCATACCGGTTCGCCCTCGACGTCAAGGACGTTCCAGCAGGCCGTCTCGCGGCGCTCGCGGACGTCCCGGCGGGCGGCCTCGTGACGGGGACGGCCGCCGGCGAAGGCGTGCTCGACGAGCCGACGCTCATGGCAAACGGACGCATCGCCGCGCCCACGTTCGACGGGAAGCCGCTCGCGCCGCCGGGCCGCGAGATCGAGA
>JBAUSZ010000075.1:0-2050 GCA_049581965.1 Thermoanaerobaculia bacterium | reverse complement strand
CTCGGGAGGGGCGCCGGGAGCGCGGACGTCCGCCGCGCCCGGCCCCGCTCCAGAAGCTCCGTGAGGCGGCCCGCGTCGAGAGCCCCGGCCGCGACGACGAGCGTCCGCTCGGGGCGGAAGATCGAATGGAAGCGCCTGGCGAGCTGCGTGCGCGTGAGGCGGGCGACGGCCTCCCTCGTTCCGAAGATCGGCGCCCCGAGGTCGTGCCGCGGCCAGACGGCGCGCACGATCGTGTCGTGGAGCAGGTCGTCGGGTGCGTCCGTGGCCTCGGTGATCTCCTCGAGGATCACGCCGCGCTCGACCTCGACGTCGGCGCGTGTGAATGCCGGGGCCGCCGTCAGGTCGAGGAGAAGCTCCACGGCCTCGGCGGCACGCGCAGCGGGAACGCGCGCGTGAAAGGCGACACACTCCTTGGTCGTGTACGCGTCGCAGTCCCCGCCGAGCCGGTCCGTGATGCGCGCGACCGCCGCGCCCGAGCGACGCCTCGTTCGCTTGAAGAGAAGGTGCTCGAGGAAATGGGTCGCACCGCGGCTCTCCTCGTCCTCGTCGGCGGAGCCCGCGGCCACGTACACGCCGAGGGCGAGACTCCCCACGTCGCGCATCGGGTCCAGCCACAGCGCCGTCCCGTCCGAGAGTCTCCGCACCTGCACGCCCGATTCTAGACGGCCGCGCTTGTCGGGAGGCGACCACGGGAACACAATCGCCTCGGGGACCAAACGAGTTGAAAGGCGGCCGGCGTGCCTTCGTCAACGGACTGCTGGCCGCGTCCTCGGTCGTCCTCGGCCTCGCGGCGGTCGAGTCGGGCCTGAGGCTCTTCGCACCGCAGCCGCTCGTCGAGAGCTACCGCGTGACGGACACCCGAGGGCCGCTCACCCGGCGCGACCCCGAACTCGGCTGGACGCTGAAGCCGCAGGTCGTGGGGCTCGAGGGGTCGGAGGCGTGGGAAATGGGACTCACGACGAACGCGGACGGATTCCGCGACGGCCCCCACGCCGAGGCGAAAGCTCCGGGAGCGTACCGAGTGCTCGTCCTCGGGGATTCGTTCGTCTTCGGGAGCGGCGTCCCGCAGGAGGCCATCCTGACGCGGCGCCTCGCCCAGCGCCTCGGGGCCGGATTCGAGATCGTGAACCTCGGCGTCCCGGGCTACGGGACCGACCAGGAGCTTCTGACGCTCCGCCGCTGGGGACGCAAGTTCGCTCCCGACCTCGTCCTCGCCGGTTTCTTCTGGAACGACGTCCTGGAGAACGCGAGCGCGAAAGTCTACGGGATGACCAAGCCGCACTTCACGCTCGAGAACGGCCGCCTCGTTCCTCACCCGCCCGCGGGCGCCTCGGCGCCGTCGGCCCTGGCCCGGCTCGACGCGGCGCTGCTGGGCTCCTCGCACCTGTGGTCCCTCGTGAGGAACGGGCTCTCGCCGGCCGGGTGGGCCGCGCCCGAGGCGTCGGAGGAGAGGCCCGTCTCGATCGACCTCTCGCTCAGGAGCCCGCCTGCCTCGCGCGCGGGAGAGTTCGCCCTCACCTTCGCGCTCCTGGAGGCGCTCGGCCGCGAGGCCGCAGCGCTCGGAGCGCCCCTCGTCGTCTTCTCGGTCCCGCCCCGCTTCCTCGTCGACGACGCGATCGCGGCCCGTCTCCTGAAGATCTACGGCCTTCCTCCGGACGCACTCGACGAGGACGGCTTCCGAAGGGTGCGCGACGCGTGCGCGGCGAGCGGCATCCCCTTCGTCGACCTCCTGCCGGGCTTCCGGCGCGAGGCGGCGGCGGGCGCGCGACTCTTTCTCCCGACCGGGATCCACTGGAGCGCGGCCGGGCACGACGCGGCCGCACGGCTCCTGGAGCCCGTCGTACGGGGGGACCGGCAGCCGGTCAGCGGGCGATCCCCGGCCCCGGAGGCGCGGCCGGGACCGGCGGTCCCTGGTTCAGGAGCGTCTGCTCCGTGAAGCGCCACTCGTTGTAGACGTCCCGTCCCTGAAAGAGCCGGAACGCCTTCTTCTTCGAGAGGGAGTACACGCCCATCACGGGCCCGGTCGCCGCCGCCGGGGGCGCCCCAAAGC
>JBAUSZ010000074.1:0-22761 GCA_049581965.1 Thermoanaerobaculia bacterium | reverse complement strand
CCCGGACGCCGCGGGCGGAGGCCGCGTTGTGGCCTGCCACGCCCCCCTCGAAAACTGAGGAAGCCGGTCCGGCGGAAACCTTTGCGTCCGGATGACGTACTGCTCTGCGGTGCCTGTCCACTATCATCGGTGCTCGGTTCGAGGAGGTTTTCGTGAGTCGTGAACAGATGCCCGGCAACGCCCGGCGCGCCGGCTGGCGGGCAGCGTCGATTTCCCTCGCCCTGATCATCTCCACAGGCGCGGCGCTCGCCGACGACTCGCTGTCGGTGCCGGTCGCCTCCAAGGCCCGGAATCCCATTCCGCTGCCCGCGGGCGAGACGATCGAGCTGACTCTTCCGCAGACCATCCGGCTCACGCTCATGAACGTGCTCGACCTGGACGTCGCGTCGTTCAACCTCGAGGAGTCGAAATTCGGGATCCTCTCGGCCCGCGGGGCGTTCGACCCCGGCCTCGAGGTGGACCTGGGCGCGACGAACACGGAAACGCCGACGGCGTCCAGAGTCCAGGCGCCGGTGACCAAGACGCAGTACGGGAACGCGTTCCTGACAGGGCTCCTCCCGTACGGCACGACCTACAGTCTCGGGTGGCAGAACGGCCGGCGTGACTCCGTGATCCCGGGTTTCACGACGATCAACCCCACGTTGTCGAGCAACCTCGCGCTCAGCGTCACGCAGCCCCTTCTCCGCAACTTCGGGCGAGCGGCCAACGAGCGGCTCGTCGTGCAGGCGCGGCTCGGCCGCGACTCGAACGCCTACTCCTTCGTGATCGCCGTCCAGAGCGCGATCCAGGCGGCCGAGAACGCGTACTGGGACCTCGTCTACGCCGTCGAGAACCTGAAGGCGAAGAAGGAGGCGCTCCGGATCGCGACCGACCTCAACCGGATCACGAAGATCAAGATCGACGTCGGCGCCCTCGCGCCGATCGAGATCGTGCAGACGGAGGTCACGGTCGCCCAGCGCGAACAGGACATCATCACGGCGGAAGGCCTCATCGGCGACGCGCAGGACCGGCTGCGGCGGCTCCTGAACGTCCAGACGGTTCCCGACTGGAACCGGCCCATCGTCCCGACCGACCGACCGACCCGCCAGTCCCTCCGCGAGGGGTTCACGGCCGACGTCGACAAGGGCTACGAGGCGGCGCTCAAGACGCGGCCCGAGATCAAGCAGGCGCTCCTGAACGTCGAGTCCAAGAAGGTCACGTACGCCTACCAGAAGAATCAGCTCGGTCCCCGCCTCGACTTCTCGGCCGGCTACGGGCTGGCGGGCCTCGGCGCGAACGCGACCGTCACGGAACCGGACGGCTCGCTCACGGACCTCAACTACTCGGATGCTCTCCGCCAGATCGGAAGGCGCGACTACCCGGCGTGGAACGTCGGGCTCGTGTTCGCGGTGCCGATCGGCAATCGCGTCGCGAAGGGGAACTACGCGATCGCGAACACCGACCTCGAGCTCGCCCGGACGAATCTCGCGATCACGAAGGCGAACCTCAACGTCGAAGTCCGCGCGGCCGCGCGAGGCGTCGACACGGCCTACCGTACGGTGCAGGCGGCCGCGAAGGCGCGCGAGCTCGCCGAGCGGAACCTCGACGCCGAGAAGAAGAAGTTCGAGAACGGCATGTCCACCAACTTCCAGGTTGCCAGCGTCGCGAACGACCTCACGACCGCCGTCACGAACGAGCTCCAGGCCATCGCGACCTATCTGAAGGACATCACGGCCTGGCACAAGGCGGTCGGCGACCTCCTCCCGCAGAAGAACGTCGTCCTGTCTGGCCTGCCCGTCTCGCTCGAAGCGGCGCCGGCCGAGGAAGGCGCGCTGAAGTGAGCGATCTCGGCGCCGCCCCGGCGGCACCGGGTCCGGCGATCGGCGCTCTCGAAGCCGTTCTCGGCACGTTCACGAAGCCGTCCGACACGTTCGCGCGGCTCGTCGCACGGCCCACGTGGTGGCTCCCGTTGGCGATTTTCATCGTCGTCGGCATCGGGTCGAGCGTCCTCGTGACCCCGAAACTCGACTGGGAGGGGGCGGCGCAGGACGTCATTTCCCAGCGGGCGTCTTCGGGCCGGCCCATACCAGCGGAGGCCGCACCGCGGGTCGTCTCGATGATGAAGACTTCGGCGATGATCGCAGCCCCCGTTTTCGTCGTCCTGACGCCCTTCCTCGTCGCGCTGCTCCTGTGGGGCGGCTCGAAGTCTTTCGGCGGTGAATCGGGCTATTCGGCCGTCATGGCCATCACGACGCATGCAAACCTCACGAACGTCGTCGGGGCACTCGTTGGCTTGCCGATCTTTCTCTCGAAGGACGACGGATCGGTCAACGTGCAGAGGACCTACGACGTCGTGGCCTCCAGCGTCGCCAGCTTCCTTCCGGAAAACTCCGGCCGCGTCTTGATCGCGCTCTCCTCGTCCATCGAACTCTTCATGCTCGCCGCCCTGGCCCTGGCGGTCGTCGGGATGCGCCGGATTTCGGGCCTTCCGAAGTACGCGGCGGTGCTCGTGCCGATCCTCGTGTGGGCCCTCTTCGTCGGCATCAAGATCGCGGGCGCCGCGATGCGGGGATGAGGCCGATGCTCATCGACATGCGCGACATCGAGAAGACCTACTCCGTCGGCGCGGAGAAGGTTCGTGCCCTCAGGGGCGTCACGTTCTCGATCGACCGTGGCGAGTATGTCGCGATCATGGGCCCGTCCGGTTCCGGCAAGTCGACGCTCATGAACCTCATCGGCTGCCTCGACACGCCCACGGCGGGGGAGTACCTCCTGAACGGCACGCCGGTCCAGCAGATGACGGACGACGACCTCGCCCGGGTCCGCAACCGGGAGATCGGGTTCGTCTTCCAGACGTTCAACCTCCTCGCGCGGACGAACGCCCTCGCCCAGGTGGAGCTTCCGCTCGTTTACTCCGGCCTGCCGAAGAAGGAGCGTCGCGAGCGTGCCGAGAGGGCCCTCGAGCGCGTGGGCCTCACGGACCGCGCGCACCACAATCCGAACGAGCTCTCGGGGGGTCAGCGCCAGCGCGTCGCGATCGCGCGTGCGCTCGTGACCGGCCCGTCCCTCCTGCTCGCGGACGAGCCCACGGGCAACCTCGACTCGGCCACCGGCGAGGAGATCATGCGGCTGTTTCGCGAACTGAACGAGCAGGGCAACGCGATCATCATCGTGACGCACGAGGAGGACATCGCCGCGCACGCGCGACGGATCATCCGGATCCGCGACGGCCGGATCTCCGATGACCGGCCGAACGACTCGAGTCGCGCCCAGGCCGTCGCCCGGGCGAAGCGCGAGGCCCTCGAGGCCGCGGCCCCCGAGCCCTCCGCGGTTCCCTTCCCGCCGGCCTGACGGGAAGCCACCGGCTACACTCCGCCGGTGCTCGCGGACGTCCTCGCTCTCGTTCTCCTCCAGCTGGCCGCCGGCGTCGCGTTCTGGACGCTTTTGACTCCTTCGAAGGACCTCTCCGGGGGGTTCTTTGCTCTCCATGGCGGCATTGCCTCTTGCTGTCTCTTCATGGCGTGGCTCGTCTCGGGTGATGGTGGTCTTCTTCTTAGAAGGGGGAGTGAGCAAGGCGCATCCGCCACCGCTCGCGCGACGGGAGGGACCCCGATTTCGCCCGGCGCCCTTCTCCTCGTGGCCATCGCGACGGCGGCCGCAGCAACGCTTATCACGCGCCTGCGCGCCGCCCGCGCTCTTACCCTTTCCAAGAATCTTCTTTTCCTCTCCGTCTTTCTTTCATTCGTTGTTCTCCTTTCGCGCACCGGCGTCGAGCCGTTCGTGTCCCGTCCCGCGCTCGGCGCGGGGTGGCTCGCGGCTGGGCTCGTCCTCGGGGCGCTCCTCTTCGGCGGTGTCGTCTGGGCGATGAACCTCGGGCACTGGTACCTCGTGTCGAAGTCGCTCCCGTTCGGCCTCCTCGCCGGCGCGACCGAAGCTCTCGCGCTCGTCGTCCTCGCGCGGACGGCCTTCGCTCTCGTTGCGCTCGGCTGGGTCGCGCGGGCGTCACGAGGGACGGCCGGCGAGGCTCTCGCGGACCTCGCGGACCCGATGCGCGACGGTTTCTTCTTCTGGTCGCGAGTGCTCTGGGGTCTGGCGGCTCCGCTCCTCCTCGCCCCGTTCGTCGTCAAGACGGCGCGGATGAGATCCACCCAGGCTGCGACCGGCCTCCTCTACGTCGGCGTCGTGTTCGCTCTCGTCGGCGAGCTCCTCGCGGCCTACCTGACCCTGCGGTCGGGCTTGCCGGTTTGAGCGAGGAACCGAGAGAGGAAAAAGAGAAGATTTCCTTGGAAGGTGAATCGGGCCGGGGCCGCGGCCGTCCACTATGCTCCCTTGGTGCGTATCGCGGTCTACTGCTCCGAATGCATGGAGTGCCTGCCGCTTCCGCCCCCCTCGGCGAAGGCCGCCGGAGAGGTCCGCTGCTCTTCACCTTCTAGGCACGCTCCAATCGCGTTTTCCCACTCGACGGCCGTGTACCGCGACGAGAGGGTGGACCGCTGCTCTCGCTGTGGCTCGGCTGCTTTCTACGTCCAGAAGGACTTCGACCAGCGGCTCGGCTGCGCGATCCTCGTGTTCGGTGCCGTTTTCGCGCTGGGCGCCGCGTGGAGATTCGGGGGGATCTGGCTCGTGCCGGTGCTCCTGGTCTTTGCAGCCGCTGATTTCTTTCTGGCACGGCGGATCCCGCCGGTCGTCATCTGTTACCGGTGCGACACGGAGTACCGCGACGTTCCCGGCGCTCAGACGTATCGGCCCTACGACCCGCACGTTGCCGAGCGGGACGCCGCCGTGAAGACCGTCCGGGCGCTGAATCCGTGAACGATCGGTTATCCTCCGCGCGCCGATGAGACCGCTCGGGACCTATCGTACCGCCCCGACCCTTCCGCTGGAGCTCGCGCCGCTCGCGACCCTCGCGCGGGACATGCGCTGGACGTGGCGCGCGGGCGCGCGCTCCCTCTTTCGCGAGATCGACCCCGAGGAGTGGCAGCGCTCGGGCAATCCGGTTCTCCTCCTGCGCGTGGTGGAGCCGGCGCGGCTCGCGCGGCTCGCGGTCGACGAGGACTATGTCCATCGGGTCCACGTCGAAGCGGCCGCGTTCGCCGCCGAAGACGAGGCCCCGTCGACGCTCCCGGAGGCGGTCGCGCTTGCCGGCCGCGGGGACCGGATCGCTTACTTCTGCGCGGAATTCGGTCTCTCCGAGATGTTGCCGATCTACTCGGGCGGACTCGGAGTTCTCGCCGGCGACCACCTGAAGTCGTCGAGCGATCTCGGCGTGCCGGTCGTCGGCGTCGGGATCTTCTACCGCGAGGGGTTCTTCCGGCAGGCGCTCACGGCGGACGCCCGGCAGAAGGAGAGCTATCCGATCGTGGATCCGCTCGACCTGCCGGTCGAGGTGCTTCCGACGCCGGCGGGCGTCGCGCCCATCGTGACCGTGAGAATCGCGGACCGCGACGTGCACCTCCTGATCCGGCGCGTCCGCGTGGGGCGGACGCCGCTGCTCCTCTTGGACGCGCACCTGCCCGCCAACCGCCCCGCGGACCGCGAGATCACGAACCGCCTCTACGGCGGAGACGCCGACATGCGGATCCGCCAGGAGATCGTCCTCGGGATCGGGGGCATGCGGGCGCTGGAGGTTGCGGGGCTGAGGCCCACCGTGCGGCACGCGAACGAGGGCCACGCGGCCTTCCTGGGCCTGGAGCGGATCCGGCAGCTTCGGGCCGAGCGCGGCCTCACCTTCGCGGAGGCGCGGGAGATCGCGACGGCCGGGAACGTGTTCACGACGCACACTCCCGTGCCCGCCGGGATCGATCTCTTCCCGCGCGACGTCATGCAGCGCTACTTCGCGAACGAGGCCGACGGTTTCGGGATCGGCTTCGAGGACCTTCTCGGGCTCGGCCGGCAGGTTCCGGAGGATCCGAACGAGTCGTTCTCGATGGCCGTCCTCGGCCTCCGCCTATCGTCGCGTGTGAACGGCGTGTCCCGACTCCACGCCCACGTGTCGCGCCGCCTGTGGCGCGGTGTCTTCCCGGATGCCCCCCTTTCGGAGATCCCGATCGACGCCGTGACGAACGGTGTCCACGGACCCACATGGACCGCCAAGGAAATCGCGGCCCTGAATCCTCGCGAGGGTGGCGGCGCCGATGCCGAGGAGCTCTGGCGGCGGCATGAGGCCCGGCGCGCGGCGCTCGTGGAGAGCGTTCGCGCCCGAACGGCCGCTGCCCGAACGCGCCGGGGCGCCCCCGATGGCGAGGTCGCGGCCGCGTGGCAGCTCCTCGATCCCACGGCGCTCACGATCGGGTTCGCGCGGCGCTTCGCGACGTACAAGCGGGCGACCCTCATCTTCCAGGACCCGGTGCGCCTCGCGCGCCTCCTCTCGGATCAAAGCCGTCCCGTCCAGCTGTTGTTCGCGGGCAAGGCCCACCCGCGCGACCACGCCGGGAAGGAATTCCTTCGGCGGGTCGGGGAGTTCGCGGCCCGGTCGGAGTTTCTCGGCCGCGTCGTCCTCGTGGAGGACTACGACATGCGCCTCGCCCGGCGCCTCGTCTCGGGCGTGGACGTGTGGCTCAACAACCCAAGACGGCCGCTGGAGGCGTCCGGCACGTCCGGAATGAAAGCCGCGATGAACGGCGCGCTGAACCTCTCCGTCCTCGACGGATGGTGGGACGAGGCCCCGCGCGATGACACCGGCTTCACGATCGGCGATACCACGGAGGGGCGCCCGGACGACGAGATGGCGAACCTCCTCTACGAACGTCTCGAGACCGAGGTCATCCCGCTGTTCTACGACCGGCCGAACGGCGACCGCTCCGGCACGCCGTCCGGCTGGGCGGCACGCATGGCGGCGGCGGCCTTGCAGCTCGGTCGCCTTTTCCACTCCGACCGGATGCTCGCGGAGTACGTCTCCCGCGCCTACGTCCCGGCGGCCGACCGGGTCGCGATGCTCTCGGCCGACGGCGACGCGAAGGCGAAGGAGCTCTCGGCGTGGAAGGAGAAGGTCCGGGCGGCGTGGGACGACGTCGGCTTCGTTTCCGTCACGACGAATCCCGAAGTTCCGGCGCGTGTCGTGTCGGGGGAGACGTTCAAGGTCGAGGTCCAGCTGCGCGTGGGGGCACTCCAGGCCTCGGACCTCGCCGTGGACTGGTTCGAGGGGGAACCCGATCACGACGGCGTCGTGGACGCCGGGTATGCGACGGCGCTCGCCTTGCAGGGACGACAGGACGGGACCGCGACGTGGACGGGTACGGTCGTGCGCCCCGCCGGGGACAGCCGCGGCTACTCCGTGCGGGTGCGCCCCGCGCATCCGCTCCTCGTCCATTCGAACGAGACGAACCTCGTCCTTTGGGCCGAGTAGGCGGGGTCAGGCTTTGCGGGCGTGTTCCACCGTGATGACGACTTTCCCTTTGGCGTGCCCTTCCACGACGTACCGGAGCGCTTCCGGAACCTCACTCAGCGGATAGCGTCGATCAATGGCGGGAACGATCTTGCCGGCTTCACAGAGCTGTGTGATGGAGATCAGGTCTTTCCTGCTCTGCGGAAGGCCGAGCCACCGACGAAAAGATAAGTTCCATGGGTTCGAAGCGCCCGCTGGAAGGCAAACACGGGACGATGGGCGATGAGATCGAGGATCAGATCGTAGCGTTCTCCGCTTCCGGTGAAGTCCTCCCGGGTGTAATCGACCGCGTGGTCCGCGCTGTCCGAGCCGTTTATGGATACCGCATGAATCTCGATCCGTATCTCGTCGTCTTCGGGGACGGGTGTTTCCACCTCGGCAAGACGCAATACGTACGGCGGCCCATGGGGGTGTCGCCCGGCGCCCGCCACGGACTGTCGCCGGCCTGATCCACGAGCGCTTCGCCGCTGGCGAGAGAGTGGTAAAGCGCATCGACGTCCCGGACGACGAAGCGATACGTCGGCTAGGCCGCACTCGACTCGTTCGCGACGGAGCCGCCGCGGCGCCACAGCGAAAGCCCGAGGCCAACGAGCATGACGACGAACAGGACCAGGTTCAGAGGAGCCGGGTCTCGCGCTCCTGTCTCGCCACATACTCGTCGATCAGCTCGGTCAAGTCCGGACGGCTCGCTTTGACGAGGTCCGCGCGCCGCCGGATCAGGTTCGTGTTCCTCTCGTTCAGGGAGCGGGTCTCCTCGGCCGAAGACTGAACCTGCAGAACCAGCCGGTCACCGGAGGCCGTCAAGCGGCGAAGCGTCTCCGAGCGGCTCGCATAAAAGCGACATCTGGAGGCGACGCCGCGCTTCTTCCGCGCGACCGACTCGCCTACGTCCGGGGTCATCCCCTTCAACGCTATCGATCTCCGGGAGGCAGGATCGGGGGGCGCCCGTGCCCTACGGCTTCACCCGACCCGGCTCTCGCGCACCTGAATGACGTTCCCCTCCGGGTCGTGCCGGCCCTCGCCCGGGCGGACGTGCGGCTCGCCGGACAGGCCATGGACGACGAGTTTAAAGCCGCGGCAGGCGTGGCGCGCTCAGCGCCGGCGGACCGCGAGCTGGAAGGAGAGGTTCTCGAGAAAGAACGTGAGGTCGACGTTCCGGACGAACGTGCGCTCGAGTGTCGGCACGGAGACCGGGGCGAAGTTCAGGATCGCCGGCACGCCGGCGCCCGCGAGAAGCCGGGCGACCTCGAGGGCCGCCTCGGCCGGCACCGCGATGACGCCGATCTCGGCACGGAGGCTCCCGACGCTCGCCGGGAGGGTGGAGACGTCGAGAATCGGGACGCCGGTGCGCGAGTGGCCGCCCACCTTCCGGCCGTCGACGTCGAAGAGCGCGGCGACCTTGAAGCCCTCCACGTTGAAATTGCGGGAGTCCGCGAGCGCCTGTCCGAGGTTTCCGGCGCCGGCGATCACGAGGACCCGCGTCTTCTCGAGGCCCATGAGCTGCTTGAGCTTCAGCTTGAGGTCCGCGACGTGGTAGCCGACGCCGCGGACGCCGAACTCGCCAAACTGGGCGAGGTCCTTGCGGATCTGGGCGGGGTTCATGCCGAATCGCTCCGCGAGCTGGAAGGAGGACACGGTGTGAACGCCATCCGCCTCGAGGGCCCGAAGCGCGCGCAGGACCCGCGAGAGCCGCTCGCTGGTGGCCTCCGGAACCCCTTCGGGGCGGTCCCAGGTTTTTCCCGGCATCAGTGTCCGGCGAGAGCGGAGGCCGCGCCGCGCGCGACCTCGAGAAGGGCGCGGGGGGAGACGCCCCAGAGGAGCATGAGCCCCGCGGTGACGAGGAAAGCCGCTCCGGACAGGGCGTCCTCGGGCGCGAGCGCGACCTCGCGGACCGGCTCTTTCATCCAGAGGTGATAGACGACCCTCAGGTAATAGCCCACGGACACGAGGCTGCCGAAGACGCCAATGAGGGTCAGGGGAACGAGGCCCGCGTCGACGGCCGCCCGGAAGACGAGGAGCTTTCCGAGGAACCCGACGGTCGGCGGCAGGCCCGTGAGCGAGATCATCGAGAGAGACAGGACGCTCGCCGCCAGGGGCCGGCGACGGCCGAGTCCCGCGATCTCGGAGAGCAGCTTCGGCTCGTTCTCCCCGGAGGAGAGAGCCGCGAGAGAGAGGAAGGCCGCCGCGTTCGTCACGAGATAGCCGGCGAGGAACACGCAGGCGCCCTCGAAGGCGTCGGTCGTGAACGTCGCCACGGCGATCGCGACGTAACCCATCTGCGCGATCCCCGAGTAGGCCAGCATGCGCTTGAGGTCGCGTTGCGAGAGCGCGACGATGTTTCCGAACAGGATCGAGAGCGTCGCGAGAATCGCGAGGAGCCCCCGCCAGGGGTCGGCCAGGCCGCCCGGGAACAGGGCGTGGAGAACCCGTACGAGGACGAGGATCGCGCCGGCCTTCGGGGCCGTGGACAGGAACGCAACGGCGGGCGTCGTCATCCCCTGGTAGACGTCCGGCGCCCACCCGTGGAACGGCACGAGCGCGATCTTGAACGCGAGGCCGGCGACGAGAGCGAGGATTCCCGCCGCGAGCATCGTGTCGAAGGCGACGAGACCCGGGGTCGAAGCGATGCCCTGAAGCTTCGCGAACGAAGTCGTCCCCAGGCGCCCGTAGATCGTCGCGACGCCGAAGAGGAGGAACGCGGAGGCGAGGGCGCCCATCAGGAAGTACTTCATCCCGGCCTCGGTGGCGGCCGGGAGGTCGCGGTACCAGGCCGCGAGGACGTAGAGGCAGAGCGACATCAGCTCGAGGCCGATGAAGACGACGAGGAGGTCGCCGCCGCGCACCATGAGAATCAGGCCGGCCGCCGCGAAGAGCAGGAGAGCGTAGAACTCGCCCTGGTCTCGCCGGTCCCGCGCGAGCGTCGCGGCGCCGCCGAGGATCGCGAGGGCGACGGCCCCGAGAGCGACGAGCTCGATGTAGCGCGTGAAGCCGGTCGACTCGACCGCCCCGGAGAAGAACGTCCCGGTCACGTCGCGGCCCGCGAGGTTCGCGATCGCGAGGGAGAGGAGGGCGACGTACGGGAGGAAGGCGCGGAGGGGACGCGCGAACGCGTCGAGGAGGAGGATGAGCGTGGCCGCGAGGCCAAGGACGATCTCGGGCGCGACGGAGGCGAAATCCGCGCCGGTCACGTGCAGGAAACCGCCCGTCATCGCCGCGCCTCCGCGGCGGCGGCCGCGGGCCTCTGGAGGCTCTTCACCGAGCCGTCGACGAGGTTCAGGAGCGGTCGCGGGAAGACGCCGAGCAGGACGATCAGGACGACGAGCGGGAAGGCGCCCGCGAGCTCCCAGCCGTTGATGTCGGTCAGGGCGCGGTTCGCCGCGACAGTTTCAGGGCCCCAGAACACCTTCTGGACGAGCGTCAGGAGGTAGATCGCCCCGAGGATCATGCCGGTGGCCGCGACGGCGGCCCAGGCGATCTTGACCTGGAAGACGCCGCCGAGGATCAGGAACTCCCCGACGAACCCGTTCAGTCCCGGAAGGCCGACGGAGCCGAGCGTCGCGATGAGGAAGAGTGCCGTCGTGACGGGCACTCGCGCGGCGACGCCCCCGTAGTCGGCCATTTCGCGCGTGTGGCGCCGCTCGTAGAGGACGCCGACGAGAAGGAAGAGAAGGCTCGTCGTCAGGCCGTGGCCGATCATCTGGAAGATGGCGCCCGAGAGCGCGGCGCCCGTCCCGGCGACGATGCCGAGCACGACCAACGCCAGGTGGCTCACCGAGGAGTAGGCGACGAGCTTCTTCATGTCCTTCTGGGCCGCGGCGACCCAGGCCCCGTAGACGACGCCCACGAGGGCGAGGACGGCGAGGAAGGGACCGTAGCGCGCGGCGGCGTGCGGGAAGAGCGGCCACGCGAAACGCAGGAGACCGTACGTCCCGAGCTTCAGGAGGACACCCGCGAGGATGACCGATCCTCCGGTCGGGGCCTCCACGTGCGCATCGGGCAGCCACGTATGGAGCGGCCAGAGCGGCACCTTGACGAGGAAGGCGAGGGCGAACGCACCGAAGAGAAGAGCCTCGACGCCCGGAGAGAGGTTCCACGCGCCGGAGGACGCCACTCGGGTCCAGTCGGCGAGCGAGAAGCTCTGGAGGCCCGTCGCCCGGCTGTGAACGCCGGCCGTGTACAGGATCGCGAGGAACATGAGGAGCGAGCCCGCCATCGTGAAGAGGAAGAACTTCATCGTCGCGTAGATGCGCCGCTTGCCCCCCCAGATCCCGATGATGAAGTACATCGGGACGAGCATGACCTCCCAGAAGACGTAGAAGAGGATCAGGTCGAGCGCGACGAGGCTTCCGAGCATGCCCGTCTCGAGGACGAGGAAGGCCGCGACGTAGCCCTTGAGCCTGTCGATCTTCTGGCCGCAGGCCACGAGGAGGACCGACACCGTGAGCAGCGTCGTGAGGAGGACGAGGGCGACCGCGAGGCCGTCGACGCCGAGCTGGTAGCGGATCCCGAACCTCGGGATCCAAGGCCGGTCGATCGCAAAGCCCACGATGCCGGGAGCGGTCGCGTCGAAGCGCCGGAGCATGAGGACGCTCAAGGCGAAGGTGAGGAGCGAGGTCGCGAGGCCGACGGCCTTCGCCGCTCCCTTCGACTCGCCCGGCAGGAGGGCGAGGAGGAGCGCCCCGAGCGTCGGCAGGAAAACGAGGGTCGTGAGGAGGTCGGCGCCGAGAGGCTGGAAGTTCATCGCGCTACCTCACCCACACGTACAGGATGAAGACGAGTGCGCCGAGCGAGAAGGCGAGCGCGTAGTTGCGGACGTGCCCGGTCGTGAAGAAGCGCATGAGGTCGCCCGCGAGCTCGACGAGGAACGCCGAGGCGTTCGCGATCCCGTCGATCACGAGGGCGTCGAAACCGCGCCAGAGAAACGTTCCGATCTTCCGGAAAGGCGAGAGGACGAGCGCCTCGATTCCCTCGTCCACGTTCCACTTGTTCGCGACGAGGCGGCCGGCGATGCCGGCCTTCTCGAAGAAGGCGTGCGCCTGGGGCGAGACGGCCTCCGCGGGGCCGTCCGCCCTGCCGTACCACCGCCACGCCGCCGTGAGCCCGGCGAGAGCCACGACGAGCGAGAGGGCCATGAGGCCGATCTCGAGACCGTGAGACATCTCGTGGATCTCGGGGTGGGCGACGGAGGCCTCGAGAAAGCGCCCGATCCGGTCCGACCCGCCGAGGGCGGCCGGGACGCCCAGAAAGCCGGTGACGACGGAGAAGCCCGCGAGGATCCAGAGCGGGATCGTCATCGTCGCGGGGCTCTCGTGTGCGTGCTCCGTGTGGCCGCGAGGCTTCCCGAAGAAGGTCATCGCGACGAGCCGGCACATGTAGAAGGCCGTCAGGCCCGCCGTGAAGAGGCCGACGGCGTAGAGCGCCCAGTGACCCGAAGCCGCCGTCGCCCCGAGGATCGCGTCCTTCGAGAAGAAGCCGGCGAACGGGAAGATGCCCGCGATCGCGAGTGTCGCGGCGAGCATCGTCCGGAACGTCTGGGGGATGCGTGAGGCGAGGCCGCCCAACTGCCGCATGTCCTGCTCGTGGTGCATCGACATGATGACGGAGCCGGAGCCGAGGAAGAGACAGGCCTTGAAGAAGGCGTGCGTGAAGACGTGGAAGATGCCCGCCGAGAAGGCGCCGACGCCGCAGGCGAGGAACATGTACCCGAGCTGGGAGACCGTCGAGTAGGCGAGGACTTTCTTGATGTCGTTCTGCGCGAGGCCGATCGTCGCGGCGAAGACCGCCGTGCCGGCACCGATCCAGGCGACGAGCGTCAGGGCGTCGGGCGCGAGGACGAAGACGGCGCTGCAGCGCGCGACGAGGTAGACGCCGGCGGTGACCATCGTCGCGGCGTGGATGAGCGCCGAGACGGGCGTCGGGCCGGCCATCGCGTCCGGCAGCCAGACGTAGAGCGGGACCTGCGCGCTCTTGCCGCACGCGCCGAGGAAGAGGAGGAGGCAGACTGCGTAGACGGAGATGTTCGCGTCCGGCGAGAGGGCGGCCCGTTTCGCGAGGTCGACGAAGGAGAAGTCGGCCGTCCCGAAGAGGGCGAAGACGCCGAAGATCCCGAGGATCATCCCGAAGTCGCCGACGCGGTTCGCGATGAACGCCTTCTTGCCGGCGGCGACGGCGTCGTCCTTGTCGTAGTAGTAGCCGATCAGGAGGTACGAGCAGAGGCCGACGCCCTCCCAGCCGACGAAGAGGAGCGGGAGGTTGTCCGCGAGGACGAGCGTGAGCATCGCGAACATGAAGAGGTTCAGGTAAGCGAAGTAGCGACCGTACCCCTCCTCCTCCTGCATGTATCCGACGCTGTAGACGTGGATAAGCGTCCCGACGAACGTGACGAACGAGAGCATGAGCGCCGAGAGCGCGTCGAGGCGGAACGCGACGTCGACCGAGTAGTCGCCCGCGGCCATCCACGTGTAGACGTTCTGGACGACGGGCGCGATCGCCTCCGGGCTCCTCAGCGACTCGAGGACGTAGGGGACGAGGGAAGCGAAGGCGAGGACGGTCGCGAGACCGACCGAGCCGACGCCGACGATACCGTGGAAGAGGCGCTGGACACGGGGGAGGCGGGCCTTCGGCTGGTCGCCGCCCCTCTCGGCCTCGGAGCGCGCGCTCGCCGCGAGGAGCGCGACGAGGCCGTTCAGAACGAATCCCGCGAGAGGGAGGACCGGAATGAGCCAGAGGGCGTTCACGCGTCTACCATTTCAGGAGCGCGATCTTGTCCACGTCCACCGTCCGGCGGTTGCGGAAGAGCGCGACGAAGATCGCGAGGCCGACCGAGGCCTCGGCGGCCGCGATCGCGATCACGAAGAAGACGATCATCTGCCCCGCCATGTCGCCCCGCATCCGGGCGTACGTGAGGAACAGGAGGTTGACGGCGTTCATCATGAGCTCGATCGAGAGGAAGATCGACAGGGCGTTGCGCTTCAGGAGGGCCCCCGCGAGGCCGATCGCGAAGAGCAATGTCCCGACGGCGAGGTAGAGGCCGGGGGGCACGGCCATCGGGGCGACCCCGGGGAGGGCGCCGGTCACTCGAACCTCCTCTTGGAAAGCAGGAGCGCGCCGACGGCGGCCACGAGGAGGAGGAACGAGAGGGCTTCGAACGCGAGGAGGTAGTCGGAGAAGAGGAGACGCCCGATCGTCGGGATCTCGTCCTTGAGCGGGATGACCGCGGGCGGGGTCGCACCCTTCGGCATCGGCGCGCGGAGGGCTGCGCCGGCGAGGAGGCCGCCGAGAGCGAGCGATGCGAGGAGGCCGAGCATTCGTTGCACGGGGCGTGTCTCCTCCTCCGCCGCCTCCTGGCTCAGGTTCAGCAGCATGATGACGAAGAGGAACAGGACGAGGATCGCGCCCGCATACACGAAGACCTGGACGACCGCGATGAACGGCGCCGCGAGCTGGATCGAGAAGATCGCGAGCCCGAAGAACGTCACGACGAGGGAGAGGACGCTCCTCACGGGCGTCTTCTGGACGACCATCGCGAGGGCGAAGCCGATCGCGAGGACGGACGCGATCGTGAAGACGACGAGCTCTCCGCCGAGGGCCGGCATCAGATCACCTTCAGGAGGACGAGCGCGCCCGTCCAGAGGAGGTTCAGGAACGAGAGCGGCAGAAGGGCCTTCCAGCCGATGTCCATGAGCTGGTCGAAGCGGAACCGCGGGAGGGTCCAGCGGACCCACATGAAGAGAAACACGAAACACATCGTTTTCGCGAAGAAGACGACGATCGAAAGCAGGCCGCCGGCGAGCCCGGTGTGCGGGAGGAACGGGAGCGACCAGCCGCCGAAGTAGAGCGTCGCCATCATCATCGAGGAGGCGACGAGGTTCAGGTACTCGGCCATGAAGAACGCACCGAACCGGAAACCGGAATACTCCGTGTGGTAGCCCGCGACGAGCTCGGCCTCGGCCTCGGGGAGATCGAAGGGGACGCGGTTCGTTTCCGCGAACGCCGCGATCACGAAGATGATGCAGCCGAGCGGCTGCGTGAAACAGTTCCACAGAGGGAGGAACCCGAGGAACGTGCCGCCGGCCTGGTACTCGACGACGCGCGTCAGGCGCAGCGAGCCCGCCGCCATGAGGGTCGCGACGGCCGCAAGGCCCATCGAGAGCTCGTAGCTGATGACCTGCGCCGACGAGCGGATCCCGCCCATGAGCGCGAACTTGTTGTTCGAGGCCCAGCCCGCGAGAACGAGGCCGTAGACGCCGACGGAGGCGAGTGCGAAGACGTAGAGAATCCCGATGTTCACGTCCGCGATCACCAGCGGGATCTCGCGGCCGAAGAGGGGGATGCTCGACCCGAACGGGATGACGGCGAACGTCACGAGCGACGGGACGAGGAGGATGAAGGGCGCGACCGTGTGGAGAAGGCGGTCCGCGTAGAGCGGGACGACGTCTTCCTTCATGAACATCTTCAGGACGTCCGCGAAGGCCTGCAGGAGCCCGAACGGTCCGACTCGGTTCGGGCCGGGACGGTCCTGGATGAGGCCCGCGACGCGCCGCTCCATCCAGATGAGGTTCGGCAGCATTGCGGCGAGGACGGCGCCCCACACGAAAGCGATCTTTCCGGCTCCCTCGAGGGCGGCCGAGAGCGTCTCGTTCATGGCCGGCGGTCCGGCGTCGACACCGACGGGCGGTCGAAAACCTCGACGTCGGCGTCCTTTCGGAGGCCGAGGGCGTCGTAGGCGGCGGCGGGGGAGATGGACGGCGGGTTGCCCACGAGGGTGTCGGCGTCCCAGTCGAGGCCGGCGTAGCCGGTGACGGAGGCCTTCATGCGGCCGAAGACGTCGCGCGCGGTCCACTGTGTCTCGAACGCGCCCCAGCGCGCGCCGAGGTGCAGGAAGATCTCGAGATCCGTGCGAACGATGGGTGGCGCGAGGATCGCGAGGTCGACGCGCTGGACGCGGCCCTGCGCGTTCACGAACGTGCCCTCGGTGCCCGAGAGAGCCGCCGTCGGCAGGACGATGTCCGCCGCGTCCGTCAGCGCGCTGCGTCTGCGGGCATGAACGATCAGAACGCTGGCCTGCCGGAGAAGGGAAACGAATGCAGATTCGTTCGCCCGCTCTGTAAATGCGGCGTCCGTGATGTAAAGAACCGCCGGAGGAGAAGGGAGAGATTTCTTCGAAAGTAATAGGGAGAGGGGCGACGGCCCGCCTTCTTTGGCGCGCTTCAGGCCAGCAGCCTCGCAGCCCTTGCCGTTCGGTGCCGCCTCGTCCCCATAGATCCACCCGTCCCGTTTGTTGCGGATGCGCCTTTTCGGCCCGATGTCCACGGTGAACTCGGGCGCATTCACCTTCAAAGCATCTTTGCAGAGCGTCGCGAGAAGCCAGGCCTCCTCGGTGGTGAGGAAGGCGGAGCCGAGGACGATTACTTTCTCAGAAAGCTTCTGTTTGTCTTTCTCTTCCCCTCTCGCCCGGTCGATCGCGACCTTGACGGCGTCGAGAGCCTCGCCCCAGTTCGTCTGCTTTCTCTCCGCGCCGCCCGGGATACGAATCTCCGGCTTCGTGAACTCCTGCGTGTTGAGGTTCTCTGCGCGGAAGCGGCCGTAGTCGCACATCCAGTAATCGTTCACGCTTGGCTGGACCCGCGGCGTGAAGCGATAGACGACGCGGTCGCGGTGCTCGATCGACATGTTGCAGCCGATCTCGCAGCCGTCGCAGACGGACCGCGTCTTGTCGAGCCACCAGACGCGCTTGTGGAAGCGGAACTCCTTCGTCGTGAGCGCTCCGACGGGGCAGACGTCCGCCGCGCAGCCCGAGAGGTCGTTGTCGAGCGCCTTGCCCTCGTGCGTCCAGACGATCGTATGTCCCCCGCGCTCGATGAACGTCAATTCGCCCGTCTCCGTGATTTCCTCGCAGAAGCGGATGCAGCGCGTGCATTGGATGCAGCGCGTCATGTCGGCGATCACGTGCGGCCCGATGGTCGTCCGGTCGTACCCGGGGAACTGGCGGCGCGACTCGGACGTGCGCGAGACGGGCAGGCCAGCCGCGAAGGCGTTGTCCTGCAACTTGCACTCGCCCGCTTGGTCGCAGATCGGGCAGTCGAGTGGGTGGTTGATGAGGAGGAACTCCATCGTGGCGTTCCTGGCCGCGAAGGCCTTCTCCGTCGAGGCCTTGATGACCATCCCGTCGCGCACGGGCACGGTGCACGAGGCCTGGATCTTCGGCACACCCTCGACCTCGACCATGCACATCCGGCACTGGCCCACGATGGAGAGCGCCGGGTGATAGCAGAAGTGCGGGACGTCGACGCCGGCGGCGCGGCACGCCTCGAGGGCGTTCGCTCCGTTCGGAACTTCGACGGCCTTCCCGTCCACCGTGACCTTCGCCATTACGAGTGAACTCCCGCCGCGGGCCTGTCCGTGATCTTCGCCGTGAGGTCTTCCGGAGCCTTCTGCTCGAATTCCGGCTTTCGTGATTTCTCGATGTACGCCTCGAACTCCCCGCGGAACTTCGTGATGCCTGAGATGACGGGCGCGATGGCGGCGTCCGCGAAGACACAGATCGTCATCCCGTTTCCCATCTGGTTCGAGATCTGGAGGAGGAGGTCGAGGTCGGTCTTCCTCCCCTCGCCGTTCACGACGCGCCGGAGCATCTTGAGCAGCCACGGCGTGCCTTCGCGGCAGGGGGTGCACTGCCCGCAGGACTCGTGCGCGTAGAACTTCGCGATGTTGGCCACGGCCTTCGGAATGTCGGCCGTCTCGTCCATCACGATGATTCCCGCCGACCCGAACATGGACTTGGCCGCCGCGATCCCGTCGAAGTCCATCGGGATGCCGGCGATCTCGGCGGCCGTGAGCATCGGGGCGGAGGAGCCGCCGGGGATGACCGCCTTGAGCCTGTGGCCGCCGCGGACGCCGCCGGCCATCGCGAGGAGCTCCTCCCACGGAATGCCGGTCGGAGCCTCGTAGACGCCGGGCTTCTCGACGTGGCCCGAGACGCAGTAGAGCTTCGGGCCGGTGTTCTTCTCGTTGCGGCCGACGCCCTTGAACCAGTCGGCACCGCGGTCGAGGATGTGCTTGACGCACGCGAGCGTCTCGACGTTGTTGACGACCGTCGGGCATCCCCACGCGCCCCATACCGCGGGGAAGGGCGGCTTGATGCGCGGGTGACCGCGCTTGCCCTCGAGGCTCTCGATGAGAGCCGTCTCTTCGCCGCAGATGTAGGCTCCGGCGCCGCGATGCACCGTGATCGTGAGGTCGACGCCGGAGCCGAGAACGTTCGTCCCGAGGAAGCCTTTCTCGTGGGCCTCGGCGACGGCGGCGTTCAGGATCTCGGCGCCGCGCACCATCTCCCCGCGGATGTAGACGTAGGCGTGCTTCACCTCGAGGGCGAAGCTCGCGAGCATCATCCCTTCGAGGATCTGGTGGGGATCGTTCTCGATGAGGAGGCGGTCCTTGAACGTGCCCGGCTCGGACTCGTCCGCGTTGCACAGAAGGTAGACCGGCTTGTCGCCGCGCTTCTCCTTCGGCGGCACGAACGTCCACTTCAGTCCGCAGGGAAAGCCGGCGCCGCCGCGGCCGCGCAGGCCAGAGGCCTTAACGGCGTCCGTGACCTTCGCGGGCGTCCACGTGCCGTCCCTGGCGCCCGCGAGGACCTTCTTCCACGAGGCGTACCCGCCGTCGGCGACGTACGTCTCGATCGACCGCGAGCGCGGCTTGCCGAGGCGGGCGAGAAGGACCGGAGGGATCGGGCTCAGTCCGCTCATCGCCCTACGTGAGTCCCTTCAGGAACGCGTCCAGCTTTTCCTTCGTGACGACGGCGTAGTCGTCGTCGTTCACCATGACGGCAGGCGCCTTGTCGCACTGGGCGAGGCACTCGACCTCGATCACGGTGTAGCGGCCGTCCTTCGACGTTTCGCCCGAGCGCAGGTCGCCGAGCTTTTTCTTGCACTCGGAGAAGACCTCCTCGGCCCCGTTCAGGTGGCACGAGATGGACGTGCAGACCTGGATGAGGTGCCTGCCGACGGGCGCACGGTTGTACATCGTGTAGAAGGTCACGACCCCCCACACGAAGGCCGGCGCGAGGCCCAGCAGGGACGCCACGGCGTCGACGGCCTCGCGCGAAATCCACCCCCACTCCTTCTGGGCGAGCCAGAGGACGGGGAGAAGCGCCGCCTGTTTCGTCGGGTAGCGCGTCAGGAGACGGTCGATCTCGGCGCGCGTCTCCCCGGAGAACGCGAGGGCCCTGCCGCAGGAAAGGGCGCCGTGCTCGCCGGTGGGCGGGGTCCCGGCCTGCCCGGCCACGGGCGTGTTCGGTCCGCCGCTCACATCATTTCCAGTCGAACGCGCCCTTTTTCCAGAGGTAGCCGAAACCCAGGAAAAGAACGACGACGAAGATCAGCATCTCCACGAACACCGGCATGCCGCCCTGGCGGAAGACGACCGCCCACGGATAGAGGAAGGCCGCCTCGACGTCGAACAGGATGAAGATCATCGCGACGATGAAGAACTTCACGCTGATGCGCTTGTGGCTGTCGTCGAGGAGCGGCATGCCGCTCTCGTAGGGGGAGAGCTTGCGCTTCGTGCTCACTTTCCGGCCGAGAACGTAGTTCAGCCCGAGGAGAAGCGCCCCGATGCCCATGGCACCCACGAGCATCATCAGGACCGGCAGGAAGGCGAGCGGGGTGCCCATGCGGCGCTCGTGATACTTTTCACAAACAGGGCGCTCCCGTCAATCCCCTAACGCCATGTTCGAGAAGATTTCCGGCGATTTTCGGCCCGCCGCCCTCGTGCCCGCTTTTCGGTGTGCCTCGACGGTGGGCACCGTCGTCGGCGGTCTGCGTCGAATCGTGCCCGACATCCTCGTCGTGGACGACGGCAGCTCGGACGGCACCGCCGCCTCGGCCCGCGCGGCCGGGGCGCGCGTCCTCGTGAGGCCGTCGAACGGGGGCAAGGGCGCGGCCGTCCGGGCCGGCCTCGCGGTCCTCCTGAAGGAGCCCGTGACGCACGTCGCGTTCGTCGATGCCGACGGGCAGCACGACCCCGCCGACCTGCCAACCCTGCTCGAGGTCGCGAGAAGCGGCGCGGACTTCGTCGTCGGGTCCCGCCTCGGCGAGGCGTCCGCGATGCCGGCGAAGAACTTCTGGGCGAACTCGATCGGAGACCGGATCCTCGGCCGGATGACGGGTCTTCCTGTCGAGGACGGGCAGTCCGGCTACCGCGTGATCGCCGCGGACATCCTCCGGCGCCTGCGCCTGAGGGCCGAGCGTTACTCCATCGAGAACGAGATCCTCATCAAGGCGGCACCGCACGTTCGCCGCTTCGCCTCGGTGAGAGTCAAGACGATTTACGGCGCCCGCTCGCACTACCGGCCCTTCCGTGACACCTGGATCACGTCGTGGCTCTCCGTCTACTACAAGACGCTCGATTCCGACGCGTCATAATCAGCCGATGCTCTCGCCCATCCTGACCGTCGACGTGGAGGACTGGTTCCACGTGTGCGGGCATGCCGGCTACGCCGACCCCGCGACCTGGACCTCGCGCGAGAAGCGCGTCCACGTCGGAACCGACCGGATCCTCGCCCTCCTCGCCGAGACCGCGTCCCGGGCCACGTTTTTCGTCCTCGGCTGGGTCGCCCGGCAGAGCCCCGGGCTCGTGAGGCGCATCGCCGAGGCCGGGCACGAGGTCGCCTGCCACGGCGACGCGCACCGCCGGGTCTTCGAGATGTCGAGGCCCGAGTTCCGGGAGGACCTTCGGCGGAGCCGCGACACGCTGCAGGAGACGCTCGGGCGTCCCGTCACGGCCTTCCGTGCGCCGGAGTGGTCGATGCTCCGGGCCGACAACCCCGCCTTCGGCGTGCTCGCCGAGGAGGGCTTCCTCCTCGACTCGTCGCTCACGACGGCACCTCCCGTGGGGCACCCCTCGAACCCTGCGCGGCCCGCGGTCCTGGCGACGGACGCGGGGCCGATCCTCGAAGTTCCCCCCTTGATGGGCACGTTCTTCGGCCGCCGCGCGATCTGGGGCGGCGGCGTGTGTGCGCGTCTGACCCGCGAGCGTCGCATCGCCGACGCAATCGAGGGCTCCCTCGAGGCCGGCGTTCCGCCGGTCCTCTACGCGCATCCCTGGGAGTTCGACCCCGAGCATCCGGCCATGCCGGGTCTCTCACGTGTGTCGCGCCTCGTCCATTTCGCGGGACGGACCCGGACGGAGGAACGCTGGGCGCGGTGGCTGCGGCGCTGGACGTTCGCGCCGATCTCGTCGGCGAGGCTCGAAGAGGCCCCGAAGATTTCTTCGAACGGTCCGAGGGGCGTTGCGGCATGAATGCCGCTCGCGTATCCGGCGAGGGCCTGGCGTTCGGTGCGGCGGTCAGCGGCGCGACCTTCGGCGCCCTGTTTCCCGGCCAGCTCAGCGAGAAGGCCGGGATGGGCGAGGCTCTGGCCAAGAGACACGGCTACGTCGTCTCCCTATTCGAGGAAATTTCCAGAAGATCCGGTGTCCGGATCGACAGGACATTTTTCGGCACGGGTTCCGAATCTCTTCATGACGACAAACCCGCGCAGGTCGGGGTCTTCGCGGTTTCGCTCGCGGCACTCGAGGTTCTCAGGCGCGAGCACGGGATCGTCCCCGACGCCTCTTGCGGTTACAGCCTCGGCACGTACGCGGCGTTCGTCGCCGCGGGCTGCCTCGAGCGCGCCGCCGCGCTCGACGTCCTCCTCGAGGCCGAGCGGCTTCTCGCCGAGGCGCGCGCGAGGGGCGAAGTGGCCGGGACGATGGGGTTCGTCATCGGCCTCGGCCGGCCGGACGTCGAGGCCGCGCTGGCGGGCGTGTGCCCCGATCTCTCCCGGCTCTCGATCGCGACCGAGAACGCGTCGGCCCAGTTCGTCCTCACGGGCGAGGCGGACCTCGTCGAGGAGGCGATCGACCTCCTGCGGCCGCGGGCCCTGAAGGCGGAGATGCTCCCGATCGGGTTCCCGATGCACTCGAGGATCCTGGAGCCCGTCAGCGAGAGATTGAAGAATTTCCTGGAACGTGGTGTAAGCGTGGAGCACCCCCGCTCGCCTCTCTACGCCCCCATGCTCGGGCGGCGGGTGTCGAGTGGCGAAGAGGCCGCCCATGTCCTTTCTAGGCAAATCTCTCTTCCGTCTTTCTTCGCCCCGACGCTGAGGGCGATGCGCGGGACGGGGATCGTTCGTTTCGCCGAGGTCGGGCCCGGTGACGTTCTGACCCGGCTCGTCCGCTGGACGCTGCGCGATGCGGTCGTCGCGCGGCCGGCGCTCGAGCGCCCGGAGGACGTGAACGTCTTCGCCGCGACCATGGCGCCCGTGGGTACGCGTGGTCCGACGGTGGTGGGGGAGAGGTGAGTGAGGCCCCGCGCCTTCGCGTCGCGCTCGTGACTGGCGCGTCGCGCGGCATCGGCC
>JBAUSZ010000073.1:0-33271 GCA_049581965.1 Thermoanaerobaculia bacterium | reverse complement strand
GCGCGCCCTTCAGCGCCTCGAGGAACTCGGCCGAGCCCGCGTCGCCACCGCGCGAGGACGAACCGCGCGCGGCGACGAAGCCCCAGTACCTGAGGAACGTCGCGATGATCTCGCCGTCCCCGCTTTTCGACGCCATCGTGACGTAGCCCTCGCCGCGATGCGCGAGGATCCCGCCCACCATTCGCTGGTGCCAGATCGCGTGGAGGGGCTTCTTCCCCTTCGCCCGGATCGCCTGCCGGTGCTCCTCGCCGAAGATCGAAAGGCGCAGCGTCCACCGGTAGACGGTGATCGCGAGGAAAACGAGGACGCCGAGAAGCCGGGGAATCACGCGGAGGGATTATCCTTCCGCCCGCATGCGTCTCGTCGCGGACAGCCTTTCCCGCTCGTTCGGGACGCGGAAGATCATCGGCCCGCTCTCGTTCAGCCTCGAGCACGGCCGCGTCCTCGGCGTCGCGGGCGAGAACGGGAGCGGCAAGACGACCCTCCTGCGCGTCCTCGCGGGCCTCATCCGTCCGACCGGTGGCAGGGTCCTCTTCGAAGACGGCGCGAGCCTGGCCCCGCGCGACGCCGTGCACGTTCTCGGTTGGTGCGCGCCCGACCTTTCGCTCTACGCCGAGTTGACCGCCGAAGAGAACCTGGATTTCTTCGAAAGGGTCCGCGGCCTGACGCCGACTCCGGGCCGTGCGCGAAAGCTGCTCTCAGGTGTCGGCCTTCCGCCCGAATCCCATTCAAAGAAGTCTCTTTCGTCTCTCTCCACGGGCCAGCGGCAGCGCGTGAAGCTCGCCTACGCGACGCTGCACGATCCCGGCGTTCTTCTCCTCGACGAGCCCGGCGCGAATCTCGACGAAGCGGGCCGAGCCGTCGTCCAGAAGATCGTCGCCTCCCAGCGCTCCCGCGGGATCGCGATCATCGCGTCGAACGACCTCCGCGACCTCGCGCTGGCCGACGAGACCGTGTCGCTGTGAACGCCCACCCGCCCGCGCCCCTCCTCGGGGCCGCTTTCGCCATTCTCCGCAAGGACCTCCTCGCCGAGTGGCGTACGCGCATCGCCGTCAACGCGCTTTTCCTCTTCGCCTTCGCGGTGCTCGTGCTCGTCGGTTACGCGGTCGGCCCGACGCGCCTCGCGCCCGAGGACCGTCCCACCGTGAACGCCGTCCTCCTCTGGATCGTCATCTTTTTCTCGGCGATGACGGGCCTCTCGCGGGTCTTCGTCAAGGAGGAGGAGGCGGGCACCGCTGCGGCCCTGCGCCTCGCGTCTCCGCCGGCCGCGGTCCTGCTCGGCAAGTACCTCGTGAACGTCGTCCTTCTTTTCGCGGTGACGGCGTTCATCGTCCCCCTCTTCCTCGTCCTCACGTCCTTCGAGATCGCCTGTCCGCCGCTCTTCGTCGCGCTCCTCGTCCTCGGCGGCCTGGGCCTCGCGGGCGCCTCCACGTTCACGGCGGCCCTCGTCTCGAAGGCCGCGGCCAAAGGCGCCCTCTTCGCCGTCCTCTCGATTCCTCTCCTCCTCCCGCCGCTCATCGCGGCGGTCTCCGGGACGCAGGTCGCGGCGCGCGAGACGTCGTTCGCGGCCGGACTCGACTTCGTGCGCGTCCTCGTCGCCTACGACGGCGTCGTCACGACGGCGGCTTTCCTCCTCTTCGACGCTGTCTGGCGGGAGTGACTCGCGTCGCCGGCGGTGGCCTGCTTCGCCGACGCAGGCCTTCGTAAAGGTTTGGATTACCGCGACATAGTCCCGTTTAAGGCGAATGCTTCGCCCGCTCCCCGAAGATAAATCTGAGACGCAGTTTCGGCGTTTGTGTCTTTACTTGAGACATTGTTTTTGAGTTAGCTGCTGTCACTACAGTCAAATCCGAGTATGGCTCGGCGTGTCGAATTGACATTTTTCCTCGGGTTAGAGTAGAGTTTTTGCTTCTTTCTGGGGAACAGAATTTGCGCTCTCGAAGGGAGTAGTGGGATTTGGACTACGCAGGGGATCCGAACCGGGGTAATGGGCGGATCGCCACCTCGCAGGCGGCGCTCGTGCGTTCCTCCTCCCTCGCCCCCGCGCCTCCCGTCGCGGCGCCGGAAGTCCCTCGGGCGTTTCCCGCCCCGTCCGCAGTCGACGTCGACGCGCACGGCGAGGCGCCTCCGTCGAAGCAGGTCGTGTTCTTTCCGCGAACGGAGCAGGCCAAGGAGATCCTGCGTTTCGTCAGGGGCGAAATGATGCTCCACTGGTCGATTGCAATCCCTTTCATGGGCTGCTTCGCGACGGGCATGACCATGAAGCTCTTCTACGGCCTCCATTCCGGCAGCCTCTTGCGGGAGTTCCTCTCGTTCCTCCACCGGGTTTCGGGTGGGTGCCTGGCCGTCTTCCCACTTCTGGCCATCCTGCGGAACTGGCGCGACTACAAGGTCCACATCGAAAACCTTAAGGTGGGGTTCTCCTGGACGATCGACGATCTGAAGTGGCTCTTCCTGATTGGTCCGTCGACCGTCAGCAAGAGGATCGTTCTCCCGGAGCAGCGCAAATTCAACGCCGCCGAGAGACTGAACTTCATGATGGTTCTGATCACGTATCCGCTGTTCTCCGTGACCGGTTTCTTCCTCTGGACGCAGGGCATCGATCATTTCTGGCCTTGGGTCCTTCACATCTGCATGTCTCTGGTGGCCCCTCTCTTGATGATCGGTCACATCTACATGGCGGTCGTCAATCCCGGCACACGAGTCGGCCTCAGCGGGATGTTCACGGGTCGGGTCGACCGTGAGTGGGCGAAGCACCACTACCAACGCTGGTATCACGAGAACTTCGAAGAAGACGGCTCCCCGAAGCGGGGCCGAAAGCCCACGTGCCCGTGAGAACGCGCCTCCTCGGGCTCGCCTCGTTTCTCGCCGCGCTTTTTCTCGCGCAGAGCGCGGGCGCCGCCCAGGGGCTCGGCAGCCTCGTCTCGCCCGGCAAGCTCTCGAAGCCGCACGCGAAGCTCGAGGGTCTCGACAAGTGCCAGAGCTGCCACGAGCCGGGCCGCCAGGTCACCGCCGCGAAGTGCCTCGAGTGCCACAAGCCCGTCGCCGAGCGCATCAAGGCGAAGCAGGGTGTCCACCGGGGCGTTGCCGGCAAGGAATGCGCGAGCTGCCACGTCGAGCACGCGGGCGTCGACGGCGACCTCCGCCATTTCGAGACCAAGGGATTCGACCACAAGGCCGAAGCCGCGTTCGCGCTCGACGGGCTGCACGCGCCGCTCGAATGCAAGGCCTGCCACAAGACGCGTTCGTTTCTCGGCCTCTCCGCGTCGTGTGCGTCCTGCCACAAGGACGTCCACAACGGCACCCTCGGCGCCAGCTGTCAGACCTGCCACCCGACGAACGTCGCCTTCAAGGACACGAAGAAGGTCTTCGACCACACGAAAACGAAGTACCCGCTGACCGGCGCGCACCTGAAGACCCCCTGCGAGAGCTGCCACAAGACGAAGGGCCAGTACCGGATCGCACGCTTCGCGGCCTGCGACGACTGCCACAAGAACCCCCACGCCCCGCCGCTCGGAACCTGCTCGACGTGCCACGTCACGACGAACTTCAAGACGCTCGTCGAAGGGCAGAAATTCGATCACGCGAAAACGGGTTACCCGCTCAAGGGCCAGCACGCGAGCATCAAGTGCCAGACGTGTCACGTGAAGCCGGCGGCGCTCGTGCGGCTCAAGTACGCGCTCTGCGCCGACTGCCACGTCGACCCGCACAAGCATCTCTTCCCCGCCGAGGATTGCGCGGCCTGCCACACGGAGACCGGCTTCAGGCCCGCAAAGTTCGACCACTCGACGCGCACGAAGTTCCCCCTCGACGGCAAGCACGCGACGACGGCCTGCGCCGCCTGCCACAAGTCGGCCGCGGCGCAGGACCGCGTTCCCCTCGCGCAGCGGGTCTTCGACTTCCGCGGCGCGAAGAGGGAGTGCGTCTCCTGTCACGCCGACGTCCACAAGGGAAAGCTCGGTGCGACCTGCCAGACCTGCCACGGCACGGCGTCCTTCAAGGTATCGGCGTTCCAGCACCCGCGCCAGTCCGAGTTCTTCGAGGGCGCCCACGCGAAAGTCGCGTGCGACAAGTGCCACCTCCCCGAGCGGACGCCCGCGGGTGGCGCCGGGAAGGGCGTCGCGGTGCCCGCCGTGCGGCAGTACAAGGGCGTCTCCTTCGAGTGCGCGGCCTGCCACAAGGACCCGCACCTCGGTCAGGTCGGCCCGGACTGCGCGAAGTGCCACGGCCTCGTGGCGAAGGGCTTCAAACCCGACCTCTTCGTCCACACGCGCTCGAAGTTCGGGCTCGCGGGGAAGCACGAGACGACGCCCTGCGCGAAGTGCCACCTGAAGGAGACCGGGAAGTTCCCCGCAGGCAGCGGGACGGCCGTGCGCCTCACGGGCATCTCGACGGAATGCCGCGCCTGCCACAAGGACCCGCATCTCGGCCAGCTCTCACCGCGCTGCGAAACCTGTCACAACGCCTCCTCGTTCAAGGTGGCGAAGTACACGCATCCGAAGAAAAAGGAGACGCAGGACTTCTTCGTCGGCAAGCACGCGAAGATCGCCTGCGCCGAGTGCCACCGCAAGGAGACCTTCAACTACCCCGCCGGCCGCGGAACGGCCGTCCGATACGCGGTACCGGTCGCCTGCGCGCACTGCCACGAGGACGTCCACCGCGGGACCCTGGGACGCGACTGCGCGTCCTGCCACAACGCGATCCTCTGGCGGACCCCCTCGCGAGCCTTCCACAAGACGACCCGCTTCCCGCTCGAGGGCAGGCACCTCGTGGTCGCGTGCGCATCCTGCCACCTGAACGGCGTCCTCAAGGGCACGCCCACGGGCTGCTACGACTGCCACTGGATCCGCAAGCCCGACGACCGCTTCAAGACGAAGCTGGGAAGCGACTGCCAGACCTGCCACCGGCCGACCGCCTGGGCGGCCGTGACGTGGAGTCACGCGGCGGCCACCGGCTTCACGCTCGAGACGCCCCACAAGACGCTCGACTGCGAGTCATGCCACAAGGACCAGAGATTCAAGGGCACGCCCCGGGACTGCTACTCCTGTCACAAGACGGACTACGAGCGCGTGCAGAGTCCCAACCACGTCTCGGGCGGCTTCCCCACGGACTGCGCGGGCTGCCACAAGCCCTCGGCGCCGACGTGGCAGGGCGCGACTTTCGTCCACGCGACCTTCCCGCTTGCCGGCGTCCACGCGACCCAACCCTGCGCCGCGTGCCATAAGAACAACGTCTTCAAGGGCACGCCGCGCGATTGCTTCTCCTGCCACAGGACCGACTACCAGAACTCGAAGAACCCGCCGCACGCCGCCGCCGCGTTCCCGACGACTTGCGACACCTGCCACAAATACTCGTCTCCGAACTGGCAGGACGCCGGGTTCAACCACAACACGGCCACGACCTTCGTTCTCGGCGGCGTCCACGTGACGCAGCCCTGCACGGCATGCCACATCAACAGCGTCTACAAGGGCACGCCGCGCGACTGCTACTCCTGCCACAAGGCCGACTTCCAGAACTCCAAGAATCCCTCGCACACGGCCGCCGGCTTCCCGACGACCTGCGACAGCTGTCACAGGTACATTGATCCGGCCTGGAAGCCGGCCAGCTTCAACCACAACACCGCCACGACCTTCCCGCTCGCCGGCACGCACGCGACGCAGCTCTGCAACGCCTGCCACGTCAACAACGTCTTCAAGGGAACGGCCCGCGACTGCTACTCCTGCCACAAGACCGACTACCAGAACTCGAAGAACCCGCCACACGCCGCCGCCGGCTTCCCGACCACCTGCGATACCTGCCACAAGTTCTCCGACACGGCGTGGAAACCCTCGAGCTTCAACCACAACACGGCCACGACCTTCCCGCTCGCCGGCACGCACACGACGCAGCTTTGCAGCGCCTGCCACAAGAACAACGTCTTCAAGGGAACGGCCCGCGACTGCTACTCCTGCCACCTGACCGACTACAACAACGCCAAGACTCCCGTGGACCACATCGCGTCGAACTTCCCGACGACGTGCGACAACTGCCACAAGTTCTCCGATGCCACGTGGCTTCTCGCGTCGTTCAGCCACACGACCTTCCCCCTCGTCGGCGTGCACGCCACGACGGCCTGCGCGACGTGCCACAACCCGCCGTACGCCCCGTCCGCCAACAACACCACCACCGTTCCGACGACCTGCTACGGCTGCCACGTGAGGGACTTCACGGGCGCCACGACCCCGGTGCCTCACACCGGCTTCCCGACGACGTGCGACACCTGCCACAAGAACACCGACGCCACGTGGTCGCAGAAGGGCTCGTTCGTCCACAACACGTACTTCGCGCTGGCAGGCGCCCACGTCACGGCGCCCTGTGCCCAGTGCCACAACCCGCCGTATGCCCCCAGCGCCAACAACTACCTCACCGTGCCCACGAGCCCCTGCTCGGCGTGCCACATCGCCGACTACAACAAGTCCGTCAATCCGCCACACCTCGCGGGCGGTTTCCCGACCACGTGCGACACCTGCCACCTGTTCTCCGCGCCGACCTGGATTCCCTCGATCTTCAAGCACTGACACGGAGCGTGAAACGTGAGACAAGACGCACAGTTCTCGCCAGCCAAGAACGACAAGTCGCCCTGCGACGAGCGCCACACGACGCAAGATGTCTTCACGGCGATTCGACGGCGTGATCGTCTGATTCACCGTCTCGCGCTCCTCGCGGCCCTCTTCGCCTGGGGCGCCCCGGCGGCGGCGCAGTCCATGACCGGCTATCCGCTCGTCGGCGTCCACGCGACACAGGCCTGCAAAACCTGTCACACGACGATGCCGTACAAGAGCGCGCCGACGACCTGCTTCGGCTGCCACCAGAAGGACGTCGTCGGCGCCACGACGCCCGTGAACCACGCCGGCCTCCCGACGACGTGCGACACCTGCCACAGCGCCACGGACGCCACCATGCTGGCCGCGTCGACGTTCAACCATTCGGCGTACTTCGCCCTGACGGGCGCCCACGCCACGGCGACCTGCGCCCAGTGCCACAACCCGCCTTATGCTCCCAGCGCGAACAACTTCACGACCGTGCCCACGGGCCCGTGCTCGTCGTGCCATCTGAAGGACTACAACACGGCAACGACGCCCGTGAACCACATCGCGTCGAACTTTCCGACGACCTGCGACTCGTGCCACAAGTTCTCCGACGCCACCTGGCTGCTCGCCACGTTCAGCCACACGACCTTCCCGCTCGTCGGCTTGCACGCCACGACGGCGTGCGCGGTTTGCCACAACCCGCCGTACGCGCCGTCCGCCAACAACTACACGGCCGTTCCGACGACGTGCTACGGATGCCACCAGAAGGACGTCACCGGGGCCACGACGCCCGTGAATCACACCGGCCTGCCGACGACGTGCGACACCTGCCACAAGAACACGGACGCCAACTGGCTGCTCGCGTCGGCCTTCAACCACTCCGCCTACTTCGCGCTGGCCGGCGCCCACGTCACGGCGCCCTGCGCGCAGTGTCACAACCCGCCGTACGCGCCCAGCCTGAACAACTTCACGACCGTGCCCACGGGTCCCTGCTCGGCGTGCCACCTGAAGGACTACAACACCGCGACGACGCCCGTGAACCACATCACCGCGGCCTTCCCGACGACCTGCGACACGTGCCACAAGTTCTCGGACGCCACGTGGCTGCTGGGGACGTTCAACCACACGTACTTCCCGCTGACGAGCAACCACAACAGACCGTGCGCCGATTGCCACAAGACGGCGGGGGTGTACACGGTCTTCACCTGCACGGATTGCCACACGAACGCCCAGATCACTCCGCATCACTCGGGTGTCAAGGGCTACGTGTGGACGTCCACGGCCTGTTACTCGTGCCACCCGAACGGACGAGCCGGCTGATGCGCCGTCGCCTCGCGATCCTGGTGGTGCTCCTGGCCTGGGTGGCCCCGGCCGCGGCGCAGTCCGCGCTCGACTGGGGCCGCATCTCGGTTTTCGGACAGGTCCTGAGGTCGAAGAACCTGGACGGAACGACGACGGCCTACAACGAGCTGAACGCTGCGGTCAGCATTCACACGCCGCCCCACGAGGGAGACGGCGTCGAGTTCTCGGTCGACACGCGAGGCTCTCAGTACCCCGGGGTCGCGAATCGGGACGCGCGGCTCTCCGTCTACGATGCCTGGGTCGGCGGCCGGATCGCGAGCGGGCACGTCGCCGTGCGCCTCGGGCAGATGTACGTGAACGATCTCGGCGCCCTCGGGGGCGTCGGCGGTGTGCACCTCGAGACGCGCGCCGGGAAGTTCCGCTTCGGCGTGTTCGGAGGCCTGGAGCCCAAGGGCTTCGATGCGGGATACGTCGCGGACGTGAGGAAGGGCGGCGCGTACGTCGCCCTCGACGGGGAACGCGGCTGGCGCAACGTCCTCGGCTACGTGACGGTCCGCAACCAGGGCCTCGTGGAACGAAACGTCGTCTCGGTTTCGAACTTCATCCCGGTCGGCCGGGAGTTCTTCCTCTATCAGGCCGCCGAGTACGACCTGACGGGGCCGGCGGGCATGGGGACAGGCGGACTCGCCTACCTCTTCGCGACGGCCCGCTGGGCGCCCGTGCGCGCCTTCGAGATCCAGGCCCTCTACCAGCACGGCCGCTCGATCGACGCGCGCACGATCACGCTGGATCAGCTCGCGGGCCGCCCCGTGGACGCGAAGAGCCTCGACGGATTCCTCTTCGACTCGATGGGCGGCCGCGCGACCGTCGAGGTCGCGCGCGGCTGGCGGGTCTGGGCCGGCTACTACCAGGACAAGAACAACCGCGACGACATCGTCTCGAACCGCTGGCAGTTCGGGCTGTCCTCGATGAACGTCCTCGGGTCGGGCCTCGACGTGTTCGTCTCGGACAACCGGACGATCCGGCCAGGCAGCTCGACCAACGACGCGTGGTACTTCTCCCTCGGGCGCAGCCTCGGCGCCCGGCTCTACGTGACGCTCGACTACTCGACGTCCCTGTCCATCCTCCAGCTGACCGATTCCGGCGGCCTCACGATCGTGAACCGGCCTTCCTCGCGGCGCTACAGCCTCTCGGGAATCTTCAACGTCTCCCGCTCGTTTTCCCTCATGTTGACCGGTGAACAGCTGGTCGACGACACGTCGACACAGGACAGGGGCCTGCTCGTTGTGACCTACCGTTTCTGACACAGAGTCTCTGAAGCAGGTGCACTAATGGGGAGGGGGCATTCGGGCGCTATGATCCCGGCCGTGAAGAGCTTCGGCGTCGCCGCCAAGTGGTTCCTAGGCCTCGGGATGGCGGCGATCTGCTGGGGGGCGTTCCTCTACGCCCGGCCAGCCCAGAACTTCGTCGGCGAATCCTCCCGAATCGTCTTTTTCCACGTCCCGCAGGCCTGGGTCTCGACCCTCGCCTTCTTCGTCGCGGCCTGGTATTCGGGGATGTACCTGAAAAAGCGCCGGATCGAGGACGACGAGGCCGCCTCGGCGGCCGCCCGGCTCGGCTTCCTCTTCTGCGTCCTCGCGACCGTGACGGGCTCGATCTTCGCGCGCGTCATGTGGAACTCGTACTGGAACTGGGACCCTCGCGAGACGTCGATCGTCCTCCTCCTCCTCGTCTACGGCGCGTACCTCGGCCTGAGGGGCGCGCTCGAGGACCCCGAGCGGCGGGCGACTCTCTCGGCGGCCTATGCCCTCGTCGCGGTCGTCACGGTTCCGTTCCTGACGTTCGCGGTCCCGCGCATGTACCAGTCGCTGCACCCCGATACCGTGATCAATGCCCGAGGGAAGGTCGAGATGTCCTCCGACATCCGCCTGGTCTTCTTCTCGTCGATGGTGGCTTTCATGGGCCTCTTCTACTGGATGTGGAATCTCGACCGCCGCGTGTCCCGGATCGTCCGCGAGAGGTCGGCATGAGCACGGCCCTCGGATACGTCGCCGCGGTAAACATCGTCATCTGGGCCGGGATCTTCGGCTATCTCATCTATCTGGATCGCCGGGTGCGCGCCGCCAAGACGCGGCCGGGCGGGGAGAACACACGATGAAACGCGCTTACTGGGCCGGGGCCATCCTGATTCTCGGCTTCCTCGCCCTGGGCCTGTCGACCTTCACGAAGTCCATGACGCCTTACGTGACCTTCGCCGAGGCGAAGGCGTCGCACCGCACCGTGCAGGTGATGGGCGCCCTCCAGAAGGGCTCCACCAAATACGACACGGAGCAGAAGACCCTGTTCTTCACGCTCGTCGATCCCCAGACGAAGGACGTGATCCCCGTTTCCTACACGGACGTCAAGCCCGCGAACTTCGAAGACGCCGTGTCCATCGTCGCCATCGGCCGGTACGAGCACGAGCGATTCACGGCGGAGAAGCTCCTCGTGAAGTGCCCCTCGAAGTACCAGGGCGAGGAAATCGAAAAGCAGTACGGGAAGAAGGCCTGACATGGGCCTGACATCCCCCCTCGGCTTCGCGCCGGGCACCGTCGCGATGTGGGCGGCGCTCGTCTTCGGAATCCTCTGCGCCCTGACCTACTGGCAGGCGATGCGCACGGCAGCATTCGGAGAAAGAGAAGAAAGAGACCTTCTTAGAAAAGGTAAGAGAGGCGGAGCGGTTGGAAGCGGCGGCCGCACGAGCGAGGCCACCGCCTCGACGACGGCCGGCTCGGCGGCCTTATTACCATTCGAAGAAAATCCGAATCTTCTCCTCGCCCGCCGGCTCTACTACGCCTTCACGTTCAGCGTCGTCCTCTCGTCCGTCCTCCTGATGACGCGTCTCCTGTCGCACGACTTCCGCCTCTCGTATGTCGCGTCGTACTCGGGACGGGATCTCCCCTTCTACTACCTCTTCTCGACGTTCTGGGCCGGACAGGAGGGCTCGTTCCTCCTCTGGCTCTTCTGGGGCTCGCTCATCGGCCTCTTCGTCCTGAGGTCGGCCAGGGAGCAGGAGCCCCCGGTCATGATCGTCTACGTCGCGTCCTTCATCGGGATCGTCGCGATCCTCGTCAAGCAGTCGCCCTTCCGCTTCCTCGGCCAGCTCCCGCCCGACGGGCAGGGACTCAACCCGCTCCTCCAGGACCCGTGGATGGTCATCCACCCGCCGGTCATGTTCTCGGGCTTTGCCTCTCTCAGCGTCCCGTTCGCGTTCGCGATCGCGGCCCTCTGGATGAAGCGTTGGGACGGCTGGGTCGTCCGCGCGATGCCCTGGGCACTCTTCACGTTCGTGACCCTCGGGACGGCCATCCTGATGGGCGGCTACTGGGCCTACAAGACGCTCGGGTGGGGCGGCTACTGGGCGTGGGACCCCGTGGAAAACACGTCGCTCGTCCCGTGGCTCGCGACCGTCGCGCTCGTTCACGGGATGTTCCTCCAGAAGGCCCGGGAGAAGCACCGGAAGATCAACATCATCCTCGCGATCCTCGCGTTCTGCTGCATCCTTTACGGTACCTTCCTGACGCGATCGGGCGTCCTCGCGGATTTCTCCGTGCACTCCTTCATCGACCTCGGGATCACGGGCTGGCTCGTCGCGATCATCGTCGTGTTTCTCGTCGGAGGCCTCGGACTCCTCGCCTTCCGCTGGAAGCAGATTCCCGTCGTCTCGGATCTCGACGCCGCGACGGGCAAGGAGAAGGAGGAGCCCTTCCTCTCGCGCTCCGTCCTCTTCATCCTCTCCGTCACGCTCTTCTGCGCCTCCGGTCTCGTGATCCTCCTCGGCACGTCCGCGCCGATCCTCACGCGCATCGGCGGCAAGGCTTCGCAGGTTTCCACGGGCTTCTACAACGTGACGCACGCGCCGATCGCGGCGCTCATCGGCCTCCTCCTCGCGCTCGTGCCGTACCTGTCGTGGCGCGGCGAGACGGCCGCCGCGGTCTCGAAGAAGGCCTTCCTCTCGGCCGTCGTCGGCGTCCTCGGCGCCGGGGTCGCGTTCGCGGCCGGCGTGCGCGGTCCGCGCGATCTCGCGATCCTCGCCTTCGCGATCTTCGGGATGGTCGCGAACGCGCAGACCGTCGTCCTCTTCGTCCGGCGCAAGGCGGTCTCCTCGGTGGGCGGCTATCTCGCGCACGTCGGCGTCTCGATCATGCTCGTGGGAATCCTCGTCTCCGGCGTCTACGAGACGAAGACGCTCGTGAATCTCGTCAAGGGCCAGCCGACGCCCGTCGGCCGACACACGATGACGTTCACGAAGGTCGTCTTCGTGAACGAGAAGGGCGACGTGAAGCCCTTCGAAGATCTCAACATGGTCAGCCTCGACGACCGCCGCGCCAAGCAGGCGATGGAGGTCGACGTCACGTCCCCGGGCGGGAAGGTCTGGAAGGCCTACCCGAAGATGTACATGAACCAGCGGACGCAGCAGATGATGGCGAACCCCGACGTCGACTCGACGCCGCTCATGGACCTTTACGTGTCGCCGCAGTCGTACGACCCGGGTCAGCCCGCGCGGGTCGAGGGATCCGCGATCACGCTCAAGAAGGGCGAGAGCAAGAGCGCCGATGGAATCAAGGTCAAGTTCCTCGACTTCTCGGCCGACCGCTCGGCGATCAACGACGCCAAGCGCCCGCACGTGACGGTCACGGCGAACTTTCTGGTCAGGACCGCCGAGGTGGCCGAGGAAAAGACGGCGAAGTTCGTCATGTACTTCGGCGCGACCGAGGGCGGCCCCTCTACCGAGGCCCCCGAGACTCCCCTCCCGGGCAGGGGCCGCATGCGGATCAAGCGCGTCTCCCCCAACGAGGGGACGTGCGAGATCGAGCTCATGGGCGTCGCGCCGGGCGGCGACCTCAAGCCCGCGACCGCGGAGACCTTGTCGATCGACGTCACGACGAAGCCGCTCATCTCCCTCGTCTGGGGAGGCTTCTACGTCATGATGGCGGGCGGGCTCCTCGCCCTCCTGCGCCGCGCAAAGGACTCGCGGCAAGCCGCGGTGGCTTGAGCGTCGGAAGGCCGAAAGGAGACGCGATGCGCGTTCGTTCGGCCCTCGTCTTCGCTTTTTCACTCGCAGAAATTCCCCTCTTCGGCCAGAAGCCGAAGGCGCTCGACCCCGCCGACTTCGACAGGGCCGCCCAGCCCTGCGTGGACTTCTACCAGTTCGCGAACGGCGCGTGGCTCGCCGCGCACCCCATCCCGGCGGATCGCAGCCGGTACGGAACGTTCGACGCGCTGTCCGACCGCAACCGCGACGTGGTGAAGAAGATCCTCGAGGAGACGTCCGCGAGGACGGACCGGCCGAAGGGCTCGCCTGAGCAGAAAGTATCCGACTTCTATGCGACCGGCATGGATGCGGCCGCGCGAGAGAAGGCAGGCGCGGCGCCCCTCGCACCGGCGTTCGCGACGATCGCGAAGCTGAAGACGGCCGACGACCTGCCCGCCGTCCTCGCCGAGCTGCACCTGACGGGCGTGAATGCGGGCTTCGGTTTCCGCGTCGCCCAGGACGCACGGAACTCCACGCGCTACATCGGAATCTTCAATCAGGGCGGCCTCGGCCTCCCGGACCGCGACTACTATCTCAAGGAGGACGCGAAATCGCAGGACCTGCGCGAGGCCTATCGCGAGCACGTCGCAAAAGTCCTCGAACTCGTCGGCGACGCGCCGGACACGGCGAAGGCCGAGGCGGACGCCGTCCTCGCGATCGAGACGAGACTCGCCCAGGCCTCCATCACCCGCGTCGAGAACCGCGACCCGCAGAAGACGTACAACAAGCGAAGCGTCGCGGCCCTCAACGCCGAGGCCCCAGGCTTCGACTTCGCGAAGTTCCTCGCCGACATGGGTGCCTCCACGTCCCCCGAGGTCAACGTCCGCCAGCCGGCATTTTTCAAGGCCTTCGCAGCCCTCGTGCGTTCGGCGCCAGCCGACGAATGGCGCACGTATCTGAGGTGGCACGCGGCGCGGGCCGCGGCACCTCTGCTCTCGAAGGTGTTCCAGGACGAAGATTTCGCCTTCAATCACAGGAAGCTCAACGGCACGCCGGAGCCGGAGGAGACGTGGCGCCGCGTGCAGGCCGCGACGGACTTCGCCCTCGGCGAGGCCGTCGGCCCGATCTACGTCGCGCGCGCCTTCAGTCCGAAGGCGAAGGAGCGCATGCGGGTCCTCGTCGAGAACATGCGAGCCGCTCTCAAGGAGCGGATCGAGGCGCTCCCGTGGATGGGCGCCGAGACGAAGGCCGCCGCTCAGAGAAAACTGGCCGCGTTCAACGTGAAGATCGGCTACCCGGACGTCTGGAGGGACTATTCGGCCCTCGTGATCTCGCGCGACGTCCCCTTCGCCGAGAACGTCCGCCGCGCCCGCGTCTTCGAGACGAAGCGCAACCTCGCGAAGCTCGGAAAGCCGATCGACCGGACGGAGTGGGGAATGACGCCCCCGACGGTGAACGCCTACTACAACGCGTCCCTGAACGAGATCGTCTTCCCCGCCGGCATCCTCCAGCCGCCGTTCTTCTACGAGGACGCGGACGATGCCGTGAACTACGGCGGGATCGGCGTCGTGATCGGGCACGAGATGTCGCACGGCTTCGACGACTCCGGCAGCCAGTACGACGCGGACGGCAACCTCAGGAACTGGTGGACGGCCGAGGACCGCAAGGCCTACGAGGCACGGACCGCTCTCATCGTGAAGCAGTTCGAGGGTTACAAGCCGCTCCCCGACCAGGCCATCAACGGCAAGCTGACTCTTGGCGAGAACATCGGCGACCTCGGCGGGATCAAAATCGCTTGGGCAGCGATGCAGAAGGCCCTCGCCGGAAAGCCCCGGGAGAAAACCGACGGCTTCACGCCCGAGCAGCGCTTCTTCCTGTCCTACGCGACGGTCTGGCGGAGCCAGTACCGCACCGAGGCCATGCGCGTGCAACTCAACACGAACCCGCACAGCCCCGGCAAGTGGCGCGCCCTCGGCCCGCCGTCAAACCTGCCCGAGTTCTGGGAGGCCTTCGGCTGCGCCGAGGGGACGCCGATGCGGCGCGCGGAGGCCGACCGCCCGAGTATTTGGTAGGGCCGAAGGCCGACGTCTCTAGAAACCCTTGACCGTCGCGGCCTTCTTGTACATCCAGGACGCGAACGCGAAGCCGACAAGGACGATGGCGGGCAGCGCCCACTCGTAGCTCGCCGCCCAGGTCGCGTGCTGCGAGAGCATGAGGAAGATCAGCGGCACGGACATGTACGTGTTGTGCTTGCTCCGGAGGCCCGCGATCGCCGCGTCGGCCGGGTCCGGCTTCTCGCCGGCTTTCGTCGCGGTGATGATCCGCTTCTGGGCGGGCCAGATCCGCATCCAGACGTTTGCGGCCATGATCGTCCCGAACATGGCACCGAGGTGGATCGCGGTGCCGCGGAAGCCGAAGCCGCCGAAGCGCGAGAAGAAGAGGACGGCCGCCGTCGCGACGACGAGGCCGAGCCAGAAGTGGACCTCGGTCTTCGCGATCGCCTTCGAGAGCGGGTCGTAGACCGCGAAGAAGAGGAGCGCGACGAGGACGGCGATGCCGCCGGTGCCCCACGTCTTCACGGTCGGGTCCTTGAACAGCAGGCCCGTGTTGTAGTAGACGAGGCCGAGAAGCACGAGGCCCGTGATCCACGTCCAGGCCGCGCCCCAGCGGAACGCCCAGAGCGCGCGGGGCATCAGCTCGGGAACGACCTTTTTCTTCGTCTCGCCGTCCATCGTCGGGACGAAGTTCGAGTTCACGAAGTTGAAGAACCAGAGCAGGCCGATCCACAGGACGCCCGCGACGACGTGGGCCCAGCGAAAAAGAGACTCGAGAAGGTTGTTTCCGTCCATGAGTCCTCCGTCCAGTGAGACGGGATCTTAGCAACAGTGCTACGCTTCACGAGTCAAGCCGATGAGAGCGCCGCTCCCCGTGCGTTTTCCGATCGTGCCGGTTTTCCTGGCCGCCGCCTTCGCCGTTCCGTTCCTCGTGCGCGCCGCGACGCCGCCGACTCCGTCCCGCCCGACTCCCGCGCCGGCCTTCCGGCCGCTGCGCGTGACAACCGAGACGCTGACGGCGGTGGGGCCGGGGACCGTCGAAGCGCCGTTCTCCTTCAAGACGAAGACCGGAATCCTGACGGCGGTGGGCCCCGGCACCACGGAACCGCCGTTCAAGCCCGTCCGGATCCGGACGGACGCCCTGACCGCCCAAGGTGCCGGAGCCGGAGGACCGAAATGAAGAACACCGCAGCCCTCGTCCGACGCCTCGCGCTTGTGGCGGCGCTCGCGGCCGCGGCTCACGCGGCCCGGGGAGAGGACTTCGAATTCGAGGTCCCAGTCCAGATCTCGAAGATCGACACCGCCTTCACCCAGGCCTCGGTCCGCTGCGACGTGATCGGCATGAACCGTACCGCGAACGGTCAACTCACTGGCGGACACGCAATCATCGGAAGCGCCAGCACGACGTTCGCCCTCGACAAGGGCGGCTACAACCTACCGGTGAACGTAAAGGTCAACGCGAACCGTCCCCAGCACGAGCCGACGGACGCCCGCTCCTGGAACTGCGGGCTCGTCTTCATCGCCCCGAGCGGGCCCGTCGTCGCGTGCGCCGTCGACCTCTCGACCGGCCTTCCGATCGGCCGCCTGCCCGCGATCCTGGGACTCGACCCGAAGTCGAAGGTCTGCACCCAGGGACAGATCAAATGACGCGGGCGCGGGAGATCAGGCGCCGACGGCCTTCGCAACCTGCTCGGCGAGGTGAAGGAAGGCCTTCGAGACCGTAGAGTCCGGGTCGGAAATCATGATCGGCGTCCCCGCGTCTCCCTGCACCGCGACGCGCGGGTCGATCGGCACCTCGCCGAGAAACGGCACCTTCAGGAGGTCGGCCGTCTTCTTCCCGCCGCCGTGCTTGAAGATCTCGTCGCGGTTCCCGCACTTCGGGCACTCGTAGTAGCTCATGTTCTCGATGATCCCGAGGACGGGCACGTTCACCTTCTGGAACATCGCGAGGCCCTTGCGCGCGTCGATGAGCGCCACGTCCTGCGGCGTCGTGACGATCACGGCGCCCGAGAGCGCCACTTTCTGCGTGAGCGTGAGCTGGGCGTCTCCCGTCCCGGGCGGGAGGTCGACGAGGAGGAAGTCCTGCTTGCCCCACGCGACGTCGCCGAGGAACTGCTCGACGGCCTTGAAGATCATCGGGCCGCGCCAGATGACGGGCGTGTCGACGTCCATCAGGAAGCCGATGGACATGACGCGCACGCCGAAGCGCTCGATCGGAAGGATCTTCTCCTCCTCGTTCACGAACGGCTTCGAGTTGATCCCCATCATCATCTGCTGCGACGGCCCGTAGATGTCGGAGTCCATGAGGCCGACTTCGTACCCGAGCCTCTTCAGAGCGAGCGCGAGGTTTGCGGAAACGGTGGACTTGCCGACGCCGCCCTTCCCGGAGGCGACGGCGATCACGAAGCGGGTGTCCTTCAGGAGGTCCTTACGGCCGATTGCCCCCGCGATGACGGGCGGCTGCGGCGCGGCGGCCGTGACGGCGATCGTCACGGCGGAGACGCCCGGGATGGACCGCAGGACGGCCTCGCATTCGCGTTTGAGGACCTCGGCGGCGGCCGGCGCATCGGTCGTGAGGGCGAGGCGGAAGGAGACGTTTCCGCCCCCGACCGCGAGGTCCTTCACGAAGCCGAAGGAGACGATGTCGCGCGAAAAGCCGGGGTATTTGACCTGCCGGAGCGCGTCGAGGACGGTCTGTTCGTTGAGCGAGGTCGTGGACAAGTTCTGCTTCCCTCTCGGTGGGAGAGGATCTCACAGAACCGGTCGGTGGTTGGACGAGGGAAACGGCGCATTTCTTAGAAGGTGAATGGAGGATTCGGCCTCCCGGCAGGCCGGGACGGCACCCACCGGGCCGCCCTCACTCACCCTTCTAAGAAATTCTTCTCTTCTCTCTTCCCTCTCAGGGCTTCATCCAGAGCAGCCAGGGCACCCCGATCGCGAGGAGCGCGGCGAGGTAGAGGAAGCCGAAGATCGCACCGAGCCTCCAGAAGTCCTTACGCGGGACGAAGCCGCTGCCGAAGTACACCGGCGACGGGCCCGTCGCATAGGGCGTCAGGATCCCCATCAGGCCCAGCGTGTAGCAGAGGAGCATCGCGAACATCCGCGGGTCGACTCCGGGTACCGCGGCTCCCGCCGCAAGCATGACGGGGAGCATCGCCGTCACGTGAGCCGTGATGCTCGCGAACATGTAGTGCGTCACGAAGAAGAGCACCGTCAGGAGAATCATGACCGTGAGCGGCGCGAACCCCGCGAGCGGCGCGGCGGCCTTCTTCGCGAACCACGTCACGAAGCCGACGCGGTTCAGGCCGTCCGCGAGGGCGACGAGGGTCGCGAACCAGACGAGGACGTTCCACGCGGCCTTGTTCGTGAGGATGTCGTCCCAGGAGACGACGCCGAGGATCACCATGAGCGCGATCGCGGCGAAGGCGACGGCCGTCGCGTCCACGAGCTTCCCGCCGAAGATCCAGAAGGCGAGTGCGCCCGCGGCGAGGAGCGCCATGACGACCTCGTTCCGCGAAACGTGGCCCATCGTGGAGAGCTCCCTGCCGGCCCACGCGGGTACCTCCGAGCTCTTCTTCACCTCAGGCGGGTAAATCTTGTAGACGAGGTAAGGGACGAAAAAGAGCAGGAGAACGCCCACGGGGAGGACTCCGAGGAGCCACGCCGACCACGTGATGTCGACCTTCGCGGTCTTTCGGACGACCTCGAGGGCCAGGAGATTCGGCGCCAGGCCCGTCAGGAAAAGGGTCGAGGTCACGCACGTCGTCGCAAGAGCCGTCCACAGGAGCGGCCCCCCGAGGCGCCTCGACGTCGCGCCCGGCTCGGACCCGTAGAGGCCCGGAATGTTCCGGATGACCGGGAAGATCGTCCCGCCGCTCCGCGCCGTATTGGACGGCGTGAAAGGCGCGAGGATCGCGTCGGACAGCGAGACGGCGTAGGCGAGCCCGAGCGAATGCCCTCCCATCTTCTTCACGAGGCCGAGGGCGAGGCGCCGACCGAGGCCGGACCTCTCGTAGCCCAGGGCGAACATGAAGGCACCGAAGATGAGCCACACCGTCGTGTTCGAGAATCCCGAGAGGGCCCACTTGATCGCGTCCGCCGGCTTGGGCTCGACGAGGCCGAGGACCGTCGCGAGCGCGACGCCCGTGACGCCGACGGCCGCGGCCGGGATCGGCTCGAGGACGAGGCCCACGACGACGGCGCTGAAGAGGGCGAAGAAATACCAGGCCCCCGGCTTCAGGCCCTCCGGCACGGGGAGCAGGGCGACGACGGCTCCCACGAGGATTGCGAGCAGCCCCTTCCAGAGGTCCGGGTGCGCGTGAACGTCCAGGTGCAGGAAATCCAGCGGGCCCCGGGAGGCGTGTGCTTGAGACTTCATCGGAGAGACTCCTTTCGACAAAAGCTGGCGCCCGGAACGCGCGCCGGCCTGATGCAGGAGAATCAGGGCGTTAGGATCGCGCTCGGATGCCGTACGCCCCGTCGCCACGCGCGGAACGCGTTCTCTTTGCCGCCGGGGTCGTGGCGATCGTCGCCCTCGCCGCTTCGCTGCGCCTGCCCGGTCTCGCGCCGCCCTCTCTCTATCTCGACGACGTCTGGGTCGCTCTCCTGGCTCGCGAAGCTTCCCTCGCCGATCTGGCGGCCCTCAGGCCTCACCACCCTGCCGGGTTCATGGCGCTCGAGATCCTGGCGCGCCACGTCCTCCCGGGCGCCGAGCTCTCGGTCCAGCTGCTGCCGTTCGTGGCGTCCCTGGCTCTCATTCCTCTGGGGGCCTGGCTCGTCCGGCGGCGCACCGGCGTCTCGGGTGGTCTCCTCGGGGCGGCGCTCCTCGCGCTGAACCCGACACTTTCGATCTACTCCGTCCGGGCAAAACCCTACGCGACGGACGCGCTCCTCTCGCTCGTCCTCGTCGCTGCGACCCTGCCTTGTCTCGCGGCGCCTTCTCCCCGCCGGCTCCGGCGCCTGGCCGTCCTCGCGCCTCTCGCCATCCTGTTCTCGTATCCCGCCGCTCTCGTCGGGGCCGTCGCCTTCGCCTGCGCGCTCTGGGTGGCCGCCCTCTCGGCGCGAGAGCGCGGCCCCCTCTTGAGGATTGCCGGAGCGTTCGCCGCCGCCGAAGCCACGCTCGGGTTTCTCCTCGTCCATGGGCAGTCGAACGAGGCGTTGAGGAGTTTCTGGCAGACAGAATTCATCCCCCTGGGCACGCCTGCCGGCGCGCTGACGTTCATCGCCTCGCATACGGCCACCATGATCCTGGGCTCGTTCCCGCGCGACTGGTGGGCGCTCGGAATCCTCGTGCCGCTCGCATTCGCCCTGCTCCTCCGGCGCCGCGAGACGCGCCGGGCGGGCGCTTTTCTCGCGGCGCTCTGGGCCGCGCTCTTCGCGGCTGCGGCGGCGCGACTCTACCCGGTGGACAACCGGACGACGTCCTTCGCCTACCCGCTCGTCGCTCTCCTTGCGGCCTGGGCGATCGCCTTCGCGACGCGGCTGGCCCGCTCGCCGCTCGTTCGCGATGGAATTCCGGCGTTTCTCGCCGCGGCCGTCGTCCTGACATCCGCAACGCGCATCACCTACCCTCCGTTCGAGGACGCCCGGCTCGTCCGGGCCCTCGCCGCCGAAGCGAGGCCCGGAGACGCCGTGCTCCTCTATCCGCACGCGAACTGGACCGCGGGCTACTACAGCGGCTGGGGCGTGCGTCTCGTCCCGGCCGACTACTACGGGGCGCGTTTCGAGGCGCGTCTTGTGCGCGAGGGCTCGGTCACGCTCCCGGGCTTGCCCGGCTACGTGGACCGTCCGCAGGTGCTCGACCCGGCGCTCTTCGACCTCGTCTCACGAAAACCGGGGCGCGTGCTCTACCTCGCCACCCATCTCGAGGTGGACTGCTGCGCCGCCCACGCTCACATTCAGCAGGTGCTCGGCGCGTCCGGATACGCCTCCGAGCGTCTCGCCGCCGCCCGGGGCGCGGAACTCATTCGCTTCACTCTTCCGACTCCGCCCGCACGGTCCACGGCTCGGCCCTCCCCGACAGGAGGAGGATCTCGGACCGGACCCGGCGCATCAGGGCCGGCCGGTCCCTGACGAGAAGCCCGGCCGTCGGGATCGGAGCGCCCGTGCGCACGCTCACGGGACCGGGTCGGATGATCATCCCGCGCGCGCCGAGGACGGCCCGCGCGCCCGAGACGCCCACGGGCACGATCGGGACGCCGGACTTGAGCGCGGTGAGGAAGCCGGACTTCTTGAACCTGCCGAGCCTGCCGTCGCGCGAGCGCGTGCCCTCGGGGAAGACCAGAATCGAGATCCCCGACGCGAGGCGCCGGTCCAGCTCGGAGAGCACGTCCTTGGCCTTGTCCGTCCGCCGGCGGTCGACGGGCACGAAGCCCGCGAGCCACATGGACCAGCCCATGAAGGGCACGAAGAAGAGCTCCCGCTTGGCGAGAAAGCGCACGTCCTGCCGGATCGCGAGGAGGAGGAGCAGGATGTCGATCCCCGACTCGTGGTTCGACATGTAGATCGCCTGCGGGAGGGCCGCGGCCTCCTGCGAGACCTCGATCCGGGCCGGGATGCGGTTGAGCCAGAGGAGGCTCTTCGCCCAGTTGCGGGCCCAGAAGAGATAGGTTTTTCCGCGCGGCGGAATCCAGGACGTCAGGATCGCGAGCGTGCCGAAGAGCGCCGTCGAGACGGCGATGTTCGCCCAGCCCCAAGCCGTGACGAGGAAGTCGCGCAGGCGAGGCACGATCCACCGAGTGTAGCGAGACCTACGTGAGGACGCTCACGGCGGCGCCCCTCTGGCGCATGGAGACCAAAGAATGGCGTGGCCCGGCCACGCGCACACCTTGAAACCTGGACTCAGAAGCCACAGTGTCTCGGAGACGCATCGGCCGGGAGGTGACCATGTTTCGCCGCGCCACCGTCCTTCTCCTCGCGGTTCCGCTCGCGCTCCCCCCGGGATCGGCCCTGGCTCAGGCCAAGGCGCTGCGCCTTCCCGCTGCCACGCCGACGCCCACGCCGCCGCCGGCCAAAGCCGCGCCAGCCTCCGGCGCGTTGGCCTCCTCCGCTGTCGGCGCCGGCACGAGCATGGCGCAGATCCTCAACACGCCGGCGCATTTCCCCGACCGCCTCGACTTCGACGCCGTCTTCGACGGATCCTCCTCGATGAAGACCTTTTCGCTCACGACGACGGCCGCGGGCTACCTGAGGGCGGAGATCCCCCGGGGCCCGTTCTTCGTGACCGAGATCCGCGAGCTGGGTCCACCCAAGGCGGGCGGAAGCAAGAACTCGCTGGGCCCGCCGCAGCCGGTGATCTCGCAGGAGACGAAAGGCAAGATCTCCTTCCCGGAGGGACAGCCCGGGCCCTGGACCTACGGCGCCGGCGTCGGAAACCAGGTCCTCATCCACGTCGTCTTCAAGCCGAAGTTCGACTTCGGCACCATGATGGCCGGCCCGAAGTCGGCGACGATGAGGGTCAGCGGCCCGGGACCGAGAGGACCGTGGGCGCTCAACGTCCCTTTGTCGGGCTTCTTCTCGGGGATCAAGATCAACTTGGCGATGACTCTCTCGCCCCACGAGGTGGAGGCCATCGCGCCGGCTCCAACAGCGGACCTTGTCGCGACAATCGTCGGCGTGAACGCCGCAGCCGGGACGCTCAAGGCGACCAAGCTCCCGCCCGGTGTCTCGATGGCGCCCGTTTCCGTAAACGTTTCAACGGGGCAGACCGTGCAGGTCCCGCTCAAGCTCCAGCTTTCTTGGGGCGCCTTGGCGGCGGACGCCGTGAGCCGCGACGGCGAGATCACGTTCGAGTTCACGGGGGGCTCCTCCAAGGCCGGGTTCTCATTCGCCGGGCTGCCCTCGTCCCTGAACGGCGGGTTCGCGAACCGATCGGATTGTGGCATCGCGAGCGCAGGCGCCGCCGTGTTCATCTACCCGGGTTACTTCATCCTCGAGGCCCGGGGCGACAACCTCGATCTGTTGAACAACCGCGTGGTTTACCTGGAAGTCCGGTCAGGAGGAAAGCTCCTCGGAGGCGGCATCCTCCACTTCCAGCTCGGCACCAGCCGAAGCAACGACTTCAAGAGGTGGGACAGCCGCAACGTCGTGACGAACGTCGACTTCAATTCAGTCTACCCCGGACAGGCGGACTACGCCTGGGTCGCCCACCATCCCGTCAGCGTCGGCTGCCGACTCGTGGACGGTGGGTTCATGTTTCCGTCCAAATGAGCCGCCGGCCCCGACCGAGGACCTCCCGCACGAAGACATCCTTGGCCCCGTAGAATCCCCGCGTGCCCCCGTCCGAGTACGACTCGACGACCCAGTACATCGCGGTCCTCAAGCAGCCGCTCTGGAAGCTCGCGCGGCTGAAGCGCTGGTTCGGAAACGTCTCCTTCCACCTCGGCGGCGTCGCGCTGCTCGTGCGCGACCTCGCGAAGGCGACGCGGGACCGGTGGGAGACGTCCGAGATCCTGCGGCAGATGGACGCGCTCGGCGTGCAGTCCATCTCGATCACGAACCTCACGGCGCTCTTCACCGGCATGGTCCTTGCCCTGCAGACGGCCTACGCGCTCTCGCAGTTCGGGGGCAAGCTCTTCGTCGGGCGCGTCGTCGTCCTCTCGATCACGCGCGAGCTGGGCCCGACGCTCACGGCGCTCATGGTCGCCGCGCGCGTCGGAGCGGGGATCACCGCCGAGCTGGGTACGATGGCGGTCACGGAGCAGGTGGACGCCCTGCGCGCCCTCGGGGCCTCCCCCGCCCGCAAGCTCGTCCTGCCGCGCGTCCTCGCCGTCACGCTCATGCTCCCCGTCCTGACGCTCCTCGCGGACTTCATCGGGATGCTCGGCGGCCTCTTCATCGCGGTCGTCGAGCTCAAGATCGGCGCCGCGTTCTACCTGTCCACGATCTCGCAGTCCACGGGCGTGAACGACATCCTCCACGGGCTCGCCAAGACGCCGTTTTTCGGCTTCGAGATCGGGATCATCGGCTGCTACAACGGCCTGAACGCGACGGGCGGCGCGGACGGCGTCGGCCGCGCGACGACGATCGCGGTCGTCATCGCCTCGATCGTCGTCCTCATGTCGGACTTCTTCCTCACGAAGCTCTTCCTCGTCCTCCCGCTGGGCCTCAAATGAAGCCCCTCTCCGAAACCGCCGTCATGCGCGTCCTGCGAACCGGGTTGCCCGCGGGGGCGCCGATCATCGAGTTCAAGGGGGTCTCGAAGGCCTACGGGCAGAAGCTCGTCCTCGACGCCGTCGACCTCGAGGTCAAGCGCGGCGAGGTCCTCGTGATTCTCGGGGGTTCGGGCACCGGCAAATCCGTCTCGCTGAGGCACATGAACGGGCTCGAGCAGCCGGACTCCGGCGAGGTATGGGTGGACAGGGAGGAGATCTCGCACCTCCCCGAGGACTCGCTCGTCGCCGTGCGCAAGAAGGTCGGGATGCTCTTCCAGAGCGGGGCCCTTTTCGACTCGATGTCCGTCTTCGAGAACATCGCCTTCGCGCTGAGGGAGCACACGAGCTGGCCCGAGGACCGCATCTCCGGGCGCGTCGCCGAGGTTCTCGGCTTCGTGAACCTCGGGAAGGACGTCGAGCGCCTGCTGCCCTCCTCGCTCTCGGGCGGGATGAAAAAGCGGGTCGCGCTCGCGCGGACCGTCGCGCTCAAACCCGAGGTCCTCCTTTACGACGAGCCGACGACGGGTCTCGACCCCGTCACGGCCATGACGATCAACCGTCTCATCAAGGACCTCAACACCCGGCTCGGAACGACGTCCGTCGTCGTGACGCACGACATCGTCTCGGCTCTCTTCGTGGCGGACCGGATCGCCTTCCTCAAGAACGCCCGGTTCGCGTTCACGGGGACCCCGGACGAGGCGAAACGGTCGGAAGTGCCGGAGCTGCGGGAGTTCCTCTCGGCCGCGGAGTCTTTGGCATGATGCGCACGGAGCCACGGTCCCCATGGTGAGAGCCGACATCCGCACGAAGACACGCGTGGGGGTCATCCTCTTCGCGTCGTTCATCCTCCTCGCCGGGGCTCTGCTCTTCATCGGCGGCACGAAGGGATTCTTCATCCGGCGGACGTCGTACTTCGCGCGCTTCCCGAACTCGCAGGGACTCCTCCAGGGGAACCAGGTGCGCCTCGCCGGCGTCGTCGTGGGCGCCGTCCGCGACATCGAGATCCCCCGCGCGCCGGGGCAGGATCTCACGGTCCACTTCGACATCGAGCGCAAGTACCAGCACCTCGTCAAGACGGACAGCCGCGCCGAGATCAAGACGATCGGTCTCCTCGGCGACAAGTACCTCGAGGTGACCCCGGGCTCTCCCGACAGGCCCGACCTCGAGCCCGACCACGAGATCATCTCGTTCCGCGGCGCCGAGCTCGAAAAGATCCTCGCGGGCTCCGGCGATCTCGTGGACAACGTCGTCGCGATCTCGAAATCGCTCAAGACCATCCTCGGCCGGACGGAGAAGGGCGAAGGCTTCCTCGGCGAGATCACGTCCGAGTCGAAGAACGGAGCCGAGATCTCGAAGTCGCTCCGCCAGACCCTGGACTCGCTGAACGGGCTCGTGACCGACATGAGGCACGGCCGCGGGCTCGTCGGCCGCCTCCTCCACGACGAGAAGGCGGCCGAGGACGTTCTCGCCGACCTCAGGGGCGCGGTGGGATCGCTGAACCGCATCCTCGCGACCGTGGAGCGGGGAACGGCGACCGGAGAGGGCCTCGTCCCGGCGCTCCTCTCCGATCCTGACGGCAAGAAGAAGTTCTTCGCGATGGTCGATTCGCTGAAGGCGACCGCGGACGGACTCGCGTCCTTCTCGAAGGACCTCGGGGGCGGAGGCGGCCTCCTCCCGACGCTCGTGAGGGACGAGGCGTTCGCAAAGGAGTTCACCGGCGATCTGAAGAAGCTCTCGTCGCATCTCGCAAACGTCGCGGCGAAGCTCGACTCGACCGACGGAACCGCAGGCCGGCTCATCGCGGACCCGTCCGTCGCGAATGCGATCAACGACATCCTCGTCGGAATCAACGAGAGCAAGACCCTGCGCTGGCTGATCCGCGACCGGCAGAAGTCCGGAATCCAGAAGCGCCACGAGGACGCCGCCGGCAGGGCCGCCTCTCCAACGCCCGCACCGTGAGCCGCGTCCTCGTCACCGGGGGCGCGGGCTTCCTCGGCGCCGCCGTCGTGCGACAGCTTCTCGGTGCGGGCGAGGACGTCGTCCTCCTGGACACTTTCGACGACGCCGGGGACGGGCGCGCGTCGAAGGACGAGCGGGCAGACTCCGTCCGACGCCACCCGCGCCTCACGGTCGTGCGCGGGGATGGCACGGACGCGGACCTCCTCGCGGGTCTCTTCGCCGAGCATCGCCCCTCCACGATCGTGAACGCGATGCGCCTCCCGCTCGACGCGGCGGGCCTCGGGCCGCTCGTCGAGGCCTCCCGCCAGGCGGGCGTCGGCCTCCTCGTCCACCTCTCGGACGCGGCCCTCTACGGTCCGAGGGACGAAGCAGGCCCGCGGGCGCGCGAAGACGAGGCCATCGAACCGGGAGAGGACCGCGACCTCCTCGCGAAGGCGGCCGAGGAAGAGGCGCTCCTCGCGTCCGGACTCCCCTTCGTGATCCTCCGCGTCTTCGTGGCGGCGGGCCCCGGCGCCGGGCCGGCGCGCTTCCCGAACGACGCCCTCGAAGCGGTGCTCCGGGACGAGAGTGTCCTTTTGCCCGACGACGCGCCGCGCGATTTCGTACACGTGCAGGACGTCGTGCGAGGAGTGCTCTTCGCGCTGCGCCGACGGCCGATCGGCGAGATCGTGAACCTCGGCTTCGGCCTCGCCGTGAAGCCCTCCGAGGTCGTCTCGGGACTCGCCCTGCGCGTCGCCAAAGAGTGCCGTATCACCGTCGGGGGGACGAGCGTGCGTCCGCCCCGGATCGCCGACATGGAAAAGGCCTGGCAGACGCTCGGTTTCGCCCCGCAGCTCGCCCTCGCCGAGATCGTGTGGGACACGGTGCAGGCCAGGCTCTTTCCCGCCGAGGCGGCCCGCGCGTACCGGCCGGCGGACGCCCCGGCATCCGCTCCCGCCGATCCGCCGAAGCCCGTCTCCCGCCGCGAGCTCTTCGGCATGTTCCGCCTCCGCAGGCCCTGATCGCGAGGAGCGACCCGGGAAGGCCGCTCGCGTAGCATCCCCGGGATGCGCGCGCTCGTTTTCGATCATGGCCGGGCCCAAGTCCGCGCCGTTCGGCGGCCTCGTCCACGGCCGGGCTTCGCTCTCGTGAGGGTCCTCCTCTCGGGGATCTGCAACACGGACCTCGAGCTCAGGCGCGGCTACCACGGCTTCTCGGGGATCCCGGGTCACGAGTTCGTCGGCGTCGTCGCCGCGCCGGCGTCCTCGCCGCTCCTCGGCCGTCGCGTCGTCGGCGAGATCAACCTCGCCTGCGGCCGCTGTCCGACGTGCATGGGCGGGCTCGGGCGGCATTGCCCGAAGCGCTCCGTCCTCGGCATCCGCTCTCACGCGGGGGCGCACGCCGAGTGGCTGACTCTCCCCGAGGCGAATCTCCACGCCGTTCCGGAGGGCGTGTCCGACGAGGAGGCCGTCTTCGCCGAACCGCTGGCGGCGGCCTGCGAGATTCTCGACCAGGTGCCGCTCCCCCCCGGCACGCGCTCGGCGGTTCTCGGGGCCGGCAAGCTCGGCCGGCTCGTCGCCGGGGTCCTGCGGAACGCCGGCGCGGAGGTGGCGCTCCTCGGGCGATCGACGCGTGCCAGAACCGGCTCCTTCGACCTGGTCGTGGAGGCGACGGGCTCTCCCGATGGGATCGGCCGGGCGCTCACCCTCGTCCGCCCGCGCGGGACGGTCGTCTGGAAGTCCACCCATCACGGGCCGGCACGCTTCGACGCGGCGCCCCTCGTCGTGAACGAGATCAACGTCGTCGGGTCGCGTTGCGGGAGGTTCGAGCCGGCGCTCTCTCTCCTCGCCTCCCGCCGGGTCGACGTCCGGCCCCTCGTCTCCTCCGTCTTCCCTCTCGCGGCCGCGGTCCGGGCCCTGAGGCAGGCGTCGCGACCGGGCATCCTGAAGGTTCTCTTGAAGCCCTGACGGCGCCTCCCGGCGGGCTCGGGAGGGTAGAATCGCCGTCCCCCGGGATCCCACCTTCGGAGGCCTCACCCGATGAACATCTGCATGGTCGGCACGGGCTACGTCGGCCTCGTCACGGGCGCGTGCCTCGCCGACTTCGGCATGGACGTGACCTGCGTCGACAAGGACGAGACGAAGATCGGGCTCCTCAAGAAGGGCGTCTCGCCCATCTACGAACCCGGCCTCGAGGAGCTCATCCACAAGAACGAGAAGGCCGGCCGGCTGCGGTTCTCGACGAACATCGCCGAGGCGATCGAGCGCTCGCTCGTGATCTTCATCGCCGTCGGCACGCCGCCGAAAGGGGACGGGTCTCCCGACCTGTCCTTCATTTTCCAGGTCGCAGACTCGATCGCGTCTCACATGAACGGCTACAAGGTCGTCGTGACGAAGTCCACGGTCCCGACGGGCACGGGGGCGCAGATCGAGGAGATCCTGAAGAAGAACGGGAAGCACACGTTTTCCGTCGTCTCGAACCCGGAGTTCCTGCGCGAGGGCTCCGCCATCGAGGACTTCATGCATCCGGACCGCGTCGTGATCGGCTCGCGCGACGAGCAGGCGATCGCGATCGTCAAGGACGTCTATTCGCCGCTCGCGATCGCCGGAGTCCCGTTCGTCGTGACGGACGTCGAGTCCGCCGAGCTCATCAAGTACGCCTCGAACGGGTTCCTCGCGTTGAAGATCACGTTCATCAACGAGATCGCGATGATGTGCGAGAAGATGGGCGCCGACGTGAAGGACGTCGCGCGCGGGATGGGCCTCGACAAGCGCATCGCGCCCCAGTTCCTCAATCCCGGGCCCGGCTACGGCGGCTCCTGCTTCCCGAAGGACTCCTCGGCCGTCGTCGACCTCGCGCGCAAGCACGGCTACACGTTCGAGCTCATGGAAGCGACGCTCTCGGCGAACGACCACGTGAAGGCCCGCATGATCGACAAGGTCGAGGGCCTCTGCGGGAGCATGAAGGGCAAACGCGTGGCCCTCCTCGGGCTCGCCTTCAAGCCCGAGACTGACGACATTCGCGAGAGTGCGAGCCTCAAGCTCGCGTCCGACCTTCTCGGACGCGGCGCCGACGTCGTCGCATACGACCCCGCGGCGATGGAGAACGCGAGGCGGGAGATGCCGAAGCTCCGGCTCGCGGAGGACCAGTACGCGTGCGTCGCAGGCGCCGACGTCCTCGTCCTGGCGACGGACTGGAATCAGTTCCGCAAGCTCGACCTGCCCCGTCTCGAAAAGACCATGAAGGGCCGGAACTTCGTGGACCTCCGCAACCTCTACGAGCCGAAGGACATGAAGAAGCTGGGCTGGAACTACGTCGGCCTCGGGCGCAGCTGATGCGGGCCGTCGTGACGGGCGCCGCCGGCTTTCTCGGAAGCCACCTCGCGGACCGCCTGCTCGCCGAGGGGCACGAGGTCGTCGGGCTCGACAACCTCATCACGGGTGACGTGCGCAACATCACGCACCTCGCGGGAAACCGCAAGTTCCGCTTCGTCCACCACGACGTCACGGAGTACATCTATCTCGACGGTTCCGTCGACGCGATCCTGCACTTCGCGTCGCCTGCTTCGCCGATCGATTACCTCCAGATTCCGATCCAGACCCTCAAGGTCGGTGCCCTCGGGACGCACAAGGCGCTCGGGCTCGCGCGCGCGAAGGGCGCGCGCTTCCTCCTCGCCTCGACGTCCGAGGTTTACGGCGATCCCCTCGTCCACCCGCAGCCCGAGACGTACTGGGGAAACGTGAATCCCGTCGGGCCCCGGGGCTGCTACGACGAGGCCAAGCGGTTTGCCGAGGCCATGACGGTCGCATACCGGAACTTCCACGAGGTCGACACCCGCATCGCCCGGATCTTCAACACCTACGGGCCGCGCATGCGCCCCCACGACGGCCGCATCGTCCCGTCGCTGCTCGGACAGGCTCTCCGCGACGAGCCGCTGACCGTCTTCGGCGACGGATCGCAGACACGCTCGTTCTGCTACGTCTCCGATCTCATCGAGGGGATCCACCGGCTCCTCGTGTCCGACTATCGCGACCCGATGAACATCGGCAACCCCTCCGAGATGACCGTTCTCGAGTTCGCGGAGACGATCAAGCGGGTCACCGGCACGCGAGCGCCGATCGTCCATCGGCCCCTGCCCGTGGACGATCCGAAGCAGCGAAGGCCCGACATCTCGGTCGCGAAAACGACGCTCGGGTGGGCGCCGACGGTCCGCCTCGAAGAAGGGCTCAAGAGGACCCTCGAGGACTTCGCGGCCCGGGTCTGACACGCCCTCCGGGCGCGCGCCGCCCGAGCCGTTCCCGCCGCGCGTAGAATTCCTGAAGCCGTGCTGTATACCGCGTCGCAGGTCCTCGTGCTCTTCTGCGCGCTGCTGGCGGCGGCCCTGGGCGTCCTCGCGCTGCTCCTCCTGCGTTGGAATCGCGCGCGCTTCGAGCTCGGGATCTACGCTGCCCTCGCCTTCGCGGTCGCGCTCTGGCTCGGCGCCCCCGAACTGACGCCCGACCCCATTCCCCTTTCGAGGGAAACGCTCACGCGCCTCGTGCGGGCCCTCTCGTTTCTGCTGCCCGCGATCGGATTCTTCTTCATTCTCCGGACGCTCGGCCTCGGCGCCAAGGGGCTCCGCGTGGCACTCGTCCTGCCGGCGCTCGCCGGAACGGCCCTCGCGCTCGCGCTGCCCGCCGCGGCGACATGGCTCGAGACCTTCGCGCTGGCCTCTTTTCTCCTCGTGGGCGCCGGGATCGCATGGGTGCTCATGCGACGCGAGAATCGCCGCCGCGAGACGTTTCTCGCCGTCGCGGCCACCGGAATCCTCCTCGCCGGCGGCGTCGCCGAGATCGCCTCCCGTCGGCTCCCGGAGGCGTCGCCTGCGGCCGGCGTCCTCCTCGCAACGGCCTTCCTCGGCTTCACGGCACTGCTCATCCCTGCCGCGGCCGACGACGAGCGCCGCCTCTTCATGCGGGCCACGACCGACGCCCTCACGAACCTTCCGAACCGCGGGACTTTCCTCGCACGCGCGCGAGACGAGGTCTTCCGCGCCGAACGTACTCAGCGCACCGTCGCGCTCGCCCTCCTCGAATTGGACGGCTTCGGAGCCGCGCAGAGGAAAGCAGATGCAAGAGCCACCGACGCGATGATCGCGGCGTACGGGCAGGCGGTCGCGAAGGCGATTCGCGGGATCGACATGGCGGCGCGGTGGTCGCGGGATGCGTTCGCGGTTCTCCTCCTCGAGGCCGACGAGACGAACGCGCGGCTCGCCGTCGACCGGATCCGCGCTTCCGCGGCTGAGGCGAGCGGCGCCACGGCCTCGGCCGGGATCTCGATCCGCCGGCGGACCGAAAAGGTGACGGTCGACGAGCTCGTGAGGCGCGCCGCTGCGGCTCTCGACGATGCGACACGCGAGGGCGCCCGCGACCGCAGCTCGATGGAGACACGCGAGCCCGAGGCGACCGGCGCCTAGAAGCGGTAGAAGAGGCTGACGGCGAACTGCCTCGAGTCGCGGCCGACGTCGAAGCCGAGGTCCAACGAGAGCGCCCGCGCGACCGTGAGGCCCAGGCCGCCCGTGAACCGGTCGTCCGCCTTTCCGCCGTCGAACACGGCCGCGACGCCCTCGGAGAACGGCGGGTCCGTGATCGGGTACGGCTGGCCGGAGCCGTCCTTCGCCGAGAGGCGCGCCGTGACGCCGTGGGCAGGTTCACGGTGGTAGCCGACGCGAAACGCGAGGCGCACGTCCTTGCCGCCCGCGACATACTCGAAGCCGAGGCGCGGGACGAGGACGTTCGGAGCCGGCGAGACGTCCGCGAGGACGCCCTCGACGAAATAACCGGGGAACGGCCCCACGAGACCGCGGTACGAGACGACGGGCAGCGCGCGGTCGAAGATTTCGCCGTACTTCACCCACTGGACCTCGGCGGCGATCGTGAGGCCGGGCATCGGGTGCGCCGCGAGGCCGATCGAGGCGTCGCTCGGGACGCGGAACCTGAAAGTGCGCGCCGTCTGGGCGGCGAGCGCGGTCGGCACGTCGCCGCCGATCACGAGCGTGCCCTCGGAGGCCCGGGTCCAGCGATAGTCGGCGCCGAACGTGAGCCTGCCGTCCGCGACGAGGTCGGCGTGGACGCCCGCGACGAAGCCGATCTGCGTTCCTCCGAGGCCCCGCACACCCATCGTGGTCGTCAGGGTCTCCTGCGCCGTCGGCGAGAGGTACGACTGGCTCACGATCCGGTGCGGCCCGCCCGCATCGCCGTCGAGGTCGAAGGTCGCACGGTTCAGTGTCACGCCGCCGCCGATCCGAAAGGCCTCGGTGACCCGGAACGCCAGGGAACCCGCGATGAGCCGGTTCGTCAGCGAGGCCGAGCCGAACTCGCGGTACTCGTAGAGGTAGTCGCGGCGCGTCGTCCCGCCGGAGCGGTTGTCCCGGAGCTCGACGTACGGGTAACCGCCCGCCCCGGCGTCGCCCTCGAAGCGCAGGTTCTCGGCGTACGTGAGCGCGGCGACGAAGCGCCGCGAGATGGGCACGACGACGCCCGCGAACTCGATGCTCGCCGCGCTCGCGTCGAGTCCGACCGAGGAGGTCGCGACGGACGGGTAGGGCACAACGAGGCTGCCCATGGCGACCGAGCGCGCCGTCGAGAGGGCCAGCATCTCGTCCACGTGCTTGCCCGAGACGGCAACCTCGATGGACGAGAGAAGGCCGAGTCCCGCCGGGTTCGCGAGCGCAGCCGTCGCGTCGTCGGCGATCGCGGAGAACGCGCCGCCCATCGCGAGGGACTTGCCTCCCGGGTTCGTCAGGTTAAAACGCAGCTTCGAGAGGAGCGCGGAGTCGAGCTGGGCGGCCGCGGGCTGCGCCGTTGCCGCGAGAACGACGACGAGCACCCCTGTCGCGGCGCGGAAGGGCATCGTCACGGCTTCGGACCTTCCATCCGAAGAAGTTGGGCGAGCGAAGAGGGCGTATCGAACGGCTCCGAGAGCAGCTCCGAGGCCCCGGCGGTGACCTCGACGCGCCGCTCGACGCTGTGGTCTCCGTTCGGGCCCGTCAGGACGACGCGGTAGACGCCAGGGGCGAGATCGCGCAGGAGGAGCGGCGTCGTCGCGTCCTTCGGGAGCGGCACCTCTCTTCCGGCCGCGTCGACGACGGAGCGGACGCGTGCGAACGGGAGGGCGAGGATCCGAAGGCGTCCCACCGGTGCCGGCGCCGCAGGTGGCGGGCCCGCGGGGACCGCAGTCGGCGCGGCGGCGACGGCCCCAACC
>JBAUSZ010000072.1:0-12283 GCA_049581965.1 Thermoanaerobaculia bacterium | reverse complement strand
CGTCGTGCCCCCGGGCGCGCGGGCCGCCGACCTCTCGGGTGAGGCCGCGTCGTTCGCGGCACGACTGGAGGGCCTCTACCTCGGGGCCGGCTTCGAGCCTCCGAAGAATCTCGAGGCCGCGAGGATCCTCGGGACCAAGCCGCAGGTCGTCGAGGGACTCGTCTCGCACCTCGTGAAGTCGGGGCTCCTCGTGCGGCTCTCGCCCGACCTCGTCGTCCACCGCGATGTCGCGGCCGCGGCGGAGAGGAAGCTCGAAAGCGTGAAGGGCCAGACACTTCCCGTCGCTGGCTTCCGCGACCTTCTCGGCCTCACCCGCAAGACGCTCATCCCGCTCCTCGAGTACTTCGACGCGAGGAAGAAAACTCGTCGCCTGGGCGACCTCAGGAAGGTGGAATAGCCCGGAGGTTCTTCCTGACCGAACGCTCGCCCTTCTTCTTTGCCGAGTCGATCGTGTAGTCGAGCGTCGCGTCGAGCGCCATCCACGACGCGACCGGCTTGCCGCCCGCCTTGCCCGGCGAGAGCTTCCACTTTGCGGCGCTCTCCCGCAGCCAGCGCACGAGGAGGGGCTCCGCCTCACCCGTCGCGAGGACACGCGCGACGTTGCCCTGCGGCGAGACCTCGACGAGCGCCGTGAGCCGCGCGCGCGACCGCGTCGCGTCGAAGCTCCACGGCGTCTTCTCGGCGGCCGGCAGCGCGTCGAGCTCCTCCACGGAGACGGCCTCGGGGTCCTTCGGCTCGATCTCGGCCGGGGCGCGCGACATCGACTCCTCGACGGGGCTCTCGCGGAAGATCTTTGCGAGCTCGTCGTCCTTCCGGAGCGGCTCGAGCCGGAAGGCGCTGAACACGGGCTTCTCGAGGGAGACGGCGAGCTCGAGGATCTGCGTCGCCCACGTGGCGGCCGGGCGCCCGCCCTTCTTCGGCGGCGCGAAGCGCCAGCGCGGCGCGAGGGCGGCGAGGGGCACCGTGAAGGCCTTGAGCGGCGGCTCGACGGCGGCGAGCTCGCTCACCTTGCCGGTCTCGAGAACGCGCGCCGTGATCACGAGGGGAACGCGCGTCTCGAGGTCGGAGGGATTCGGGCGCTCGAGGACACCGGGCGGTTCGTCCAGGGGACGGAAGAGCGGGTGCGCGTACGCGACCTCGGCGAGGGCGGGGCGCACGGGATCGGGCAGCGCCTCGACCGGCCGGAGGGCCGGAGCCTGGGCACGGACGGCGCCGCACGCGGCGAGCACGATCGCCACGCCGAGGATCCCGGGGGGCCTCCGCATGCCCCGGATTCTAGGGCCTCCCTCGTCCTATTTCGCCTCGGCCCAGTTGAGGCCCGTTCCGACGTCGACCGTGAGGGGAACGGCGAGAAGGGCGGCTCCCTCCATGGTTCGCCGCGCGAGTGCGGCGGCTTTCTCCGCCACCGCCTCCGGCGCCTCGAGCACGAGCTCGTCGTGAACCTGGAGGAGGAGCCGCGCTCCGGGCAGCTCCTTCGCGAGCGCCGCGTCGAGGGCGAGCATCGCCTTCTTGATGAGGTCCGCCGCCGAGCCCTGAAACGGCGCGTTCATCGCCATCCTCTCGGCGTTCGCGCGGACGTTGTGGTTCCGGTCGTTCAGCCCGGGAATCGGGCGCACGCGCCCGAAGATCGTCTCGGTCCCGCCGGTCGCGCGCGCCTTCTCGAGGATCGCATCGAGGCAGGAACGAATCTTCGGGAAGCGGTCGAAATAGGCCGCGATGAACTCCTTCGCCTCGGCGCGCGGGACGCCGAGCTGCGCCGCGAGGGCGAAAGGCCCCATCCCGTAGAGAACGCCGAAGTTGATCGTCTTTGCGCTTCGGCGCTGGTCCGCGGTGACCTTTTCGGGATCCAGGTCGAAGATCTTCGCGGCCGTCGCGCGGTGGATGTCCTCGCCGCGCCGGAAGACGTCGAGAAGCGCCTCGTCGCCCGAAAGGTGCGCGAGGATCCTGAGCTCGATCTGCGAGTAGTCCGCCGCGACGAGTTTCTTGCCCGGCGGCGCGACGAAGGCCCTTCGGATCGCCCGACCTGCTTCCGTCCGTACGGGGATGTTCTGGAGGTTCGGCGCGTTCGAGGAGAGCCGGCCTGTCGCCGCGACGGCCTGGTCGTAGCGCGTGTGGATGCGCCCGTCGGCCGCGACGCATGCGGGGAGCGCGTCTGCGTAAGTTCCCTTGAGCTTCGAGATCTCGCGCCACTCCAGGACGAGCGCGGGCACGGGGCCGCTCGAGAGCGCCGTGAGCTCCTCGAGCACCTCCGACCCCGTCGCGTAAGACTTCGTCTTCGCCGTCTTCTTGAGCGGCGGGTAACCGAGCTTCTCGAAGAGGATCTTGCCGAGCTGTGCGGGCGAGCCGATGTTGAAAGGCTCGCCCGCCGCTTCGTGGATCTTCGTCTCGAGGCCGGCGAGCCGCCCGTCGAATTCCTTCGAGAGGCCCGCGAGGACGCCGCGGTCCACGGCGACGCCCGCGATCTCCATCCGCGCGAGGACGGGGACGAGCGGGAGCTCGATGTCGTCGAGGACACGCGCGAGCGGCGAGCCTTCGGCGAGACGCGGCCGGAGCGCGTCCGCGAGGGTGAGCGGGAGCCGCGCACGCGGCGCGAGCCATCGGCGGCCCGTCACGGACGCAAGTGCCGCGGCCGTCGGGGCCTCCCCGTCGTTCAGCTCCTTCGCGGACGGGACGGACTCGGGCGGAAGGTCGAGGACTCCGCGCGCGTCGCCCGGGAGGTCGTGGGCGTGGAGCCCCGGCGCAACGACGTAGCTCGCCAGCATGACGTCGACGAAGCGGGCGGGCGGCGCGATCCCGAGAGCGTCCGCCGCGAGGAAGAGGCGCTTGGAATCGTGCGCGACGACGGGAACCTTCGCGAAGAGAGCCGCGAGGGCCTTCGTCCCGCCCGCGTCGAGCGCGAATGCGGCCGTCTCGCCGCCTTCGATCGCAACTGCGGCCGCCAGCGGCGGCGCGGGCCAGGGCGTGCCGGGGCCGCACTCGACATGGACGGCGGCGCGCCCCGACTTCGCGGCGGCCGCGACGAATCCATCGAGGTCCGCGGCGTCGGCGATCCAGCGTGGCGTCTCGTCCGCGTGCGCCGGCGCCACCGCATCGTCGAAGAGCGAGAGCGTGGACGGCTCGGTCGTCGCGCCCGCCCTCTCGGCCGGGAGAGCCGACGCGAGAAGCTCCTTCTTGAACCGGCCGAAGCCCATCTCGTCGTAGAAGTCCGCGAGATCCTTCACGGCCTCCTGCGCCAGCGGGCGGATCCGGAAGTGCTCGAGGAGCTCTCCCGGCGGCGCCGGGAGCGGGCGGTCGCGCCGGACGGTCGCGAGCGTGCGGGAGCGAAGTGCGTCCTCCCGGCCTTTCTCGAGGAGATCCTTCTTCTTTCCCTTCGCCTCGTCGAGATGGTCGTAGACCGCGTCCAGCGAGCCGTAGGTTCCGATGAGCTCCTTGGCGGTCTTCTCCCCGATGCCCTTGATGCCCGGAATGTTGTCGGAAGCGTCGCCCATGAGCGCGAGGACGTCGACGACCTGAGAAGGCTTCACGCCGAAGAACTCGAGGACGCCCTTCTCGTCGAGGAGCGCCTCTTGGGACGGATGCCAGACGGCAACGTCGGGGTCCTTCACGAGCTGGAAGAGGTCCTTGTCGGCCGAGCAGATCTCGGCCCGAAAGCCCGCCGAGGGCGCGAGGACCGCGATCGAGCCGATGAGGTCGTCGGCTTCGAAGCCCGGCTCCTCGAGGACCGCGAGGCCGAGGAGGCGGCAGAGGCGCTTGGCGTCCTCGATCTGGGGGACGAGGTCGTCGGGCATGGCCGCGCGTTGAGCCTTGTACGTCGCGTCCATCTCCTCGCGGAACGTCTTCTCGTACCGGTCGAAGCAGACGGCGACGGCGGCCGGCTTGCGGGTCGCCACGTACTTTCGCCACATGTTCAGGAAGCCGTAGACGGCGTTCGTCGGCCTGCCGCCCGGGCCCGTGAGGCCTCGGATCGCGTAGAACGCGCGGTAGAGATAGTTCGAGGCGTCGATCAGGGCGATCGTGGGCTTGCCGGGCGCGGACACGGGGCGAGTCTAAGCGCCCCCGGGCCTCATCGCGTTTCGGCGATCACGTCCCGGGGGGCGAGGTCGGACCGCTCGAGACGGATCCCGAAGCGCACCCGCAGCGCCTCAGTCCGGAACGGAGCGGCCGTGGCGGCGGACGCGAGGAGAAGCAGCAGTGTCAGGCCCGCCGTGCCGAGCTTGTCGCGCCGCATGGGGAGCGAGTGTATCGGCCCCGGGCGCAGGCGCTCTATGCTCGCGCACGTTCGTGAAGCCCGACAGAAACTGGCCCGCCCCGATCCTCGTCGCTCTGCTCGCGACCCTCGTCGCCCTCCGGGTCTCGGCGGATCCGCCGGAGCCGTGGCGGGGAGTCGCCCTCGGGGGGCGCTCGTTCGGCGGGCGGCCGTGGGAGTCGACTGACCTCGCGTCGCTCGCCGCCGCGCGGGACCTGCACGTCTTCGGCTCGTCCCGCTTCCGCGCCTCCGTCGAGGGCCACCCCTTTCTTTTCGTCCGCCAGCGCCGCCTCGACCTGGCCGGCACGGAGGAGCGCCTCGGAACAGCTGTCGCTGCACTCCTCGTGTACCGGGGAGGGGCGTGGGGGGCCGGCTGGGGTTTCCGCGCCGAGCTCGGGTCGGGCCTCGTCTCCTTCTGGGACGGCTGTGTCCCCGCCGACGGGACGCGGTTGAACTTCCTCGACCAGGCCGGCGTCTCGATCGTGCGGCGAGGCGGGAGTGGGCGGACGTTGGCCGCCGGCTATCGGTTCGTCCACGTCTCCAACCTGAACGTCTTCGGCCGGAACCGGAACCCCGGCGTCTCGTTTCACGCGGCGGTCGTCTCCGTCGCGTGGCGACGTTGACGCGCGGCCGGGTCGAATTGGGCCCGCGCCCTCAGGGCATGACGCGAATGGAGAGGGAGAAAGAAAAGTCCGTGTCGTCTCCGGAGTGCGGGAGGTTCTCCAGGAACGCGAGGCCCGCGACGACGTGCTCCCCGAACCGCCTCGTGAGCCCGACCGTAAGACCCACCGACGTCACGGCCTCGTCACCGACCGAATCCCGCCGAAACGGGCTCTGTTCCCAGACCGCCGAGGCGGACAGGGACGTGCGTTTCCCGATCCGCACGTCCGCCGCGGCGAGGAGACGGCCGAACGCGGCGACGTCGAGGCGCACCGGGCGCTCTCCTCGGTAACGGCCCGGCACGACGAGACCGGCCTCGGCCCTAAGGCCGAAGCGCTGTCGTTCTCCGAAGCGATAGAGAGCGCCCACGAGGACCCCGGCGTCGAAGGACCCGGAACCCCGCAGTTCGTCCGCGTTACCGGTGGGCGCCTTGAGCGCGAGGTCGGCCGAGAGGCGCACCCCCCCCGTCTCGCCACGGTACCGAAGCGTCGCCACGACGTCCGACAGTCCCGCCGCCGGCTGGCGGTCGTCGTACTCCAAGGCTCCGAAGGGTCGCTGGCGCACGACGAGGTACTGGTTCCGCGGGAAGCTTCCCCTCTCCGCGTCGTAGAGGCCGAACGCGCGGTGGAAGGACTCGGCCGTCGAGTCGAGTTTCAGCGCTGAGAAAGAAACGTACGGGAGTTCCAGCGCGGCCGAGAGGTGGTCCGTCAGCCCCCACGTCACGCGCAGCGCGAGCCGGGTCACCTCCGCGTCCACGAAGGCGATGAAGTCCTCCCCGTGCCGGCTGTGGAGGGTCTCCGCTTCGTCGCGCGAGAACCCGAGCCCGTTCCTTCCGGTCTCGTTGTGGATCGCCTGCGCGTGCCAGGTGTGGGAGAACGTGTTGCCGTAGGCAACGCCGAACTCAAACGTCATCCCGCCGGGGTGCGGCGCCGAGACATCCAGAGAACCGAAGTGGAGAAACGGGACGTCGAGGACGTAGACCGAGCGCGCGCCGGGGATCGAAAGGGTGCCGTCGACCGGCTGCGCCCCTCCGTCGCCCGCGAGGACGAGCAAGGCCCACGCGAGGAGGCGCGCGGGCACGACGTATGCCCCCGCCCGGAAGAGGCGGCGATCAGAACGCCAGGAAGAGGCCCGCGTCGCCGTCGACATGGTTGAACCAATGGCCGCGTTGCAGATAGACGAAACGGGGACGCGCATCCACCCTCACCCCGAGCCACGGGAAGGCGTAGACCTTGACGCCGAGGTCGAGATGGAGGGCCAATCGATTGGAATCCCGCACGTCGGCCCGGCCCGGAATGTCGGGATCCAGGACGGCCAGCCCCGCGCCGGCACCCGCGAACGGCACGAACCGGCCCGTCAGGAACGCCCACCGCACGCCCGCCTCGAGGAAACGCATCTGGAGCGTGCTCAGCTCGGGTCGCGACGCGAAAACGCCGTTCGCCTGTTCGACGAAGCGCGTGTCCACCCGCTCCGCGGAAATCTCCAGCGAGAGGCGCCGCGAGAAGACGTATCCGAGCCGCACGCCATAGGAGATGGCGGTGTCGGACTCGATGGCGCCCTGAAAGTACTCGTTCGAGCCCGCGGGCAGCGTTCCGCCGAAATGCCGACCCCACAGAACGCCCGCCTCCACGGTGTCCGGTCTCTGCTGGGCGCGGGCCGGAGCGGCCGCCAGCAAGAGCGCGGCGAACGCAACGCCCGGGAATGCCGTCCTCCGGCGTTTCACGAGGGCACCTCGGCGGCTCGCACCCTCCTCGCCGGTTCCGTTCACGGGTACTCCCAGCGCGAGCCGAATTCGAACGTGGAGTAGTTCCACGACGGGTTGTAGCGGGACGTCCCCGCGTTCGAGATATGGACCCAGCGATAGGCCGCGACGAGGTGCGCTCGCGATCCGACCGGCAGGATCGCACCGCCCGCGAGCTGCAGCAGAAAATTGAACGCGGAGCCCGGCTCGGGGATGTGCCGGAAGCCGTAGAGCGGGCCGGCGAGGAGCTCGACGTACGGACTTGCGTGGCTCCCCGGAGGGCGCGCGAACCAGCGCAGGCCGATGTCGGCGGCGACGGCGCCGACGGTCTCGCGGGCTCCGTCGGCCGTCACCCGGGGCTGGCGCACGAGGAAGACCGGGTACACCTCGAGCCGCAATTCCAGGTGGCGCGAGCGCGGGACCCCGGCGCTGACGACGGCGGACGCGAACTCGGAGAACCCGTGCCCCGGTTGCTGCAGGAAACCCTGACCCGCCATGAACGAGACGGCGAAGCTCCGCCCGGCCGAGGGCGGCTCTTCGGCGACGGCCGCGCCACGCAGCAGCAGCGCCGCAAGAACCGGAGCGAGCCCGTGGCCGCCGTGCACCGAAAACAGGATATCAACGGTCGGGCGGACCCCCCTGGCTCCACCCTTACAATTGAACGCTCGTGTCCGCGCACGCGCCGCTTCCTCCTCCCGTCACGAACAGCGGGCTCGCCTCCGCGCTCCTCGCGCTGGCCGCCGCCGAAGACCCGCTGCGCCGGCGTGCCGCCGAGTACCGCGCGGCCGCCAGGACGCTGCGCCAGCTCGGGACCGATCTCTTCGGGCGGCGCGTCGCGGTCGTGTCCCTGCCGGGCGTGTCGCCGCAGGCCGCGGACGCGATCGCGTCGTTCCTCGCGTGCGGCTCGGACGAGAATGTCGGCGACGCGCTCGCCGCGATGCTGGACCGCGCCGACCCGGCCGCGCACCGAAAGACCGACTTCCTCTCGCAGGCGGACGTGGACCGCATCCTGTCCGCCCCCGGCGGGATCACGCACGCGGACCTGCGCGGTGACGTCCACCTCCACACGGACCGTTCGGACGGGCGCATGCCGCTCGCGGCGTTGCACCGCGCACTGGAGGCGCGCGGCGACGCCTACGCCCTCCTGACGGACCACGCGCGGGACTGCGCCGTCGCCGGCGGCCTTTTCCCCGCCGACTTCCGCGCCCAGCGGCGCGAGGTCGACGGCCTCAACGCGCAGTCTGGAACGTTCGCGATGTTCGTCGGCGCCGAGGCGAACATCGCCGAGGACGGCTCTCTCGACGTCACACCGCGCGTCGTCCCGGAGCTGGATGCCGTCGTCGCGTCGGTTCACACCGACCTCAGGAGCCGACGCGACCAGACCGCGCGCCTCGTCCGTGCCGTCGAGACGCCGGGCGTCGCCGTGCTCGGCCACCCGAAGGGCCGCCTCTACGACACGAGGAGCGGTATCCGTGCCGACTGGCCGCGCGTTTTCGCGCGCGCCGCCGCGCTGGGCGTCGCGATCGAGCTGAACGGCTGCCCGGAGCGCCTCGACCTTCCGCCGGCGCTCGCGAAGCACGCGGTCTCCGCCGGCTGCCTCTTCTCGATCTCGAGCGACGCGCACACGGCCGCGCACCTCTCGTTTCTCGACTACGGGCTCGCGGTCGCGCGCCTCGCGATCGTTCCGCCCGAACGCGTCGTGAACACGTGGTCGCGCGACCGTTTTGCGGAATGGCTGCAGGAGCGCCGCGCCGGCTGAACGCGTCTCAGCCGGCGAGGCCGCGGGCGCGGGCGAGGGCGCGGGTCTTCTCGAGCATCTCGGCGGCGGACCGTTCCATTGCGTCGGCGTCCTCCCGGAAACCCCTCTGGAGCTCGGGGTCGGAGACACCGGGAAGATTGATCCTCACGTTCGCGAGGGCCGCGAGGACCGCGGCCCAGGCCGCGAGCGCGCCGGCCCACGCGTCGGACGACGCGTTCGCGTTTCCCTTCTCCAAGACGAGCGGGGTGACCTTCAGGGCCTCGTGCGCGAAGAACGCCGTTTGCATCGGGACGGTCGTGGCGAGAACATTCGCCTCGTCGAGGGCCTTCTTGCGCGCGGCTTTCTCCGCGTCGGTCTCCTTCGGGAGGCGTCGCGCCGCCACGACGCCCTCGAAGGCTTTCGTGTCCTCGTCGACGAGCTCGAGGAGCTTTGCGCGAACGTCGTCGAGGCGGTCCGCGAGGGGGGCGAGATCCTCCCACGCGTTCTTGTACTTCTCCCTGCCGAGCGTGAGGCGGACGACCATCGCGAGGAGGCCGGCTCCCATCGCGCCGCCGGCCGCCGCGGCCGAGCCCCCGCCGGGGGCGGGCGCGTTGGAGGCAAGGGCGGCCGTGAACTCGGCGACGGAGAGCGCGGCCAAGCGTGTCATGGTCTCAGCGTAGCAGGCCGCGCGCGACGGCGTGGCGGCCGCCCGCGATCACGTCCGTCACGAGGTTGATGCCCCAGTGGTAGACGAGGTGCTCGAGGGACGGGCCGTCGAGGAGCACCGCGTCGCCCGCCTTTCCCGGCTCGAGCGTGCCGCGGCGCGCGCCTTCGCCGAGCGAGGCCGCCGCGTTGATCGTCATGGCCGTGAGGGTTTCCTCGACCGTGAGACCCATCCCGACACAGGCGAGGAATGCGACGGCCCCGAGCGATTCCGTATACGACGAACCGGGATTGCAGTCGGTCCCCAATGCCACGGCGACGCCGGCGGATACCATCTTCCGCGCGGGCGCATAGCGGTCCATCCGCAGGAACACGGACGTGCCCGGGAGCAGCGTCGCGATCACGCCCGCCTTCGCCATGTCCTCGATCCCCGCGTCCGTCACGTAGAGAAGGTGATCCGCCGAGGCCGCCGAGAGGCGCGCTGCGAGCGACGCTCCACCCGACGGCGTGAGCTCGTCCGCATGGATGCGCGGGACGAGCCCGAGGGCACGGCCCGCCACGAGGATCCCGGCCGACTCGTCGAGCGAAAAGACGCCCTCCTCGCAGAAGACGTCCACGAAGCGCGCCCCGAGCTCCGCGAGCGCCGGGAGGATCTCCTCGCGGCACTCCGCGAGGAACCGCGCGCGCAGGGCAGGAGATCCCCGCCGCTCGGGCGGCAGCTCGTGCGCCGGAAGCGCCGTGGCCGCGACGCCGACCGCGTGGCCCTTCGCGCCCGCGAGAAGCGCCTTGAGCTGTTTCGTCTCGTTCGGCAGGTCCAGGCCGTAGCCCGTCTTGGCCTCACAGAAGGTCGTGCCGTGCACGAGCATCCGGTCGAGGCGCGCACGAACGTTCGCGGCGAGCCTCTCCTCGGTGGCCGCGCGCGTGGCGGCGACGGTCGCGACGATGCCTCCCCCTTTTGCAGAGATGTCCGCGTATGTTTCCCCCTTGAGGCGGCGGTTGAACTCGCCCTCGCGGAAACCTTCCCAGGGGAGGTGCGTGTGCGCGTCGACGAAGCCGGGAACGGCGGTCTTTCCGCTCCCGTCGAGGACCGTCTCGCCGGGCGCCGGTGCCTCGCCGTAGAGCCGGACGAAGTCCGCGTCGGGTCCCGCAAACGCGAGACGCCCGCTCTCGAACCGCAGCGCGGCGCCCTTCACGCGCCGGATCGCGCCCTGGGAAGCGCCGCTGCGGGCCGCGGTCCCCTCCGGCGTCGCGAGCTCCGCGAGGCGCCGGACGGAGAGGGTGTCGGTCAGCCGGCCTCTCCGTCGCGCCGCTTCGGGCGGTGGACCGAGACCGAGGCTTCCATCTCGTCCTCTCTCTTGTCGAAGTTCAGGACCTGCTGGAAGAGATCGAGCATTCCCTGGAGCTTGATGTGGAAGTTGCGGCGCTCCATCCGAAGCTCGCGGATCTTCTTTTCCGTCTCGGCCATGCGGTCCAGGGCTTGCTGGATCATCTTCTCGGCCTTCGTCTCGGCCTCGCCGAGAATGCGGCCCGCGTCCCTCTCGGTCGTCTCGCGGAGACTGTCGGCGGAGCGCTGGGCGAGAAGGAGCGTCTCCTTGAGGGTGGCCTCGGTCTCGCGGTGGCGCGCGTTCTCGTCCCGGACGCGGACGTTCTCGCGGGCGAGCTCGTCGAGCTCGCGCGACATCTCCTCGAAGTCTTCGGCGAGGGCCTCGAGAAACTGTGTGACCTCGGCCGGGTCGATCCCGCGGAAGCGCTTGGGAAACTGCCGCTTGCGGATCTCGAGAGAACTGATCGTGGGCCTCATGAGTCGATTATAAACCCTTTGTGGTCAACTCAATGCACGCGGTGAGCGGGGTCCGAGTCCACCACCGTGAAGCGCCGCCTGAGGAAAGGGTTTCTGAGCCGCGGGAGACGCGGGCTGCCGCGCGGCCCGCGTACGAAGAGCCAGGCCACCGGCAGGCCTCCGAGGACGAAAAGGAGGCGCGGCAGAGAACGCGTGCTTTCGAGCTCGCCGAAGACGACGAGGACGAACGCAATCGCCGCGAAAGCGAGGCGCGTCATCGGGAAGGCGCCGAAGAAAAGGAGCTTCTGCGAGGGCCCCTCGAGCATCCACGCGAAGATCAGCGCGAGGAGCGTCGGCGAGAGGCCGACGCCGCCCCCGACGAAGAGGCCGAGGCATCCCGCGAGAAGCGTCGAGGCGGCGAGGAACGCCGCGAATCGCCGGGACCCCCAGCGCGGTTCCTGTTCGCTCCCGAGGCTCCAGAAGAGAAGCAGGCCGAAGAGAACGCCACCGATCGAAACGTTGACGGCGGCGTACGTCAGAAGCCTCCAGACTTGGCCCGCGAACACCGGGCCCGGTGCGAGCGCGAGCCACGCCCCCGCAACCGGCCAGGCGAGCGTCAGAAGGTAGCCCACCCCGACGAGAGCGAGAAGCGCACGCGTCACGGGCGGAATGCGGCGCCAGCCCGGGGGCACGGAGAAGCGCGTCGCGTACGTGGCCCTCATCCGCGTCAGACTATCAAGCCGCGAACGCGCTCGAAGCAAGATGGCGGTTCCGCCGCCCTCTTCGCCCTCTAGGAATTCTCTCTCTTACTCTCCCGCGCCCCGAAGATCGCCGATCCGATCCGGACATGTGTCGCCCCTTCCTCGATCGCCGCCTCGAAGTCGTCGCTCATTCCCATCGAGAGCCCGGCGAGGCCGAGCGACTCTGCGAGGGTCCGGAGGGCCGCGAAGTGCGGACGAGTGTCGCCCGGCGGCGGGATCGTCATGAGGCCCCGGAGGTCGAGTGCCCCAAGCGTCTGCACGCGGGCCGCGAGGGCGGCGGCGTCCCCAGGCTCGACGCCCGACTTCGTGAGCTCCCCGCCGAGCCGTACCTGGATCCACGCGCCGAGGCGCCGTCCGAGAGCCGCCGCCGCACGGTCGAGGCGGCACGCGAGATCCGCCGAGTCGATCGTCTCGACGGCCGTCGCGATCTTTGCGGCTCGATTCGCCTTGTTGGACTGGATCGGGCCGATGAGGTGGGTCTCGACGAGAGGCGGCAGGAACGGGAACTTCGTCTCGGCTTCCTGAACGCGATTCTCGCCGAACGCGGCGACGCCGGCGGCGTGTGCGGCCAGGAGGTCGTCGAGCGGATGCGTCTTGCCCACCGCGACGAGGGTGACGGACGATGGGTCACGGCCCGCACGCCGCGCTGCCTCCGCGATCCGCCCGCGGACGTCGGCCACGCGCTGCGCCACCT
>JBAUSZ010000071.1:0-11085 GCA_049581965.1 Thermoanaerobaculia bacterium | reverse complement strand
ATCACGTGGCGGGCCGAAGCTCGCGGCCGCGGGGGCGGTGCTCTTCGGAGCTGGAGGAAGCGATCAGCTCACCGGAGTCGAGAGCCGGTAGCGCGGCGCGCCGCTTCGCGCGAGCGCGCGACGACCGAGTACGCGGGCAGTCACGCGGCGCAGGTGGTCGCGCGCGAGCTATAGCGAGCGGCGTGACGTCGCGGGAGTCAGAGAGGGAACTTGGGTCGGGTAGTTTTTAGAAGCCGGTGGGTACGGAAGGATCCTCGACGCGGAAAATCGCGTAGCCCTGGCCGATTCCCTTCAGATCGTCCCTCCTGAGGCACTCCCGAGTCAGGCGCAGTGTGCGCAACGCTGTCTTTGAAACGGCGAACGTGACGTCGCTTGGCGCATCGTCACACCGGGGAAGGGTGTGCCCTTCGGCGAGGGGAAGCACTTCGGCGAGGGCCCGCCCGATCTTCAGCTGGCCAGGCTCGGCGAACTTCGTGCAGCGGAAAAACCGGTCGACCTCGAACCCAATGAAATCCGTGCGATGGGAAACGGACGCTCGAGTACCGCCGAGCATACCTAGCCCGAATCCTCCGAGCCGCTCAAGAACCGCCCGTGGATCACCATGAGAGAGCTGGAAGTCCCCAAGGCTTTTCTGGAAGGCCTCCTGCCGAAGTGCGTTGACCTCGTAAGGCTTCTCGATGAGGTCCGCGAATGCTTTGATGTCAAGCTTGATGCGCTCCCGTTTTAGCCCGAGGGAATCCGGGTCGGTGAGCTCCTCTTCCTCGCTCAGCTTTCGCTCGAAGCACAACACCTCCACGACCTTCGACACGACGAGAAGGCAGGCGCTGATCACGGCGAGGATGCGGGGGACGATTCCATCCGGTGGGGCGGTGACGACGACCCAGACTTCGTCGCCGATCGTCTTCACGAGAAAGATATCGTCAACAGGGATGCCGCCCGAAACCAAGCAGAGGTAGAAGCTCGCCTCGTGGTGGAAGAACTGACTGAAGATGCGTGCATAGCAGTCGGCCACGTTATCCGGGTCGGTGGTGCTGGTGCGCAGGATGGTCGCCTTGGCCTGTGTCGAGCCCGCCAGGTCGAGGGAGACGGAGATCAGGGGTGTCGCCGGGAGCATTGCTCTCATCCTACGATCTTCCGGATCTTCCCCTCAGGCGCCCTCACGGATCCTGACCCGTGAGCTTCCTGACGATCCCGTTTTGAAGCTCCTGGGCAACCTCGATGAACCATTTATGCGCCGCCTGAACGTCATCGATGTCGCTATCGCTGACCTGAAGATCGACGGCAGCCTTGGGGTGTGTGATGCGGTGGCGCACTTTGAGCGCCGCCCTAAAGGCCTGCCAACCGCGGACGCCCACGGGTAGCTCGTACGGGAGCTTGTAGCACTTGGCTGCGGCGCGGAACAGCAGGCGCATGCTGCGATCGGTCGAGATGTAGCGGTCATATCGCGCCTGAACCTCACCCTGGTCGGTGATGTCGTAGCCCTCCTCCAGCAGGGCCGACTTCTCGAGGGCGGTCAAGGGACTGATGTGGACCAGCTCCTGTGAGACCAGGAGGCGCTTCATTCGATTCACGTAGGCTTCTACGTCCGAGAAGAACGTGCGGACGTAGGTACGGCGCGCGAACGCCGACTTGTTGGTAGAGATGAAGAGGTGGAGACTGGCCTGCACGTCCTCGTGCATTTCCTTGGCCAGAGCCATGTAGTCAGCGAATTCGCGCTGGAGGTCGGTCACGGGCGAACGAGGATCATGCCCGCGCGGCGCGCGGCCTCGGGTGTTTGGTCTCGATCGACTCGTGCTCGTGACTCTTGATCACGGCATCGATGATTCGAATAACTGCGTCACGGTCCAGCTTGCCGAGTTTCTGGATCTCCTGGAAACGCTCGAGGACTGGCAGATCGTGAATGGGAGGGGCCGGGGGAAGCGAAGTGTCGACCCCGAGGAGCGTGTTGAAGTCGACCGCGAGCACGCCGGCGATCGCCACGAGGGTCTCGGCTGCGGGGAGGGCCTGACCGCGCTCGTAGCGTGACACCTGGGGCACTGTGGCGCCGATGCGCCCCGCGAACTCGCGCTGGGTGAAGCCCCGCTCCTCGCGCAGGGCGCGCAGCCTCGGGCCGAAGAGTCTCGCGAACATCGACCTTTTCCTTCTCGAAGAGTCCTTCGCCACGCCCGGAGTTTCGAGCCGGTTTTTCCAGGCCGGCACCTCGGCCACCGGGCGCTTGCATTCTAGAATAACTCTGTAATAAAGTAAATTATAGAAAGATGTAATAGAGAATCTCACTTGACAGCTCCGGGGAGGAACGAGGTTTTCACGTGCTGATCTCGAAAGCCGACATCGACGAGCTGAAAGGAAGGCACGAGCTTTCGGCCTTCGTGTCGTCCTCGGGCGTCGAGCTGATGAAGAAGGGGACGTACTTCGTCGGCCGCTGCCCCTTCCACACGCCGGACAAGACGCCGTCACTCGTCGTCGATCCGCGAAAGCAGATCTGGAACTGCCTCGGGGCCTGCCGCGCCAACGGCAACGCCGGAGGGGGCAAGGGCTCGTCGGGCGGGGACCTCTTCGCTTTCGCGATGAAGCTCTGGGGCGTGGATTTCCGCGAGACCTTCAAGAGGCTCGGCGGTGAAGTCCGAAACGAGATCCCACCCCCGCGGCGTCGCACGAACGGCAACGGCGCCGCATCCTCTCGTCCGACGGCCGCGACCGTCATGACGCCCACGAGCCGCGCCCCTCGGATGGAGCTTTTCTCTCGCGTCGTCGAAAAGCTCACGTCAGAGCTGGCCCAGCAGCGGCCGGCGCAGGAATACCTCGAAGCGCGAGGGCTCAGGACGCGGGCGCTCTGGCGCGCCTTCAAGCTCGGCTACTCGTCGGGCTCGATCGAGGATCTGGCCGGCACGGACGAAAGCAGCGGGACGCGAAGGCTCCTCGTCGAGCTGGGGATCCTCACGACTGGCGGCAAGGAACGGATGAAGGGCCGCATCGTCTTCCCGCTCGTGGCCTTCAACCAGCTCCCCGTGGGGCTCTACGGAAGGGCGATCGTCGAAACGGTCGAGCCGCATCACATGTTTCTCCCCGGTCCTCGCCGCGGCCTCTTCAACTGGAACGCAGCCCGCTCGAAGAAAGAGATCCTCGTCGTCGAATCGGTGATCGACGCGCTGTCTCTCGTCGAAGCCGGCGTCGGCAACGCGATCCCGCTCTATGGCGTGAGCGGCCTGACCGATGACCACAAGGAGCTGGTGAAGCGCTGCGGCGTCACGAGCGTCGTCGTCGCACTCGATGCCGACGAAGCGGGCAAAAGGGCCGCGCCTCAGATCCTCGCGGCCTTCGAAGCGCTCGGGGTGAAAGCACGCGCGATCGAGTGGCCCGAGAAGGATCCGAACGAGCTTCTCGTCAAAGAAGGCCCACGGAAGACGCGCGAGATCGTCATGAAGCTGCTCGCGCCCGTGGCCGTGAGCGAAGCAGTTAATCCTCTTCCCTTAATCGCCGCTCCTGCTGTCGAAGTCGCGCCGGTCGAGCCTGCGGTTAAAGAAGAAAAGCAGACGGCCGCCGCGGCACCGGAGGCGTCGAGCGCGCACGACCAGCTCCTCGGCGAGGTCCTCACGCTGACCTCCGGCGATCGCCTCTGGCGCGTCGTGTGGACGGAAGGCTGCTCGCCCTCGCACCTCAGAGCCACGGTGCGCGTGCGGCTCGGTGAGGCGATCGACGCGCCGAGCTTCCTCGACGCGCTCGACCTCGTCTCGGCCAGGGCGAGGGAGAGCTTCGCGAGAAGAGCCGCGTCAGCACCGGCCGCGACGCTCGCCGACGAGGCGCGGCTTTCTCTTCAGCGTGCGCTCGAAGGCGACCTCCTGAAGATCGCGGACCTCGGCGACGAGAGGCGCCGCGGCATCGAGACGAGAGGCGCGGTGTCGATTGCGATGACCGAGGAGGAGAAGCGGCAGGCGCTCACATTTCTCCGCGATGCGCGGCTCCTCGACCGCATCGCAGAAGGCATCGAGGCGCTCGGCTACGTGGGCGAGGACACGAACAAGAAGATCGGCTACCTCGTCTCGATCAGCCGAAAGCTCGACGCGGCCCTCTCGATGGTCATCCTCTCGACCTCGGGCTCCGGAAAGAGCGGCCTGGCCGAAGCCCTCGAAGCGATCACGCCCGAAGAAGACCTCCTCGCCATCAGCCGCCTCTCCCCTCAGGCCCTCTACTACATGCCGAAGGACGCGCTGAGACGGAAATTCGTCTCGATCGAGGAGCGCGCCGGCTCGATGGAAGCGGACTACTCGATCCGGTCTCTTCAGTCGAAAAAGAAGCTCACGCTCGCCGTCCCGATCAAGGACCCCTCGACGGGAAGGATCGAGACGAAGGTCTTCGAGATCTTCGGGCCCGCGGCATTTCTCGAGACGACGACCGAGAGCGTCATCAACGTCGAGAACTCCACCCGCTGTTTCGAGATCCACCTCGACGAGAGCGCCGGGCAGACGCGCCGCATTCAGGACGCGCAGAGGCGGGCGAAGACCGTCGAAGGACAGCGCGAGAGGACGAGTCGCTACGGGCTCGTCGCCCTCCACAAGAACGCCCAGCGGCTCCTGAAGGCCCTCCCCGTCGTCATCCCGTACGCGGAAGCCATCGAGTTTCCGTCGGCCTGGATCCGGACTCGCCGCGACAACCTGCGCTTCCTGCATCTCATCGAGGTCCTGGCTTTTCTCCACCAATACCAGCGCCCGCTTCTCGACGTGAAGACGGGCGAGCGCGTCGAGATGCCGCTCGAGGAGGTCATCGAAACCGAAGTCGAGACGCTGGCGATCGAAGCGACGCTCGACGACTACGCGGCGGCCCACGCACTCTCGAAAGAGCTTCTCTCGGACACTTTCCAGGATCTCTCGCGCGCGGCGCGCGAGCTTTACGACGGCATCAGGAATCATGTCGAGAGCGCGACGAAAGACAAGGCTCTCGACGCGCGTCAGGTCGTCTTCACACGGCGCGAGATCCGCGAGGCCTCGCGCCTCCCCAACTACCGCGTCAAGGCCCTCTTCCGGGAACTGGAGGAGCTGGAATACCTCACCGTGACGCGAGGCGCGCGCGGAACGACGAGCGCGTACCAGCTCGTCGAAGGCGCCGAGAGCGAGCGGACGCGCGTCCTCGGGCTCCTCTCGCCCGAAGAGCTGGGCCGAAAACTCGCCCATCAAACGGCGCCGGTGAGGTCCTGAAAGTGGAACGAGTGGAACAGAGTGGAAGAAAGGGTCCCACTTCCACGTTTCTGACAGAGCCGACACGACTTAACCCGACTGGAACACTGGAACAGGGGAAGCTTGAGAGGCGCAACGGCACCGTCACCGTCGCACCGTCAGAGAGCGCTGAAGCTTCTTCCCCTAATCGCTCTCTTGTCTTTCGCTCCGAGCTGCAGGATCTTCTCGAGCGCTTCGCGAGGAGCAAGCTCGGAGAAGGCGGCTCGCCGGGCTCCCTCACGTCTTACCGCGCCCAGCTGCGCCCGTGTTTCTCCTACCTCGTCAACGAAGCTCAGCCGCCCGTCGCCGCGATCGCCGACGTCACCCCGAGCCATCTCCTCGCCTACCGAGACCTCCTCATGACGAGGGAGAGAAAGGCGCGCGGCCCCTCGGGCGGGAAGGTCAGCGCGAGGATCGAAGAGCGCCGCGAAGCGGCCGAAGGCTCGCATCTTCTTTCGGCCACGACGGTCGCCTGTCACGTCTCTGCCATCCGGCGCTTCTTCGAATTCCTGACGACGTCGGACGTCCTGCTTCTGAATCCCGCACGTCACCTCAAGCCCCCGCGCGTCCCGCGGCACCTGCCGAGAAACGTCCCGAGCGTGATGGAGATGAGACGGCTCCTCTCGACGAAAGGCAGGAAGCGCCCTCTTGCCGTGCGCGACCAGGCCATCCTCGAGCTGCTCTACGGCACGGGGCTCAGGACGTCCGAGCTCTGCAATCTCCTCCTCACCGACTTCGACGCCGAAAGACGAATCCTCCTCATCCGTCACGGCAAGGGCGGCAAGGACCGCATCATCCCGGTGGGCGAAAAAGCGAGAGAGGCGCTCCTCGCGTACCTCGTCCTGAGAAGAAAAGCGCCACCGCCGAAGGGAGCGACGTCGCCACGCCCTCTGCGTGCTCGCGCGAAAGCCGGCGGCACGTACATGCAGAGGAAGCGCTACGAGATGGGACCGCCCCTTCTCGCCGCCTGGTCGAGCACCGCGCCGCAGCTCTTCGTGAATCAATTCGGCCGGCCGATGACGGGCGATGCTCTGAAGGACCTCGTCGCCTCGGCCGAGAAGCGGGCGCACCTGAAAAAGCACGTCAGCGCCCACTCGCTGCGCCACGCTTTCGCGACGCACCTTCTGAAAGGTCACGCCGACATCCGCCACATCCAAAGGCTCCTCGGCCACAGCTCCCTGAAGACGACCGAGATCTACACGAGGGTCGACACGGCCGACCTGAAGAAGGTCTTGAAGCGCTGCCATCCGAGAGAGCAGGAAGGCGTCTTTGAAGACGGCTGATGCCGAGTGACGACGGTCTCGGAGACCTCGCTTCCTTGATCGAGTCGTTTCTCGCGCGCCGATACGCCGAGCGAATCACCCCGAGGCAGGTCGTCGGAAACCGAAGGGCGCTCGCTCTTCTTCTCGAAGCCGTCAGGAAGCGCCTCGGCATCGCCTGGTGGCGCCCCATCCCCGTCACGGCCGTGACGACGGAAGATCTCCTCGGCGTCATCGCGGCGCTTCGTGAGCGCGGCCTCGCGGGCGGCACCGTCAGCGCTTACGCCTCGGCCTTCCGTCTTTTCTTCGGAGATCTCTCGCGCCGCGGTCTTCTCCTCGTCGACCCCGCCGAAAGGCTTCCGTCGATCTCAGAAGACCGGATCCCGCGCTACGTCCCGAGCTGGAAGGAAATGGCGCGGCTCCTCGAGATCCCCGACACGACGACTGACGCCGGCGTCCGCGATCGCGCCATCCTCGAGCTGCTTTACGGCTCGGGCCTGAGAAGGCACGAGCTGATCGCTCTCGAAACTCGCGACGTGAATCTCGAAGAGAGAACCGCCTTCATCCGCGACGGCAAAGGGAAGAAGGATCGCGTCGTGCCCATCACTGAGAAGGCCGCGCACTGGGTCGCTACGTACCTCTCGCGGCGGCCTCCGCATCCCTCGCCGCGCCTCTTCCTCGACATCAAAGGCGAGCGTCCGCTCAGGGGCACGAGCCTGCTCCATCACTTTCGGGAACTCTTCTCTCGCGCGGGACTCCAAGAAAGCATGGGCTTCCACTCGATCCGCCACGCCTGCGCGCTGCACCTTCTCGAAGGCGGGGCCGACCTCGTCTCCATCAAGAAGCTCCTCGGCCACGGCTCGATCGAGACGACGGCCATCTACCTGAAGCTCACGACCACGCACTTAAGACGCGCGCTCCGGCGCGCGCATCCGAGAGAGAAAGAAGTGCCGGACGACGAGTCATCGGAGGACTAGACTGGCCTTTGGAGACGCCCCGAAGATGCCCTCGAACGCCCCGGAATCGCCTTCGGCTCCAGACCGCTGCAGGAGGCCTCCGGCGTTTCTTCCCTTAATCGCTAACTCCGTCAGCACGAGGTCTTTCGGTTACACGAGCGGCGACGGGCTAACCCTTTATAAGGGCGAATTCAAAGGCGCTTTCGCTTTGTGCGTCGTGCAGGCGGCCGAGATCCTCGATTCCAACTTCCAAAGGATCAATCCTGACCTTGTTGTAACAGAGCCAACGACCGTTTACGTGCGCTACACGGCCTCTAGCTCGGCGGGATCTTCCATCGCGGCGACCATCGACACGCGCCGTGAGGACAACAGCATATTTAGCGCTGCACAACCAATCACGCTCTCGCGCGTAGGGTCCAGCGCCGTCTATCTCGGTCAGGCGACGCTGGAGCCGCCGCCAGCGCCACCTTCGTTACGGGCGCAACGTCCCTTCGTCACGGGGCCCCTGCCGGTGCCGTCTGGGGAGGGCATTGTCGCGGTGATTCTTGCAGGCAACACCGCCGGGAAGCCGGACGCCACTGCCCTTACCGCCGTACCCAGGAAGTTGAAGATCGAGTTCCTCGACGAGAATCATCTGCCGCAGCCGATCACAAGCAACCAGGTCGTACGCGTGGTTAAGTACCTTGATCCGACGGACCCGAGCCACTCACTCTACGTGGAGAAGTGCTGGGTACGCATCGTAGCAACTCTTCCCGACGGACTGACAATCGACACTGATGCGAAAGGTTACGTTAGTCTCTTCGAAAAGCAGAATGACACGCTCGAGCAGGCAAAGCGGCTCTCCTACGGCGGCGAGAAGGGCCTTGCAACGTTTCTTCGTGAAGCCAACGCGACACCGTCAGGACCCAGACCAGGCGAATTCCTCGCACTACCCCTCGCCGATCACGGCGCGACTCTTCCAATCGATCTCTATAGTCTCGCTGGGCCCCGGAAAAACAGTGCAAATGTCCAAAGGGTCGGTTGGGATGCTTGGGTGCTCGCCCAGCCGACGATTGGAAGCAGCCGCGCCCTGGAAGAATCCGATATTTTCCACGTGCCGCAGTGGGCGGATCAAGGGAGATATGAGCTCCTTAGCACAGACGCCACGCCGCGTTTTATAAAGGATGGCATTAACCCACTTCCCGACTGGCTAGAGGCAGAAGCCTGGGACGTCATCGCCGACATGAGGCAAAGCCCAGATCCGATCGCCGCCGAGGTCGGCTCGGCTGTCAACGACGTGTCGCCACCGACCGACGGCTTCGGCACCGGGGCCGTCTTGGCCTACGTGATACGTCCGCAGCGCATCGTGCAATTGGAGGTCACCAAGTTCACGGGTGACGAGACACGATTCGATTCGGCGTTCGGGCCGGTTCTCTACCACGGCTTCAATGTGACCGAGACACACCGGACGAGAGCGTTGATCGCGCATGAGGCTCGGCACTGCTGGCAAAATACGCTGCCGGATTCGGACCCCGGTGGCCCCGATGGCATTCCCGATTCCGTAGGGATAGACACCGAGGCCTACAGCATCCTGGATTCGCACAGTACGCGTCGACCGAATGGTCTGAATACGGAATTCGATTTCGCCGGGCCATCGGTGCCGGACACGAGTCAGCTCATCCGGAGCGATGCGCGGGAGCGCGACGCCATCCGATGGGAAAAGCGCTACGCGAACTCCGCGCTCACGCCTGACAACGGTTGCATCGGTCCCCCTGAAATCCAGCAAGGCGGGTGGACGGCCACGATCAATGCGGCGGGCGTGCCGGTCATCGAGCTCACGACGCTGGATCCCATAAGCATCTGGGGACGATCGAGTTTATCCTGGCCGGACCTTCAGACCGGCATTTCGAGAAGCACATGGAGTGTTCTCGTAACTGCAAGGCGCGAGACGGCTGCCATCCCCGGTGAACAAGAAACGCCGAGCGCTGGGGCCCAGGTCGTTGATACAGTGAAGGGTCCGTCCGACTCTGCAATCGGCGTAACCGGTGACGGCGGGGCAGCGTTTTTCAATGTAGTCCTGGTACCGGGTCTAAACGTCTTTTCAGTGATCGGGTACGCCCCAAGCATCGCGGGTGACGGGAGCGGTACCCCGCTTCCCTTCTGCGGCGCTGGCGTGGGGCCCGTCTATTTCAAGATCAGGAGTCAGTAATGAAGCGACGCCCCGGAATGCTTCTCCTTCTATCCCTGATCGCGGTCTGCCCTCAGAGACTACGTGCCACGGAGCCGCGCGAGCTGAACGAAGTGGAGAAGTCGGAGATCAAGCTCCTCTTCGAGGACGAACTATGGCGGCCGGGAGGCCCGCGGCAGGATCGCGTGGTCGCGCTGGTACGCGAGGGCATCCGGAGTGGGAATCTTTATGTGTTCTTGGAGATGGACCAACACATTCAGCAGTTTTGGCGCCGTCGTCTCTTTGATCCACGCTCGCTTGCGCCACTCTTGCGGGAGATCGGTTTGCTTTCGGTGAAGGGAACCTATTTCGAGAACAGGCCAGACTTTGTGACGGCCGCCGCCCGCGAGGGAATTACCCTCTGGAATCTGTCGGCTAGAGAGCGTCACGACCTCTATGAGTACGCGATCAGGCACGAGAAGGGCACCGAGAGAAACATCGATGGTGAGCGAGTGGGATTCACTTGGCAGACGGCGTCCATTTACGCCCTCCAAGAGGAGTTGGACGACCTCGTCTTGCCGATCGACCTGGCGCTTCAGCAGCGCAAGGGAATGGACCGAGGGGCAAGGGACCTCGAGGAGGCGATCGATCAGGAGTACCTTCCGCTCGCCCGTGCACGGCGCTCGCGCGACTGGATCGGCGGCTACCTAGAGATCGTCAGGCAGGACACCGGCAACGATATCACTGCACGTACCCAGCAACGGCTGATCGCCGAACGCCGTACACGCGAGGCGCTGTTGAGACTCGTAGTGAAGAACCGACGAGACGCACTGCCTGCGCTGGACGAGGACTGGGAGCCCGTCCGCTCTAAAGAGATCACGCCCTACGATGACGGCTACCACCGATGGGCGGAGATTGCGACAACGTTGCTCCGTGCCAACCGCGCCCTCGGGTCAAGAGCGATCGATGAAAAAGTGGTCCGGAAGCTGATCGCGGAAAAGCCGGAGGACGCGGAGCGGTCGCTTCGAAAGAGAGGCCTGCTCCGAACGGCGGAGCAGTGATCGCTACTCGGCCCGCTGGGCACGTCGCGTGCGAGGGCAAGCGTGCGGCGGGCGCACCCTCGCGCACGCGCCGCGCCCGCTACGAACTCGGCGAGCGGGTGAGCTCGTCTCGACGGACGCGCTCGAAGAGCACGACCGGAGAGACAGCGCCCCCGGCGGCTCCGGCGAGAGGGGCTGGTGGCGCCGGCCGCGGGGCTGTCGCTTTCCACGAGGAAGGGACCAGGGGCTGGCCACGAGGAAGGGACCACCGCGGGGATGATCTCAGAGAAGAGCAGCCGTAGCCGCCGCCTTTCTCTTTTTGGTTCTTTTTCTCTTTGTGGATGACTGTGTAGGGGCGCAATGGGAATTGCGGCGGGGGTTGTCGCGCGCAGACCAGGGCGTCGGCCGAAACGATTTTTCCGTGAGCGCACACGTCGACCGAAATTCACCCTCCGGGTGACCGCCGGTCAGGCT
>JBAUSZ010000070.1:0-4788 GCA_049581965.1 Thermoanaerobaculia bacterium | reverse complement strand
GTCGAGTCGACGCCGACAGCCTCCTCGACCCTCGCGGACCACCGCTTCTCCGTGAAGCCGTCCGAGGTCTCCGCCGTCGCCGCCGCCTTCCTGGCGGCCGTGTCGGGCAAGAACACAGCGCCGCGCTTCCCGTGGCTCGCCCCAGTCGCGGCCGACCTCCTCGCGGCCGGCTCCGGCGGTCTCGTCGTCGCGGGCGAATACGCACCGGCCGAGGTCCACGCCCTCTGCCACGCGATCAACGGGGCCCTCGGCGCGCTCGGGACGACGGTCCTCCTCACGGACCCGGTCGAGGCCGAACCCGTCGACCAGCTCGCATCGATCCGTGAGCTCGCCGCCGACCTGAAGGCCGGTACGGTCGACACCCTGCTCGTCGTCGGCGGGAACCCCGTCTTCGACGCGCCGGCCGACCTCGCCTTCTCCGAGGTGATCCAGAAGGCTGCGTTCCGCGCGCACCTCTCCCTCTACGACGACGAGACGAGCGCGTACTGCACCTGGCATCTCAACGAGGCTCACCCGCTCGAGTCCTGGACGGACGCCCGAGCCTTCGACGGCACCGCCTCGATCGCCCAGCCCCTCGTCGAGCCCCTCTACGAAGGCAAGTCGGCCCACGAGGTCCTCGCGGCCGTCCTCGGTCAGCCTGCCGCGAGGGGCGGCGACATCGTGAGGGCGACGTGGCAGAAGCGCCATCCGGATGGGTTCGAGACCTTCTGGCGCAAGGCGCTCCACGACGGGATCGTCGCGGGGACCGCTCTCGCCCCGAAGAGCCTCGCGCCGCGCAAGGACGTGTCCGCTCCCGCCGAAGCCGCCGCTCCGGCGGGGGCCTTCGAGCTCGTCCTCAGACCCGACCCCGGCGTCTTCGACGGGCGCTTCGCCAACAGCGGATGGCTGCAGGAGATGCCGAGGCCTCTCACGAAGCTCGTATGGGACAACGTCGCCCACCTCTCGCCGGCGAGCGCCGAGGCCCTCGCCGTGAAGAACGAAGACGTCGTCGAGATCGAGGCGAACGGCCGCAAGATCGAGATCCCCATCTGGATCCTCCCGGGACAGCCCGACGGCGTCGTGACCGTCCACCTCGGCTTCGGGCGCACGCGCGCGGGCCGTGTCGGAAACGACGCCGGCGTCGACGCCTACCGCCTGCGCACGTCCGCCGCGACCTGGACGGCCGTCGCGACCCTGAAGAAGTCGGGCCGCACGGCCGAGCTCGCCTCGACACAGCACCACTTCAACATGGAAGGCCGCCACCTCGTGCGGACGGGCACGTTCGAGACGTACCGCAAGGACCCGGAGTTCGCAAAGAAGATGGAGGAGGTCCCCGCGATCTCCCTCTATGCCTCCTGGCCATACGAGCACCACGCGTGGGCATTGGCCGTGAACCTGTCCTCCTGCACGGGCTGCAGCGCCTGTGTCGTCGCCTGCCAGGCCGAGAACAACATCCCGACGGTCGGCAAGGACCAGGTCCGCCGCGGCCGCGAGATGCAGTGGATCCGGATCGACCGCTACTACGAGGGCGAGCCCGCGAACCCCGCCGCGCACAACCAGCCCGTCATGTGCATGCACTGCGAGAAGGCCCCGTGCGAGGTCGTCTGCCCCGTCGCCGCGACGACGCACAGCGACGAAGGCATCAACGAGATGACCTACAACCGCTGCATCGGGACGCGGTACTGCTCGAACAACTGTCCGTACAAGGTGCGGCGGTTCAACTTCTACGACTACAACAAGGACAAGCACCTCCCGTCCCTCACGCTCCTCGCGAACCCGAACGTCACGGTTCGCCAGCGCGGCGTGATGGAGAAGTGCAACTACTGCATCCAGCGCGTGAACCGCGCCCGGATGGACGCCGAGAAGGAGAACCGCCGCGTCCGCGACGGCGAGGTCGTGACGGCCTGCCAGCAGGCTTGCCCGACCGAGGCCCTCGTCTTCGGAGACCTGAACGATCCGACGTCGCGGGCGGCGAAGATGCGGAAAGAGCCGCTCGAGTACCCGCTCCTCGCCGAGCTCAACACGCGACCGCGGACGACCTACCTCGCGAAGCTCACGAACCCGAATCCGGAGATCCGCTCGTGAGCGCCGTCGAGAGACCTCCGGTCATCGCCCCGGGCTACACGCCCGCGACGGTCACGGACAAGATCAGCGCCGTCGTCCTGAACAAGACGCCGAAGTGGTGGTACCTCGCGTTCGGCGTCTCGTTCGCGGGTCTCATGCTCCTCCTCATGGCGATGGCGAAGCTTCTCGTCGTCGGTGTCGGGATCTGGGGCATCAACATCCCGGTCGGCTGGGGCTTCGCGATCGTGAACTTCGTGTGGTGGATCGGCATCGGCCACGCCGGGACGCTCATCTCGGCGATCCTGCTCCTCCTCCGCCAGACGTGGCGCACGTCGATCAACCGCTTCGCCGAGGCGATGACGCTCTTCGCGGTCGCCGCGGCCGGCACGTTCGTCCTCTTCCACACGGGCCGCCAGTGGCTCGCCGTGTACTGGCTCTTTCCCTACCCGAACACGATGCGCCTCTGGCCTCAGTTCCGCAGCCCCCTCATGTGGGACGTCTTCGCGGTCTCGACGTACGCGACGATCTCGGCGCTCTTCTGGTTCGTCGGCCTCATCCCCGACCTCGCGACGCTCCGCGACCGGAGCAAGTCCCTCGTCGGCAAGCACGTCTACGGGATGCTCGCGATGGGCTGGCGCGGCTCGGCGCGGCACTGGCACAACTACGAGGTCGCGTCCCTCCTCCTCGCGGGCCTCGCGACGCCGCTCGTCGTCTCCGTCCACACGGTCGTGAGCTTCGACTTCGCGGTCGGGATCATCCCGGGCTGGCACGCGACGATCTTCCCGCCCTACTTCGTCGCGGGCGCGATCTACTCTGGCTTCGCGATGGTCATGACGCTCTCGATCCCGCTGCGCAAGCTGTTCGGGCTCGAGGACTTCATCACGATGCGGCACCTGCAGAACATGGCGAAGATCATGCTCGCGACGGGCCTCATCGTCGCCTACGGCTACGCGATCGAGATCTTCATGGCCTGGTACAGCGGCAACCCGTTCGAGGAATACATGATGCACAACCGGATCCTCGGCCCGTACGGCCCGATCTGGTTCCTCCTGATCCTCTGCAACATCCTGACGCCGCAGCTCCTCTGGATCCGCAAGGTGCGCGATTCGGTCGGGTTGCTCTTCGTGATCTCGATCGTCGTGAACATCGGCATGTGGCTCGAACGGTTCGTCATCGTCGTCACGAGCCTCCACCGCGACTTCCTGCCGTCCTCGTGGGACATGTACACCCCGACGAAGTGGGACTGGGCTTTCTACGTCGGATCGCTCGGCCTCTTCTTCTCGCTCATGTTCCTCTTCATCCGGTTCCTGCCCGTCATCTCGATCTTCGAGATGCGGACGATCGCCAAGGGCGACCCCGCGAAGAAGGCGGAGGCGCGCGCGTGAGCCTCTTTTCGCGCCTCTTCCCGCGCCACGTCGCCCCGGGAGTCGGCGTGCCCGGCCCGCGGGAGACCGGCGGCAACCTGCCCCCTCACCTCTACGGCGTCATCACGGAGTTCGCGGGGGCGCCCGCCCTCGTCCAGGCCGTCCACCGCGCGCGCGCGGAGGGCTACGTCGTCATCGAGGCGTACACGCCGTACCCGATCGAGGAGCTCAACGACGCCATCGGCCACGGGCCCTCGCGGGTCCCGCTCCTTGTCCTCCTCGGCGGGCTCTTCGGGTTCCTCGGCGGCTTCTTCCTCCAGTTCTGGACGGCGGCCGTCGACTACCCGCTCAACATCGGCGGGCGGCCGCTCAACAGCTGGGTCGCGTTCATCCCGATCACGTTCGAGTGCACGATCCTCGGGGCCGGCATCGCCGCGGTCCTCGGGATGCTCGTCCTGAACGGCCTTCCGATGCCGTACCACCCGGTCTTCGGCGTGGATCGCTTCCAACTCGCCTCGCGCGACCGGTATTTCCTCATGATCCTCGCGCGCGACCCGAAATTCCGCGCAGGCGACACCTTCCGATTCATGGAAACGCTCGGCGGCGTCCACGTGCAGGACGTGGAGGACTGATGCGGCGCCTTCCGCTCGGCCTCGTGCCCGCCATCCTCTCGGTCGCGCTCGTGGCCTGTCGCAACGACATGCACCAGCAGGCGAAGATCAAGCCGTTCCGCGAGTCGACGATGTTCGCGGACGGCACCTCGGCGCGAAACCTGCCCCTTGGCACGGTGGCTCGCGGCTTCCTCCGCGAGGACGCTGCGCTCTACCGGGGCACGGGGCCGGACGGAAAGTTCCTCCTCGACATGCCCGTCCCCGTCACGCGGGTGCTCCTCCTCCGAGGGCAGGAGCGTTTCAACGTCTACTGCTCGCCCTGCCACGGCCGGACGGGCAACGGGCAGGGGATGATCGTCCAGCGCGGTTTCAAGAACCCGAGCACGTTCCACGTCGACCGCCTCCGCAACGAACGGGTCGGCTACTTCTTCGACGTCATGACGAACGGCTTCGGCCAGATGTCCAGCTACGCTTCCCAGATCACTCCGGAAGACCGCTGGGCGATCGTCGCCTGGATCCGCACGCTGCAGGCATCCCAGAACATGCCGAGAGATTTTCTTAGAAAGGAAGACCGAGACGCGATCGACGCGGCGGCGGCTGCTGCGGCAAGTGGTGGGGCGGCGGCACCGGCGCAGAAGAGTTTCTTCGAAGGTGAAGAGGGGCGGGCCGCAGCGCACCCGGCCACCGTACCTTCTAAGAAATCCTCTTCGGACGGATCCCGATGACAGAAGTCCACTCGCAGAAGCTCACCGCCGCCGACTGGGCGCCCC
>JBAUSZ010000069.1:0-10484 GCA_049581965.1 Thermoanaerobaculia bacterium | reverse complement strand
GCCTGACGCGGCCCGGCGGGGCCGGGGCCGTCCGCGAGATGTGCGACCTCCTCATCGACGTCCGCCGCGGCGCGCGGGCCGACAAGCCGACCGCCGTCGAGCCGGAGCAGGCCACGGAAGACGGCGACGTGATCCCCTTCCCTTTCGGGCGGAACTGACGCCCGGGTCCTGCTAGGCTCGGGTCGCATGCGCTGTCCGTACTGCGGGGCGGGCGACGACCGGGTCGTCGACTCGCGAGAGAGCCGCGAAGGCGCCGTGATCCGGCGCCGGCGCGAGTGCAACGCCTGCTCGCGCCGGTTCACGTCCTACGAGACCGTCGAGGAGATTCCGCTCCTCGTCGTGAAGAAGGACGGCCGCCGCGAGCCCTTCGACCGCAACAAGCTCCTCCGGGGCCTCATGAAGGCCTGCGAGAAGCGGCCCGTCGAGACGAAGGCGCTCGAGGACATCTGCGACGCGGTCGAGGCCGAGCTCTCGGCGCGCGAGCCGCGCGAGATGACGACCGTCGAGATGGGCACCCGCATCATGGAGAAGCTCAAGGACCTCGACCAGGTCGCCTACGTCCGCTTCGCGTCGGTCTACCGGCGCTTCGAGGACCTCGGCGACTTCGTGGACGAACTGAAGGCCCTGCTCGGCCGGGCTCCCGGAGGGAAGGCGAAATGAAGAGGCGCGAGATCCCCGTCGGCTTCTTCGTCCGCACGGGCGGCCTCGAGCCGCCCGAGCGCCCCGCCCTCGTCCCGCCCGTCGACGTCGTGGACCACGGCAGCCTCTGGAGGCTCACCTTCGAGATCCCGGGCGCGAATCCCGAGGAAATCGCCGTGGACATCCGAGGGCGGGTTCTCACCCTGCGGGGGACGCGCAGGCCGACCGACCGCGAGGACGGCGTCTTCCTGCGCGTCGAGCGCGCGGCCGGCGCGTTCGAGCGTGTTCTCGAGCTGCCGGACGACCCCGATCCGGAAGGCTCGCGCGCGTCCTACGGCGACGGCCTCCTGACGCTCGATGTCCCGAAGCGCTCCGGCGGGAAGGGCCGGACGATCCCGATCGTGAAAGGCAAGAAGGGCTGATGAGCGCGGTCGATCCCGGAGCGGGCGACAAGGTGGCGATCCCGGACATCCTCCCGGTTCTGCCGCTCAAGGACGTCGTCCTCTTCCCCTACGTCATCGTTCCGCTCTCCGTGTCGCGCGAGAAGTCGATCGCGGCCGTGGACGCGGCGCTCGCCGAGCAGCGCGTCCTCCTGCTCGTGGCCCAGAAGGACGCCTCGGTCGAGGAACCCGTCGCCGCCGATCTCTTCACGATCGGGACGGCCGCGGCCGTCATGCGGATGCTCAAGCTCCCGGACGGGCGAATCCGGCTCCTCGTGCAGGGCCTCTCGCGCGTCAAGATCGAGTCCATCCTCGCGGATACTCCCGCGCTCCGCGCGAAGGTCACGCGCATCCCCGAGCCCGAGGCACAGACGCCCGCTCCCGAGGAGGTCGAAGCGCTCGTGAGGAGCGCGAAGGAGGCGCTCGAGAAGACGGTCTCCCTCGGCAAATCGATCTCGCCCGAGGTCATGGTCGTCGCGGCGGGCCTCGACGAGCCCTCGCGCCTCGCGGACCTTGCGGCCTCGAACCTCGAGCTCAAGATCGAAGAGGCCCAAAAGATCCTCGAGACGATCCCGGCGGTCGAGCGCCTGCGGACGGTCCTCGAAATCCTCCGCCGCGAGGTCCGTGTCCTGACCGTCCAGCAGGAGATCTCGGGCGCCGCCAAGGGCGAAATCGACAAGAGCCAGCGCGAGTACTTCCTCAGGCAGCAGCTCAAGACGATCCAGCAGGAGCTCGGAGAGACGGAAGACCTCTCCGAGGAGATCGCGACCTACCGCGCGAAGATCGCCGAGAAGAAGATCCCGGAGGAGGCGGCCCAGGAGATCGAGAAGCAGGTCAAACGCCTCGAGCGCGGGAACCCCGACTCGGCCGAGAACGCGATGCTCCGGACGTACCTCGACTGGCTCGTGAACCTCCCGTGGGGCGTCGTGTCGACGGACAGCCTCGACCTGTCGCGCGCGCGCAAGATCCTCGACGAGGACCACTACGACCTCGAGAAGATCAAGCAGCGCATCCTCGAGTTCCTCGCGGTCCGCAAGCTCGCGCCCGACTCGAAGGGCCCGATCCTGTGCTTCGTCGGCCCGCCCGGCGTCGGGAAGACGTCGCTCGGCCGGTCGATCGCACGCGCGCTCGACCGCAAGTTCCTCCGCCTCTCCCTCGGCGGCGTGCGCGACGAGGCCGAGATCCGCGGCCACCGCCGCACGTACGTAGGCGCGATGCCGGGCCGCATCATTCAGGGCCTCGCGCAGGCCGGGACGTCGAACCCCGTCTACATCCTGGACGAGGTCGACAAGATCGGCGCCGACTTCCGCGGCGATCCGTCGTCGGCCCTCCTCGAGGTCCTCGACCCCGAGCAGAACCGGACGTTCCGCGACCACTATCTCGGCGTGACCTACGACCTCTCGAGGGTCCTCTTCATCACGACCGCCAACGTCCTCGACACGATTCAGCCGGCCTTCCTCGACCGAATGGAAGTCATCCGGCTCTCGGGCTACACCCTCGAGGAGAAAATCGCGATCGCCCGGACGCACACGGTTCCCAAGCAACGCAGGGAGAACGGCCTTTCCGACGGCGCCGTGACGTTCCGCGACGACGCGCTCCGAGCGATCGTCGAGAGCTACACCCGCGAGGCGGGCCTCAGGAGCTTCGAGCGCGAGATTGGGTCGTGCTGCCGCAAGGTCGCCGTGCGCTGGGCCTCGGGGAAGAAACGCCCCGTCACGGTGACGCCGAAAGAGGTCAAGGCGTTCCTCGGGATCCCGAAGTTCACGCGCGACGAGGCTCTGCGGACGGACCAGGTCGGCACCGCGACGGGCCTCGCGTGGACGGCCGTCGGAGGCGACGTCCTCATCGTCGAGGCGCGCGCCGTGCGTGGCAAGGGCAAGCTTCAGCTCACGGGTCAGCTCGGAGACGTCATGAAGGAATCCGCCCAGGCGGCCCTCACCTTCGCGCGTTCCCGCGCGGACCGCCTCGGGCTCGCGGACGACTACTTCGACACGCACGACGTCCACGTTCACGTCCCGGAGGGCGCGATCCCGAAGGACGGCCCCTCGGCGGGTGTCACGATGGCCAGCGCGATGATCTCGGCTTTCGGCGGGCGGCGCGTGCGCCGCGACGTCGCGATGACGGGCGAGATCACTCTCCGCGGAGACGTTCTCGCGATCGGGGGCGTCAAGGAAAAGGTCCTCGCCGCCCGCCGGGCCGGGATCGGCACCGTCATCCTCCCGCGTGCGAACAAGAGGGACCTCGCCGAGATCCCGGAGGAGCTGCGGCGGGATCTCAAGTTCGTTTTCGCCGGCAAGGTCGACGACGTCCTCTCCGCGGCGCTCGCCGGGAGGCCGCCGAAGGCCTCGAGGAAGGAAGCACCGAAGAGGAGAACGGCCGCGTGAAGAAGTCGGGAATCCTGCCTCCCGAAGACGCGATCGTCGCCCGCCTCGCCTCGGTCTTCGCGACGCGGCGCCGGGACGTGAAGGTCGGCATCGGCGACGACGCCGCCGTCGTCGTCGCCCCCGATCGCCTCGCGGTCACGACGGACGTGCTCCTCGAGGACCACGACTTCCGCAGGGACGCCGACCCGCGCCGCCTCGGGCGCAAGGCGATGAACGTGAACCTCTCGGATCTCGCCGCGATGGGGGCCAGGCCCCTCTGGGCCGTCCTCGCGCTCGGCCTCCCGAGGCGCACGAAGACCGAATGGCTCGACGCGCTTGCCGCCGGCGTGAAGGAAGCGGCGTCCGAGCACGGCGTCGCGGTCGTCGGCGGGGACCTCAGCGCCTCCGAGAAGCTCTTCATCGCGGTCACGGCAATGGGCCGGGCGGCCGAGACGTCGCTCACCCGCGGGGGCGCGGAACCGGGGGACGCTCTCTTCGTGTCGGGCACGCTCGGGGCCGCGGCCGCGGGTCTGAGGCTCCTCGAGAAAGGCTATCGCCTCTCGGCCGAGCGAGTCGCGCTCGACCCGAAGGGCCGGCGCGTCCCCGTGCCGCGCGCACAGGAGGTCGCACGTCTCATCCGCCACCAGATCGATCCGCGGCCGCAGCTCGAGCTCGGCTCGACCCTCGCGGCAGGTTCTTTCGCATCGGCCGCGATCGACGTCTCCGACGGCCTCGCCCGCGATCTCTACCGCCTCTGCCGCGCCTCGGACGTCGGCGCGACCGTCGAGGCCGACCAGCTCCCTGTGGACTCGGCCCTCGCGGACCTCGGGCCGCTCGCGGGTCTCGATCCCCTCGCGGCCGCGCTTTACGGCGGCGAGGATTTCGGCCTCCTCTTCACGGTCCCGAAGAAGAAGGTCGCGGCCGTCGAGAACCTCGCCGGGCGCTTCGCGCTCCGGCGCGTCGGGACGATCGACGACGGCGCGGGCGTCCGGCTCGTGCGCAACGGGCGGCGGGCGCCCCTGACCGACGCCGGGTTCGACCACTTTGACCTCTAGGAACGCGTTCAAGGCGCGTTTCCTGCACATGCTCGGGAGCGACTCGCCCCCCGAGGTCGTCGCCGCCTCGTTCGCGCTCGGCGTCGCGATCTCGTTCACGCCGCTCCTCGGTCTCCACTGGGCGATCGCGCTCGCGCTCGCCTTCGCCCTCAAGCTCAACAAGGTCGACGTTCTGCTCGGAACGCTCGTCGTGAATCCGCTCACGCTGCCGGCGGTCGGTGCCGTCGCGATCCCGATCGGCCGGTTCCTCCTGCGGGCGCGGCGCGAGGCGATCGCGCACCTCCCGTGGCACGAGATGTTCCGGCGCTCGTTCTGGACGGCCGCCGGCCCCACGATGAAGGCGATCGGCGTCCAGATGGCGGTCGGGATGTTCTCGCTGTCGCTCATCGCAGGGGCTCTGACCTATCTCGTCCTCCTCCACCTCATCCGCCGGCACCGCGCGAAGCTCGCGGCGCGCGCCGCCCCGGACGTGGCCGGCGAAGGCGCCGAGCCCGACTAGGAAACGGACGCCGGGGCGTCCCGCATCGTCGCCGTCTCGCCTGCGGCCGACCGGACCGTGAAGAGGACCGAGCCGAGCAGGACGGCGTCCCCGTGCCGGAGCGCGCATTTCCCGCCCAGCGCCTTGCCGTTCACGCTCGTCCCGTTCTTGCTCCCGAGGTCCTCGAGGACTGCCTCGCCGCCGCGGACCATGACGCGCGCGTGCCGGCGCGAGACCGTCGTGTCGTCCACGAACACCGTGGCGAAGGGGTCGCGCCCGATGACGGTCTCCCCCGGCCCGAGGGGGATGGCCCGCCCGTCCCGCACGAGCGCGACGGCCGTGGCGGGGGGACCGGGGGCACCCGCCACCGGCACGTCGATCGTCTCGCCCGAAAACGCGTAGCCGAACCCGTGAACGGTCCTGAGAAACCCGCCTCGGCGGCCTTTCTCCCCCATCCCCGCGCGCAGCTCGGCGACGAGATTCGCGACGTTCGCCTCGACCACGAACGTGTCCGGCCAGAGCATTTCCTGAAGCTCCGACTTCGCCATCGCGCGCGGCCGGGCCTGCAGGAGGACGTGCAGGAGGGAAAACGCCTTCGGCGACAGCGGGACGGGAGTCCCCTCTCGGAAGAGCTGGCGGCTCTCCGGGTCGAAGAGGCAGTCACCGAATCTCAGGCCCACGGAGACTTGGGAAAGAATACCAATTCCGGACGCTTTCCCAAGACATTTGGCGCCGGGCGCACTACCTTTTCCCCGAGACATCCCGAGGCAGAATTGAGCGTCGAAGCCGACACCTTCGCGGGGACGGAGCGGTTTGCGATCCAGCGCTGCCTCGGCGCCGGCTCTTTCGGCACCGTCTACGAGGCCTTCGACCGCGAGCGCGGGGCGCCCGTCGCCCTGAAGGTTCTCAAGCAGGCCGACCCCGCCGCGATCTACCGCTTCAAGAAGGAGTTTCGCGCCCTCACCGGGCTGACACATCCCAATCTCGTCGAGCTCCACGAGCTCATGAACGACGGGGATCGATGGTTCTTCACGATGGAGCTGGTGGACGGGGTCCCCTTCCTCGCGTCCCTGCGGGGAGATCCCCGGCCGCCCGCCAGGGCCAGGACCCTGCTCGCGTCACCGGCGGGCGTGACGGAACTCGAGACGGCCGAGCTGGAGACCCCGGCTCCCGGTTCCGAGGCGCCGCCCGCGCCCGACTGGACTCGTCTCCGCTCGCTGTTTCTGCAGCTCGCCGAGGGCCTCTCGGCTCTCCACCGCGCCGGCAGGATCCACCGCGACGTCAAGCCCGAAAACGTGCTCGTCGCCCGGAACGGGCGCGTCGTCATCCTGGACTTCGGCCTGATCACCGACGTGGCTCCCGTCCGGCAGGACCGGAGTTCCGGGCTGCATGCCGTCGGGACGCCCGCCTACATGTCCCCGGAGCAGGCGCGGGGCCACGCCGCGAGCGCATCCAGCGACTGGTACAGCGTCGGTGTGATGCTCTACGAGGCGCTCACCGGGTTCCTGCCCTTCCGCGGGGAGCCGATCGAGGTCCTCGCGCGCAAGCTGCATTCCGAGGTCGCTCCGCCGCACGAGCGGGCCCCGGGCATTCCGGACGATCTCGACCGGCTCTGCTGCCAGCTGCTCCGCCGCGACGAGGAAGAGCGTCCGTCGGGCGCGGAAGTCCTCTTCCGGCTTCGCGGCAAGGGCGGCGCGCCCGAACCCCCGGTGGCGCACGGCGAGCGTTCCTCTCACCCTGCCCCTTTCGTGGGGCGAAAAGACCAGCTCGCCGCCCTCCACGAGGCTTTCGCGAGGACGAAGGAGGGGCGCGCCGTGACGCTCCTCGTGCGCGGCCCCTCCGGGATGGGAAAAAGCACGCTCGTCCGCCGTTTCCTCCAGGAACTCGCCGAGCGGGATCCCGCCTGCGTCGTGCTCGCGGGGCGCTGCTACGAGCGCGAGTCGATGCCGTACAAGGCCCTCGACAGCCTCATCGACGCGCTGACCCAGTACCTCAGGGGTCTTCCGCCGCACGAGGCGGAGGCGCTCCTTCCGCGCGACGTCCTCACGCTCGCCCGCCTCTTTCCGGTGCTCCGGCGCGTGGAAGCCGTCTCCCGTGCGCGGCGCAAGGGTCCCGAGATCCCGGATTCGCAGGAGCTCCGGCGTCGCGCGGTGGGGGCCCTCCGCGAGCTCTTCGAGCGCCTTTCGGACAAGGTCCCGCTCGTCCTCGTCATCGACGACCTTCAGTGGGGAGACGTGGACGGCGCATCCCTGCTCTCGTCGATCGTCCGCCCTCCCGACCCTCCGGCCTTCCTGCTCATCGGCTGCAAGCGGAGCGAGAACCGGAACGGACCGGCCTCGGGGTCCTTTCTTCCCGCGCAGCTGTCGTCCACCGAGGACGATCCTCTCTCGAGCCCCGAGGAGCTCTTCGTGGAGGAGCTCCCGCCGGAGGAAGCCGAGGAGCTCGCGCGAAGACTCCTCGGCGGCGGCCGGGGTGCGGCCGAGGCGGCGCGCACCATCGCCGCCGAGTCGCGCGGGAACCCCCTTCTTCTCGACGAGCTCGTCCATGCCTCGCTGAGCGAGCCCGGCACGGGGCGCGCGGCCGGCCCCCCGACTCTCCACGACCTCATCGCGGGCCGCGTGTCGGTCTTGCTGGAGGATTCGCGCCGCCTGCTGGAGGTCCTGGCCGTGGCGGGCGAGCCTCTCGAACGATCCGTGGCACTGGGCAGCGGGGATCTCGAAGGCCATGCCGCGGCCGCCGTGTCCGCGCTTCAGGCGAACGGGCTCATTCGGGCCCACCGGCTGAAAGGCCGGGAGGTGCTCGAAACGGCCCACGACCAGGTCCGCGAGACGGTCGTCCGCGGCCTCTCTCCCGAAGCCGCAAAGGCCCATCACCGGCGGCTGGCTCACGCCCTCGAAGCCTGGGGGCTGGCCGACCCGGAGACGCTCGCCCTCCACTTCCATGCGGCGGAAGAGCCCGAGATGGCCCGCGAGTACATCACACGCGCCGCCCGGCAGGCGTCCGAGACCCTTGCCTTCGACCGGGCGGCTCGGCTCTACCTCTCCGCTCTCAACCTGAGCGCCGACGAGAGTGAGACGCGCGCCCTTCGCGTGAGCCTCGGCGACGCGCTCGCGAACGCCGGGCGGGGAGGCGAGGCGGCGGAGGCCTACCTCGTGGCGACCCGGGGCGCGAGCGCCGCGGAGAACCTGGATCTCAGGCGCCGCGCCGCCGAGCAGTTCCTGAGGAGCGGCCACGTCGATCAGGGGCTCGCCGCCATACGGGACGTCCTGAAGTCGGTCGGAATGACCCTGCCCGGAGGGCCGAAAAGCGCGCTCCTCGGGATCATTCTCCTCCGGGGCTGGATTCGCATCCGGGGCCTCGGATTCCGCGAGCGCGACGCGTCGCAGGTCTCGGCCGAGCGTCTCATGCGAATCGACGTCTGCAGGGCCGTGGCGGAAGGTCTGGGAATCATCGACGTCATCCGGGGAAACGCCTTTCAGGCCCGCCAACTCCTTCTGGCTCTCCGCGCGGGAGAGCCCACCCGCGTGGCGAGGGCCCTCGCGCTCGAGATGGGTTACAGCGCCACGCGCGGGGGTCGCTCCCGGCGGCGCACCGAGACGCTCCGGAAGGAGATGGCGCCACTCGTGACGCGGATCGGCCACCCGCAGGCGATCGGGTTTGCCACGTGGGCCTCCGGATTCGCCCTGTACCTCGAGGGCCGCTGGAAAAGCGCCCAGGAGCTCCTCGAAAAGGCGGAGGGAATCCTCCGGGACCGCTGCACAGGCGCTGCCTGGGAGCTCCACAACGCCCAGTTCTATTCGCTGCGCTCGCTCGCCTTCATGGGCCGCTTCGCCGAGCTCTCGCGACGCCTGCCCTCGTATCTCAGGGACGCGCAGGTCCGCGGCGACCTCTACGCCGAGACGAATCTCCGGGCACGGGTCTCCTACGCCGTGCTCCTCGCGCTGGACAGGCCCGAGAAGGCCCGGCAGGAAATCCGCGAGATGCTGGCGCGCTGGTCGCACAGGGGTTACCACCTGCAGCACTACTTCGACCTCTTCGGGCAGGTGGAGATCGACCTCTACGAGGGGAACGCCCGAGCCGCATGGGACAGGGTCGTCTCGGGTTGGCCGGCGCTCCAGCGCTCACTCCTGCGCCGGACCCAGCTCGTCTTTCTGGAATCGGCCCACCTGCGCGCGCGCTCCGCGGTCGCGGCCGTGGCCGCCGGGGAGGCTCCCGAGCGCATTCTCGAGGTGGCGGAGCGGGAAGCCCGCCGGATCGAGCGCGAGGCCATGCCCTGGAGCAACCCGCTCGCCGAGCTGATCCGCGCTTCCGTCGCAGCGCTCCGGGGCGACTTGCGCGAAGCGGTCGGCCGCCTCGCCTCCGCCGAGACGGGTTTCGAGGCCGTGGACGAAGGTCTCTACGCGGCCGTGGCTCAGGCGCGACGCGGCGAGCTTCTGGGCGGGGCCGAAGGGGAAAAACTCCGGGCCAACGCGAAAGCCTGGATGTCGACGGAGCGCATCGTGAAGCCCTCACACATCTGCAGGCTCGTCGCCCCGGGCCGGTGGCAGGCGCACGCCTCACCTTCATGATTCCACCTGACTGCTCGATCGCTCGCGCCGGGAGCGCGGGGAGGCGCCGACTCAGGCGCCGAAGTCCTCGAGCGCTTTCGCGAGGCGCACACCGGGCTTCAGAACGCGGCGCCTGATCTCGGGCACGAGGATGCCCGCGCGAAAACGCGTCACGGGATGGCGGAGCGCGTACTCGAGGAGGTCCGCCGCCGCTGCCTCGTCGCCGGGATTCGAGCGCACGGAGCGGGCACGCTCGGCGCCCGCCGCGAGCGTCAGCCCCGCCGTTTCGTAACGCTCCGCCAGGAACCGGCGAGCGTCGGCGTTCGACGGGTCCGCGACGAGGGCCCAGCGCGCCTCGTCCCACGCTTCGGACTCGCGCCCGAGTTTCACGAGGACCCGGGCGTGCGCGAGACGGGCGACGGGCGGGCCATGGCCGTTCTCGACGGCGTCGTCCCACGCGTCCTCGGCCTCCTCCAGCCTCCCCTGACCCTCGAGGAACGCCGCGCGGTGGTACGCGACGGGATAGGAGTCCGGCAGGAGGCGCGCACCTTCGTCGAACTCCTTCCCGGCCTCGGCCGTCCGGCCCGCGGCTTCCAGCACCTTCGCGAGGCCCCAGTGCCCGTTCTCGTACGCCGGGAAGATCTGGACCGACCTGCGGTAGCAGCCGATCGCCTCGTCCCACTTCTTCTCGTCCCAGCGCTGCTTTCCGAGAAGGGCCCAGGCGTCGTAGTAGCGCGGGAAGATCTCGACGGCCCGGGCGAGGTGCCGAATCGCGGTTTCCCGATCGCCGAGGCGCTGAGCGTCCCACGCGACGTTGTAGTGCGCCTTCGCGGAATTCGGGCACTTCGCGACCATGTCGGCATAGAGCGTCCGGTCGTCCTTCCACGCGAGATTCCGGACGGCCGCCGCCGCGCCGTACGCGAGCACGGCGGCCGCGAGGAGCGCCTCGCGCCACGCGAACC
>JBAUSZ010000068.1:0-2839 GCA_049581965.1 Thermoanaerobaculia bacterium | reverse complement strand
CCCACGGGCTCGCCGAGACGGCCCGAGAAGCCGGCGGCGGCGCCGACGGCGAGGACGCCGGCGGTGAGGACGCCGAGGGCCGCAGGGAGGAACCAGAGCAGCAGGCGGCGCGTCGGGGACGTCACGGCGGCGTATTGTGCCGGAAGGGGCACCGGCCCCGGGTCTAAGATCGTTCCGTGAGTCCGGAGCGCGAAGTGGATTCGGTCCTCCGGGAATCGGAGGCGTTCTTCGGAGGCGGGGGAGCGGTACACAAGACGCTCCGCTCTCTCGCGAAACGCCTCGACGCCGAGGGAATCCCGTACGCGATTCTCGGAGGAATGGCTCTGAACATCCACGGCTTCGTTCGCGAGACCGTGGACGTCGACGTCCTGCTGGCTCGCGAGTCCCTCGACCGCTTTCGCGAGCGCCTCGTCGGGCGGGGATACGTCCCCGCGTTCGCGGGAGCGCTGAAGAGCTTCAAGGACACCGAGACGGGCGTGCGGATCGACTTCATCGCCGCGGGAGACTTCCCGGGCGACGGCAGGCCCAAGGAGATCGCGTTCCCGGAGCCGGCGAACGTCGCGGTCGACCGGGGCGGGATCCGGGTGGTTCCCCTCGAGGGCCTCCTGGAACTGAAGCTGGCGTCCGGGCTCTCCGCCGAGCACCGCCGGCTCATCGATCTCGCCGACGTCCAGCGCGCGATCGAGACGCTGAAGCTCCCTCGGGAGCTCGGTGACAGGCTGCATCCGAGCGTCCGGACGGAGTACGGCCACCTCTGGGACCTCGCACAGCGAGCGGGCGAGGGTCCGGTCGAGCGCTGACGCCTGGAAACCGCCGCTTGACGGATGGCGTAAAACGTCTCGCGTGAGGGCCTCGCCCGTCGTCCTGTCCGCCGAGGGCCTCGCGAAGCGCTACGGCGACCGCGAGGTCGTCACGGACGCCTCCTTCGAGCTCCACCGGGGCGAGGTCTTCGGCTTTCTCGGCCCGAACGGGGCGGGCAAGACGACGACGATCCGGATGCTCGTGGGCCTCGTGAGACCGACGCGCGGGCGGGTGGTGATCGACGGCCACGACGTCGCGACCGAGTTCGAGGCCGCGATGCGGAAGGTCGGCTGCATCGTCGAGACGCCGGACCTCTACAAGTTCCTGACGGGACGCGAAAACCTCGAGCACTTCGCGCGGATGATCGGCGACGGCGCGGCGAGCCGGATCGGCGATCTCGCCCGCCTCGTGCACATGGAGGAGCGCCTCGACGGCCTCGTGAGGACGTACTCGCTCGGAATGCGCCAGCGCGTCGGGATCGCGCAGGCCCTCCTCTCCGACCCGTCCGTCCTCATCCTCGACGAGCCGACGAACGGCCTCGACCCCGCGGGCATCCGCGAGATGCGCGAGCTCGTGAGGCGCCTCGCGGGCGAGCACGGCCTCGCCGTCTTCGTCTCGAGCCACCTCCTCTCGGAGGTCGAGAAGATGGTGGACCGCATCGCGATCGTCCACCGCGGCCGCACGCTCGCGAAGGGGACGCTCTCCGAGTTGACGGGCGGCGGCGCGCGCGGCCTCGAGGACCTGTTCCTCGAGCTGACGGGCGGGGAGACGGTGTGACGAGCGGCAGGGAAGGAGCGGAGATCACGCGATGCCTGTGATGCTCGGGCTGATCGAGAACGAGAGTTTGAAGATTCTCAGAAGGAAGAGGTTTCGCCTCGTCCTCATCGTCCTGGCCGCGCTCCTGTGCCTCGTCGTTTTCGCACAGAACAGGCAGCAGGCAAACCAGCGAAAGGAACATCCGGAGCGCGACTGGCGCGCGCAGGTCGAGAAGCGCGCAGGCGACCTCGAACGGCAGATGAACCAGAGGCGCGGAATTCCGCAGCAGTGGAAGCGCTGGATGCAATACGAGGCGGGCCGCCTCCGCTATTACCTTTCTAAGAACATTAATCCGAACGAATTGACCGGGCCTGTGTTTGCGAGGACGTTCGCGGGCGTCGGGAGCGTTCTTCTCATTCCCCTCCTGATCGCCGTCTTCGGCGCCGATCTCGTCTCGTCCGAGTTTGCGGAGGGGACGGTCACGCTCCTCCTCACGCGCCCCGTCGCGCGGTGGAAGGTGCTCCTCTCGAAGCTCGTCGCGATGGTCCTCTTCACGACGCTCACGCTCTTCGCGGCGTTCGCCCTCGCGTGGGGCATCTCAGGCGTCGCGTTCGGGTGGAGCGGCTGGGGCGCGCCGATGCTGACGGGCTTCCGCCTCGGCCCAGGCGCCGCAGGAGGGTTCGACCTCTCGAACGTCCGGATCCTGCCGCTCTGGCAGGACGCCCTCGCGGCGTGGGGGCTCGCGTGGGTCTCGGCCCTCGCCGTCGGGGCCGTCACGCTGCTGCTCTCGGTCGTCTTCCGGTCGGCGGCCGCCGCGATGGGGACGATGATGGCCACGCTCGTGGCCGGGACGATCCTCTCGCGCATCGCCTCGGACTGGGACGGCGCCAGGTGGTTCTTCGTGACGAACCTGCCGCTGCCCGAGTTCTACGCCGGAATGCCGCCGCCCTTCGAGGGAATGACGGTGACGTTCTCCGCGTTGGTATTGGCGGCTTGGGCCGCCGCCGCGACCGCTGCGGCGTTCTTCATCTTCACGCGGCGCGACGTGACGGCCTGACGAGGGCCGACCGCTACAATTCACCCCTTCATGAGCGACGCGTCCTCCTCCGTGCTCCTCAACTCCATGCTCGAGGAGTTCGGCGACAACGCCTCGTACGCGCTCGAACTCTATTCGCGCTACCGGCTCGACCCCTCGCTCGTCGAGGAAGGCTGGCGACGGGCGTTCCAGGCTCTGGAGGAGCGCGTCCCCTTCGCGATGGCCGTCCCGGCCCGGATCGTCGCC
>JBAUSZ010000067.1:0-4027 GCA_049581965.1 Thermoanaerobaculia bacterium | reverse complement strand
GCCTTCACGGACTCGAGCGTGCCCTTCACGCGGCAGCCAGCCGCGTTGCGGTGTCCGCCTCCGCCGTGGCGCGCCGCGACCCCCCGCACGTCGACGGTCCCCTTACTCCTGAGCGAGCAGCGGATCTCGCCGTCCTCGCCCTCGCGCAGGAGGGCGGCGGCCTGGACGCCCTGGATCCCGCGGGCGCGGTTCACGAGGCCCTCCGTGTCGGATTCGGCGGCGCCGCTCTCGGCGAAGAACCGGCGAGGCAGTTCGACCGTCGCGACGGCGCCGTGGGCGTGGAGCGCGAGCGTTCCGAGGACGAGCCCCTCGAGCTTCAGGGACGAAAGGGGAGCCGCCTCGAAGAGGAACTCGTTGACGGGTCCCGGCTGCGCGCCCGCGGCGACGAGGCGGGCGCCGAGCGCGAGGGCCTTCGGCGTCGTGTTCGAGTAGCGGAACGACCCCGTGTCCGAGACCAGCGAAACCCAGAGGTTCGTCGCGACGCTCTCCCCGAGAGGCCACTGGAGGACGTCGAGAAGGTCGGCGACGATCTCGCCGACCGCGGCCGCGGGGAGGTCGACGAGGTTCAGCGCGCCGTAGGCCGTGTTGCCCGGATGGTGGTCGATGTTGACGACCTTTCCGGCGAACAGATTCGGCCAGCCCGTCCGATCCGACTCGGGGCACTCGACGACGAGGATTGCGTCGTACGCAGCGGGCCAGTCCGCCGGCAGCGCGTCGAGGACGGACACGCGCGCGATCCCGGGCATGCCGTCGTAGGCGTACGACCACGGGTCGCGCATGACGACGCGGGCGTCCTTGCCGGCGGCCTCGAGCGCCTGTGCGAGGCCCAGCGCCGAGCCGAGGGAGTCGCCGTCGGGGTTGCGGTGGCCCGTGAGGAGGAACCGCCGGCCGCTCCGGAGCAGGTCCGCGACGTCCCGGTAGGCCTGGTCGACGGCGGGATCGGACGTCATTCGTCTTCGCTCTTTGGCAGGCCCCGGAGGAGCTCCTCGACGCGGGCACCGCGTTCGAGCGTGTGGTCTTCGACGAAATGGAGCTCGGGCGCGTAGCGCAGGCCACAGTTCCTTCCGACGAGCGGCCGCAGGTGGTGGCGCGCATGGTTCAACGCGGCCACGGTCTTCTCGAATTGAGAGGGGTTGCCGAAGACGGAGACGTGGACGCGTGCCGAGCGCAGGTCCTGCGCCATCTCGACGTCCGTGATCGTGGCGAAACCGATCGCCGGATCCCGGAGATCCTCCCGCAGGAGACGCGCGAGCTCCGCGCGGACGACATCTCCCACCTGCTTTGGCCTTCGGCCGGCCACCCCGACCGTCTTCTTCTCTCGCGCCATGTCAGTCTCCCGCCGCATCACCGAACGCGCTGCCGGTGGCGCCGACGTCGCCGTAATTGAGGAACTCGTGGCGCTCCGTCGCGATTTCGGCGCCGTTCTCTTCCGCGTAATGTTCCACGTATCCGAGCACCTTCTGGAGGAGGGGCTCGAGCGCTTCCCGGTCCGGCCCCACCGCCGCGACGCCGATCACGACCCGCTGCAGGAGGTCCTGGTGCGCGACCTCCGCCGCCGAGATCTCGAACTCGCTCCTGAGCCGCGCCTTGAGCGGGCGAAGGAACGCCCGTTTCTCCTTGAGGCCCCGGCTGAAGGGGAGATGAAAATCGAAGACGGCGATGGCGACGATCATGTGATTCAGATCTGGAGGAGATTTTCGGATTTCCCAGAAGGGTGAGTCGGGTCGGGGCGCCCGGGTGCGGGTTGCGGTGACTCGAAGCCACCGCGCTCTCCATCCATTCGAAGAAAAATCCCGTCCCCGTCTCCGTCTTCCTTCCCTTTGTCGTCGACCTCAGGTCAGGGACGCCGCCATCTCTTCCACGACGAACGCCTCGATGACGTCGCCGACCTTTACGTCTTGGTACCCGGCGATGCCGATACCGCACTCGAAGCCCTGCTTGACCTCGGAGGCGTCGTCCTTGAAGCGGCGCAGCGAGCCGATCTTGCCCTCGTAGATGACGCGGCTGTCGCGGACGAGGCGAACGCTGGCGGTCCGGGGAATGGACCCGTCGAGGACCATGCAGCCCGCCACGGTGCCGATCTTCGGCACCTTGAAGAGCTCGCGCACCTCGGCGTGGCCGCGGGTGACCTCCTTTTTGACGGTGTCGAGGAGGCCGGCCATGGACTTCTTGATCTCGTCCGTGAGGTTGTAGATGACCGAGTAGAGCCGAATCTCGACACCCTCGTGGTCCGCGAGCTCCTGGGCCTTCTTCTCGGGCTTGACGTTGAAGCCGATGATGATCGCCTCGGACGCGGAGGCCAGAAGGACGTCGTTCACCGAGATCGCGCCAACGCCCGAATGCAGGATCGTGACCTTCACCTTCTCGGTCGAGAGCTTGCCGAGCGTCTGGACGAGCACCTCCTCGGAGCCGTGGACGTCGGCCTTCACGATGAGTGCGAGATCCTTCGCCTCGCCCTCCCTCATGCGGTTGAAGAGCGAGTCGAGCGACATCCGGGAGGACTTCGCGAGCGACTCCTCGCGCTCTTTCTGCGAGCGGAACGAGGAAACCTGCCGGGCCTTGGATTCGTCTTCCGCGACTTGCAGCGTGTCGCCGGCGTTCGGAATGTCCTCGAAGCCCATGACCTCGACGGGCGTCGCCGGGCCGGCCTCCCCGAGCCGGGTGCCGCGATCGTCGAGCATCGCGCGGACGCGGCCGACGGCCGTGCCCGCGAAGAAGACGTCGCCGACGTGGAGCGTCCCCTGCTGGACGAGGACGGTCGCGAGCGTTCCCTTTCCGGCTTCGCGCCGCGCCTCGAGGACGACACCGCGCGCGGGCCCGGTCGCGACGGACTTGAGCTCGAGGACCTCGGCCTGCAGGAGGATCATCTCGAGGAGCTGTTCGATCCCGACCTTCTTCTTTGCGGAGATCTCACAGGAGACGACGTCGCCGCCGAATTCCTCGACGAGCACGCCCTTCTCGGCGAGCTCCTGCCGGACGCGCTGCGGGTTCGCGTCGGGCTTGTCGATCTTGTTGATCGCGACGACGAGCGGGACCTTCGCGGCCCGCGCGTGGTCGATCGCCTCGGCCGTCTGCGGCATGACGCCGTCGTCCGCCGCGACGACGAGGACGACGATGTCCGTCGCCTTGGCTCCCCGCGATCGCATGAGCGTGAAGGCCTCGTGGCCCGGCGTGTCGAGGAACACGATCGGCCGTGGCTTGCCCTTCGTGCCGGCCTCGACGCGGTAGGCGCCGATGTGTTGCGTGATTCCGCCCGCTTCTCCCTCGGCGACGTTCGCCTTGCGGATCGCGTCGAGGAGGGACGTCTTCCCGTGGTCGACGTGACCCATGACCGTGACGACGGGAGCGCGCGGAACGCGCTCGCCGGCCGCGGGCATCTCGGCCGACTTCGGCTTGAGGGCCTCCGCAGCGGCCTGGTCGCTCATCGTCTGCTGGCGCGAGAGCTCCATCTCCTCCTCGAACGAGACGACCGCAGCGTCGACGCCGAACTCCTTGGCGATCTCGATCGCGAGCTTCTGGTCGACCGTCTGGTTGATCGTCGCGAAGATCCCGCGCGCGAGGAGCGACTTCATGAGGTCTCTCGCGAGGACGCCCAGCTTCTCGGCGAGCTCCTTGACGGTGACGCCCTCGGAGAGGAAGACGGGGCCCGAGGACTTCTTCTTGATCTCGACGAACTCGCCGCTCTCCGTCGAGATCGTCTTCTTGCCGGCGCGTCGCTGCGCCGACTTCGAGAGCGGCTTTCCCGCGGCCGCGGCGAGCGCCTCGTCCGAGCCCTCGGTGATCGGCGTCGGGATGTCCTCGTAGGTGTCCTGCTTGTAAGTGCCGAGGTACTCCCGCACGTCTTCTTCGAGCGCGGAGACCTCCTTCGTGCGCGGCTTCTTGGAGGCGGCCTTCTTCGCGTCGTCCTTCTTGGCTCCGAGGCCGGGCTTCGTCGCGTCCTTCTTGCGCCGTTCGATCGTGTCGGGCAGCGGAGCAGCGGGCGCGCCGCCCAGCGGGGGACGCCCGAAACCGGGGCGCGGGCCGAAGC
>JBAUSZ010000066.1:0-4350 GCA_049581965.1 Thermoanaerobaculia bacterium | reverse complement strand
GGCCCGGCGCAGGCGGCGACGGCGCCACGGACCGCGCCAGGACTCCGGGACAGCCTGAGTCTCAGAGCGCCCGGCGCCCGAGCCAATCCGCGAGTTCGGACTCGAGGCGGGCGTAGTCCCCGCGCAGCGTCTCGCGCATCGCGTCCTCGAGCGACGTCCCGTCGCCGAGGCGATCGAGAAAGTGGGCGAGAGCACCGGGCCCTCGCGTGTCGCGGAGCATCTCTGCGGCCGCCAGCGAAACGACGTAGCCCGTCCGCGCCTCGGCGCTCGACAGGCGGCGAAACGAGCTCTCCAGGGACCTCAGGCCAAACGTCTGCGAGCCTCGCCAGGTCTCGAGGAGCGCACCTGCGTAGGCCGCCGAGGACTTTCCCTCTTCCACCTGCGCAAGCCCCTCGTGCAGCCAGGTCGGCGCCCGCCCATGCGTGCGCGCGTGCACGAACGCGTGCGTCATCTCGTGCTTGAGAACGGAGAGGAGGGCCGAGGTCACTCCCGTGAGCCCCTGCGCGGGCACGCGTACTTTCCCGTCGAAGAGGCCGCCCGACCAGTCGGGCGCCCGCGTCGCGAGCCGCCAGTCGCGCTCGGCGTAGACGACGACCGTGACCTTCTCGGCCGGGCCGGACCCGAGGTCCTGCACGAGGTCCGCGTACGCCCGCTCGAGTGCCGCGAGGAGCGAGCGTTCGACGCCCGGCTCGAGGCGGGTGCCGTCGTAGACGAGGAGAATGCTCGAGCTCGCCCGCTCCGAGAAGCCCTCCTCGACGCGCCCCTGTGGCGCGGCCGCGGACGCGGCCGCGAGGAGCCCACAGGCCGCCGTCGTCAGGCTCGTCTTCAGTCGGCGTGGCATGCGTTCATGATAGGCGGGCGACCGATTTCTTCGACGAACCCGGGCGCAGGCGTCGCGCCTCAGCGCCGCACGAGGTCCGCGAAGGCGAGCAGCTCGGTCTCGTTGAGGTCGGAGACGGCCGCGTAGCCGAGGTCGCCCTCCGCCCAGCGCACGACGTTGATGCCCCGCACCCGTGCCGTCGCGATCCCGGGTGCCGCCGCGGGCGCGACCCAGACGAAGAGATCCACCGCGTGCCGGCCGCGAACGTACGCGAGCGAGGCCGCGGGTTTGCGCCCGACGCGGGCTACGCGCCCGCCTACGAGCGGGAAGCCCTCGGCGGAGAGGTCCTTCACCTTCGGCGAAAAATCGAGCTTCCCCGCAAACCACGGCTTGACCGTGTGCTGATCGGCTGACGCGACTTGCGTTCGGAGGCCCTCGGACAATGTCTTCAGGTATGCGGCAACGAGCCTCTCGTCCAGACCATGCAACCGGATCGCCTCGCCCAGCGGGGCCAGCGACGCTCCGAGTCCCACCCCGAGGACGAGCGCCGCTGCCATGGCGGCCCAGCCCGGGACGCCGCGGAGAGGCTTCCGGCGATCCTCGGCCTCGAGCCCTGCACGAAGGCGCTCTTCGAGAGACCCCGGCGGCGGAATGAGGAGTCCCGCCCCCCGGATCGCCTCGCGGAGCGCGACCGCGCTGCGGTAGTCGGCCGCGCACTCGGCGCACGTGCGCGCGTGGCGCTCGGCCTCGAGAGCAGCCTCGACGGACAGTTCGCCATCCACCCACGCGTGGACCTGCTCGCGCCCCACGCCGCAGCTCACGGCCCCGCCCCTGACGCCACCGGACGCGCGAGCGCGGCCTGCAGGCGGCGTCGCGCCCGGGCGAGGCGGGACATGACCGTCCCCATCGGAATCCCGGCGACGTCCGCGATCTCGCGGTAGGACATCTCCTCGAGCTCGCGCAGGACGATGACTTCCCGGAACTCCGCCGGCAGCTCCTCGAGCGCCCGCGCGAGACGCGCTCCGTCGGCGCGGCGCACGAGATCTTCTTCGGCGGAGGCCGCGCCGTCGACCGGCTCGGCGTCGTCGTCGATCGTGGCCGCGACCTCCCGGGCACGATTCACTCGCAGCCACGTCCAGCAGGTGTTGCGCACGATCGAGAGAAGCCAGGCGCGGGCATCGGCGGAGCGCAGCGACGGGAAGAACCGGTATGCGCGCAGGAAAGCCTCCTGGACCACGTCATCTGCGTCGTGGTCGTTGCGCGTGAGCCAGCGGGCCAGGTTGTACGCCGACGGGAGGAGCGGGAGGACGATCCTCTCGAAATCCCCCTTCGGATCCACTTCGCGCAGGACGCCTCCCATCTGCGGAGACTCTCGAAGAGGCCAGTGTATTCCCGGACGCCTGCGGGAATAGGCGCTCACCCCGCGCAGTCTCCCTTCCCGGGGGCAGGCACCATGAAACTCGAAACGGATCGCCGCGAATTCCTGAAGCTGGCCGGACTCGGAGGCGGAGTCGTGTTCGCGTCGACGCTCTGGGGCCACGCCCTCCGCGGCGCCAACGCCGAGTTCCACTTCGTCCAGCTCTCGGACACGCACTGGGGCTTCGAAGGGCTCCCGAACCCCGATGCGAAAGGCACGCTCCCGAAGGCCATCGACGCCGTGAATGCCCTCTCGCGGCAGCCCGACTTCGTCGTCTTCACCGGCGACCTCACCCACACGACGGACGACGCCGGGAAGCGGCGCGACCGGATGAAGCAGTTCCGCGACGTCGCCGGAAAGCTGAAGGCAAAGACGGTGCGCTTCCTGCCGGGCGAGCACGATGCGTCTCTCGACCGTGGCGAGGCCTACCAGGAGAACTTCGGTGCGACGCACTACGCGTTCGATCACAAGGGCGTGCACTTCGTCGCCCTCGACAACGTCTCGGACCCCGGATCGATCGTCGGTGAGGCGCAGCTCGAGTGGCTCGCGTCTGACCTCGCGAAGCAGAAGAAGGACGCCCCCGTCGCCGTCCTCACCCATCGTCCCCTCTTCGACCTGTACCCCGAGTGGGACTGGGCTACGAAGGACGGCGCCGCGGCCATGGCCCTTCTCGAGCCATTCGAGCACGTGACGGTCTTCTACGGGCACATCCACCAGGAGAACCACCACAGGACCGGCCACATCGAGCACCACTCGGCGGCGTCGCTCATCTTTCCGCTGCCGGCGCCGGGCTCGGTTCCGAAGAAGGCCCCGGTGCCGTGGAACCCGACGCGGCCCTACGGCGGCCTCGGCTGGAGAGACGTGGAGGCCTCTCCGGGCGCCGGCTCCTTCCGTCTCGACGAGAAGCCCGTCGCCGGCGCCGAGCCGCGCGCCATCCGCATCGTCGCGAAACGGTTCTCGTACACGCCCTCGGAGATCCGCCTGAAGAAGGGCGAGGCCGTGGTCCTCGAGCTCGTATCGGAGGACCGGGTGCACGGGTTCAAGCTGCCGGCCTTTGCAATCCGCACCGACATACGCCCGGGCGAGGTCGCCCGTATCCCGCTCACACCGGACAAAGTCGGGACGTTCGTCTTCGCCTGCGACGTCTTCTGCGGCGACGGCCACGACGACATGACGGGGACCGTCGTCGTGGCGGAGTAAAGGCTACCTCCCTGGCGCCAGCGCGCGCAGCTCGACCGAGACGACGTCCTCAAGCTCGCGCCCCGGCGATGCGACGAGGCGCAGGGTCGCGCCTGTGACGTCCAGAGTGGGACCGCCCGGAGAGGAGATTTCTGTGAAGGAGAAGACGGAAACGGTGCCCCTGGAAGACGTGACGACGACGACCGCGGCGCCCCGGTCAGCCGCCGCCGGCTCGCCCACGAGGCGATCAATCGACAGTCTCTCCGCACCGGCGATGCCTCGAAGATCCGAAAACGTGTAGTTCTTAGGAGGTGAAGAGGGGCTCGCGACCTCGAGCACGGGCGGTGCCGAAGTCCTGGGCTCATTCACCTTCGAAGAAAGAGCGCCCTGAAGATTCACGCCGCCGTCCGCAGGAGCGGAGGGCGCGTGCGGCGTCCCCTCCCGCGCGAAGACCGCGATCTCGCCGAAGGGGCCGAGCACGGTCTTCCCCGCCTCGTCCCGCCCCTCCTCGCGCCACTCCAGCGTCTGCGGCGACAGCGACATCGAAACGGCGAGCCGCGTGTTCGCGGCCGCCGAAAAGCACGTCGCGCCGGGAGTCCCTCCCGTCCAGTGTCCCGCGGGCGATTTCGCGAGCGCGATCCGGCAATCCGGACGCTCACGGACGTCTCGCGCCGAGAACAGCGCGAGCGCGTCGGGCTCGCGCCACTTCCCGCGCACGCCCGCGAGATCGCGCGGCTCGAAGACGCGAATCGAGACCCGCGCGCCGTCGTCCTCGAGCCGCAGGAAGCGCTGGAAAAACGGCCCGCCGGGCCGCGCCGTCCGGGCGACCTCGACGTAGAAGACGGCCGCGCCCTCGGCGAGACGGCTCTTCGGCACGGCCGCGATCGCGAACCGGATGCTCGCGGCCGTGTCGCGCGAAAGGTACGTGCCCGGC
>JBAUSZ010000065.1:0-5612 GCA_049581965.1 Thermoanaerobaculia bacterium | reverse complement strand
ACCGGCGTCGGCTCGCCCTCGGCCGCGGCGTTGCCCTTGGCGCCGGCGCCGCCTCCCCCGGTCTCCTTCGCGTCCGTGCCGCTCTTGACGGAGATCGGGACCTGCCAGCGCGGCATGTACCGGAACGAGGCGGCTTCGCCCTCGAAGGGCGCGCTGGCCGTGAAGGTGGATTTCTCGCCGGGCGCGAGCGTGTCCTTGGCGACCTGGGCGAAGGCCGACGAGAACGTCTTGCCGTCCCTTCCGACGGACTCGATCGTGACGGAGACGCCCGACACGGGGCCACCCCCGTTGTTGATGACCGAACCCGTGAACGTGTAGCCGTCCTTGTCGCGCGTCGCGGACGAGTTCGCGATGTCGACGCGTCCCTCGCCGTCCGTGGCCTTGCGCTCGCCGGAGCCGTCGCCGAACGAGTGGGCGACGGCGTCGTCCGTCAGGACGACGACGGCCTTGCGGCCGCTCTTCTGCCGGGCGGCCTCGGCGGGGGTCAGGGGTTTCATGAGGTTCGGGGTCGGCGCGCTCGCCGGGGCCGCCGCGCGGCGCCTGGCCTCGGCCGTCTTCTCCTGGTCGATCTCCGCGAGCGGGACCGAGACGAGAACGCCGTCGGCCCTCGTGATGAGGGCGTTCGTGCCCTTCGTGACGACCGGCTTTTGCGTCGTGATCGAGCGTCCGTCCTTGAACCAGATCTCTTCGCCGGCGGCGGCGGCCGCCCAGACCACGAAGACCGCCGTGGCGATCAGGTGCCGTCGCATGGGCCCTCCCTCTGCACGGATTGCATGAGCCATTTTACACCCGCCAGGGCGCGTCAGTGGCCCGTTTCCGCGAGCGCAGGCGGCGCCACGACGGCCTCCCGCGACTCGCGGTCGAAGCCGACCCGGCGCTGCGGCACGGCGTCCCAGCCGATCGGCGCGGCGCCCCGGATCGTCCCCGGCGGCGCCGCGTTGAAGAGTCGCGGGAACTCCGGCGGCGGCGCGCCGGTACTCCTCAGGATGCGCCGGGCCGACTTGACGGAGAGGGCGATCTTGAGCGCCGTGAGGTGCGGTCCTCCCGCCGCGTTCGCGAGCTCGCTCGCGGGCGGAGCGGACGAATCCGGGACGTCGCCCCGCCAGGAGAGGGCGCCCGAAGCCCCCGCGAAACCCCACGCGACCTGCAGGTCCTCGACGTCCTCCCCCGCGCGGCGCACCTCCCAGCGGTCGCCACCCACCCCGGCGGCCGAAGCGAGGTACGGGTGCGGGAACGCGAGCGACTCCGGGTCGGTCGCTCTCAGGTAGTCCGGTGGCCGGCCTTCGGCTCCCTGCGCGACGAACCAGACGAGATCGTCGAAGACGCCTCCGGCCGAGACGTCCCCGAGCCTTCCGGCGGCCAGCGCGTCGCCGCCGGGGTCGAGGGCGCGGGCGTCGGGATCCGTGAAATCGAGGACGAGATCGAGGGGGGCCTCCGCCGGCCCCTCGGGCGCCGACGCGACGCGCGCGACGGCCCACCGGCCCGCGGCGTCGCGGAGGAGAAAGAAGGTCTTGCGAGGCGGGGCGGTCTCGCGCAGGCGCGCCCGCACGGCGGCGAGCCCCTTCCCCGCCGGCACGCGCACGGCCGTGGCCTGGGGACGCGCCCTGACGCGGTCCGAAAGAAGCTCCCCGGTGACGCCGTCCTTTGCCTCGAGGGCGACGAGAGGCGACCGGATGACGCCCCTCAGGCCGAGCTGGTCCGTCCCGCCCCGCACGACGACGACCTCGCCGGTCGGGGTCCGGTAGATAAAACGCCCCGTGGACGTCGTGTTGTCGGCGACGGGCCGAAACGCGTCGTCGGCTCCGAGTCCGCCCGTCCCGGCCGCGCGTACGTCCTGCACGATCGAGCGGAGCGACGCGTCCAGCACGGCCCCGATCCCCGAGAGAGGCGCCTCGATCGCCGCGACGCGCGTGCGCCGGTCCACGAGGCGCAGGACGAGCCAGGCCGCGAGCCCGAGAACGAGCAGCGTGACGACCAGCTCCGCGAGAGAGAAGCCGGCGGAGCGCCGGCGGGCCGGCCCCGCGTCCATGCGCGGGATCTTAGCGGGGCCGACCGCGTGCGCCTATTTCACGTCCCTCCACCAGAGCGGCAGGAAGCTCGGCGGACCGGTGAGCGTGTTCACGGGAATGTTGACCTTGTAGAGGGATGCGGACCCTCCCGCGACGCCGGACTGTGCCGCGAAGAGGTCGCCCGATGCGATCGTGAAGCCGCTCGCCGCGCCCGGCCCGGCGCCGAAGACGTCGATCTTGATGAACGCCGAGTCCTTGAACCTGCCGCAGCCCGTCGCGACCTGGAAGGTGAGGATCGCGATGTACGACCTGCCGTTGCAGCCGGCGTCCGGGTCGTAGAGGAGGAACAGGGCCTGCTGCTCGCCGACTCCCGTCACGTCCACGATCATGACCGGCGAGGACGTGACCTGCGTGTGGATGCCGAGCTTCGTCCGCGGCGGGGTCTCCGTGAACCCCGGGTCGCCCGGCGGCAGGTCCAGCGCCTCGGGCACCTCGCCGCCGACGCGCTGCTTGAGGATGTAGACGTCGTTGGGCGCCTTGCCGAGCGGGACGCTCGCGAACGCGCCGCTCGTGATCTTGTTCGGGTTGACGCCCACGTAGAGATACGGCGTGAACGGGGGAAGGGAATTCGGGAAGGGCGCGAGAGGAGCGCCGGTCCGGTTCACGTTCCAGCCCGAGACCGCGGGGCTCGTCTCGTAGAGGCTGCCGCTCGCGAGGGCGTAGAACTGGCAGCCGCTCGTGCCTTGGCCGGTCACGGCGGGCGAGTAGTAGATCGGTTGCGGGACGGGTGTCTGGGTGCCGGAGATGTCCGCAGCGGCGGCCGCGTAGTTGAGGTCGATCCCGACCCGCGACGTCGTCGATCCGGCCGCGAAATTTCCCCACGTGAACCACGCGCGGCCGTTCGTGTCGGCCTGCACGTCGAGGTTCGCGACGTTGTCGGGGAGGTAGCTCGCGACGTTCGTCTGGAAGAACACGGCGTCGGCGAACGTCTGCTGGCCCACGAGCGGGCTCGGCGACCCGGAGGCCGCGGTCGTCTGCGCCTTGTTCAGGGTCCCGTCCGTCGGGTCGACGATGTAGAGCGTCGCGTCCGCCTGAGCGCTGTAGAGGCTCGCCGGGTTGATGCCGGCGCCGAAGAACATCCGGCTCGTCGTGAAGGCGTCCGCCGCGATCGCCGGAACGCTCCAGCTGCCGTGCAGACCCGCGTAGTCCGTCGCGTTCTTCGTCCAGAGGACCGTGACGGGATTCGCCGAGTCGTAGTTCGGATCGGCCGGGACCGCGGGCGTGGACGTCGAGCGGCCCGGGTACGGGTGCGTGATGTCGATCGCGGCGACGTCGCTGCCGCCTGGGCCTTCCGTGATGAACCCGACCGTCTTGTAGCCGGTCCCGAAGTTCACGTCCGCGAAGCGGAACGAGTTCGCGACGCCCCAGATGTGCTGGTCGATCGGCTTGACCTGCCCGGTGGGGGCGCCGTCTACCCCCTTCTGCTTGAAGTTCTGGTAGAGCGAAATCTGGTTGGCGAGAAGGTTCGGCGGAATCAGGGCCATGACCTCCGCCCCGTCGTCGAAGTCGAACGCGTGCACCATGCCGTCGTTCGAACCGACCCAGACGAGCGTGCGCCTGTTCGCGTAGGCCGTCTCGAAGGGCTTGTGGAGCGCGACGGTTCCTGCCTGCTTGTAGACGTAGGGGGGGCCGACGACGCCCGCCGTCGCGTTGATGATCGGCCCGAGCAGCCATCCCGAGTAGGTGCAGCCGACCTTGCTGGCGCGTGCCGTGTTCGTGAGCGTGCCGTCGTTGCCGCGAACGAAGTCGACGACGTGCGCGTCGAAGCCCGCGTTGCCCGCGAGAGCCGCCATGGAGGCGAGGTGCGCGGCGTTCGTGTCGACCGGGATCAGGGTACCCGTCGCCGGATCCCACGTGTAGATCGCGCGCGTCGCCGGCGTGGGCTGCCACGGCTGCGTCGGAGCGGCGAGCACCTCACCGGCGTCCCACACGACGTAGGCCGGATCGCTCGGGAGCTTCGTCGTGTCGATCTGGCGGAAGTGGCCCTTCCAAGACGGATAGTCCGTCGAGGCGAGGAGCGCGAGGTTTCCACCCGCGGTGGCCGAGGCGGCCACGCCGACCGGGGCGCTCGTCGAGTAGTCGCCGGCCCCCGTCGAGGCGACGATCGTGCCGAAGGCGTCCACGATCGACGCCGTGTCGAGCGCGAAGAACGCGTAGTCCTTCGTACCGGCGGGCGTCTGGTCCTGGCGGAAGTGGTTCGGGTTGGGCGGCACTCCGGCGCCGGTCTGGTCCGGATTGATCCACGGAAGGTCCCTGTCGCCCGGCGCGGGACAAGCCAGCGTGTCTGTGGTGTGGTCATGGAGAAGGAACCCGGCGTCCGGAGCGCCCGCGTCCGTCCGGCCCCGGTACGCGACGCGGTTCAGCTCGCACCGGCCCACCTCGGGCGCGATGCCGATCGCGTACGTGCGCGGCTTGATGACGGCCGCGCCCGAGAAGGCCGAGAACGCGGCCGTGTAGACCGCCTCGGCCGCTCCCGGCGGGTAGTTCGTGAAGTCCGTCCCGTTCACGTCGCTCTCGCACGACCCGGCGGTTCCCGCCGGAGGGTACTCGATGCCCGGGGTTGCGCCCGTATTGCACGTGTTCGAGAGACCGTCCGTGCAGAGGATGACGCCCCACGGGCGCGCGCAGGCCTGCTTCGGGTCCGTGTCCCAGGACGTCTTGAGCGACGTGCCCGCGACTTCGATGCCGTGCTTCGTCGGCGTGCCCCCCGCGGCCGGGCCAAGGCCCGCGTAGTAGTAGAGCTTCATGGCGTTTTCGATCGCGGTGACGTCCCCCGAGTCGTCCGACTTGATCGGAACTTTGATGTCGTAGGTCGAGTTGGTGCATGCCGCGCTGCCGGTGTCAGGCGAGGTGTCCTGGAACGTCATGAGGCCCCAGTTGACCTGGTTCCGCGTGTTCCCGACGACGTCCGACGGGAGAAGTGTCTGCCACGTGGGCTGAAGCTGGGGCCCGAGGCCGGCATTCAGCGCATTCGAGAGGGTGAGTGGCGTCCCGGTGATCCCCGGAATCGAGTTGCCTGCGAGGGCCACGGTCATGTCGTAGGCCAGGAGCGGCGGGCCGGGATCGAGACCGTAGATGACGTCGTTGCCCGGCGCCGCGCCGAAGCCGTAGTCCAGCGTCCACGACCAGTCGACGACCTCGCCCTGCGGATCGGCGGGCGCGACGATGGCGCCGCTCGCGTCGGCGTAGCCGGCCGCGTAGAGGATCGCGCCGCCGTGGTCGTAGGCGAACGTCGTGGCGGCCGAGGCGGGCGGGTTCTTGTAATCCCACGGCCCCCCCTTGCCCGTCACCGTTCCCGTCACGTTGCCAGTCCAGTCCACGCTGGAGTAGTTCGGATCCGGCCAGTCGTCCTGTGTCCCGGCCCCCGGAGCCTTGTAGTTCTTGTAGAGCGTCACCGAGTTGCCGAGCGCGTTCTTGAGCGTCGCGAGGCGCGAGGGTCGGTCCCAGTGCAGCCGATAGCGCCACTGATGGCAGCCCGCCTGCCCGGGCGGGAAGGGCGTCGGCGTCGGCGTCGCGGGCGCGAGGAGCGCGGCGAGACCGAAC
>JBAUSZ010000064.1:0-2085 GCA_049581965.1 Thermoanaerobaculia bacterium | reverse complement strand
GCGCTTCGCTCGCCGCGGCGCTGGATGCACCGCGGCTCGCGCTCGCGGCGTCCTGATACGCTCCGACGGCGGGCCGGCGATCGGCCGGCGCCGGGGAGAATCGACGGGATGAACCTCGACAAGATCGGCGTCGTCGGCGCCGGACAGATGGGGGCGGGCATCGCGCACGTCGCAGCGCTCGCGGGCCGGAGCGTGATCCTCGCGGACGTCTCCGAGGACGTCGTCCGAAAGGGGCTCAGGACGATCGAGAAGAACCTCGGCCGGCAGGTCGAGAAGGGCAGGGTGACGCCGGACGCGCGCGATGCCGCCCTCGCACGGATCGTGCCGGTCGCGGATCTCGCGCGCTTTTCGGACGCCGACCTCGTCGTCGAGGCGATCGTCGAGAACGAGGCGGTCAAGAAGGAACTCCTCGCACGGCTGGATGCGGCGCTGAAACCGGAGGGCCTCCTCGCGTCCAACACGTCGTCCATCTCGATCACGCGACTCGCGGCCGCCACGAACCGCCCGGAGCGCTTCATCGGCATGCATTTCATGAACCCCGTGCCCGTCATGACGCTCGTCGAGGTCATTCGCGGGATCGCGACGTCCGACGAGACGACGGCCGCGGTCGTCGCTCTCGCCCAGGCGATGGGGAAGACGCCGCTCCTCTGCCGCGACTTCCCGGGCTTCGTCTCGAACCGCGTCCTCATGCCGATGCTCAACGAGGCCTTCTTCGTTCTCCACGAGGGCATCGCGACGCCCGAGGCGGTGGACGGGATCATGAAACTGGGGATGAACCACCCGATGGGCCCGCTCGCGCTCGCGGACTTCATCGGCCTCGACACGTGCCTCGCGATCCTGCGCGTGCTCCACGGCGGCCTCGGCGACGACAAGTACCGCCCGTGCCCGCTCCTCGTGCAGATGGTGGACGCGGGCTGGCTCGGCCGGAAGGCGGGGCGTGGCTTCTACCGCTACGACGGGCCCGGAGGGGAGAAGCTCGCCTCGTGATCTGCCAGGTGTGCGGAACGGCGAACGACCTCGAGCGCGAGTTCTGCGCGAAGTGCCAGAACAAGCTTCTCGTCGTCTCCGGCGCGCCCGAGAGCTACGACGAGGGAACGGCCGAGGAGGGCGTCTCGCTGGACGAGCACCTCCTCGAGCGCGTCTCCGTGCTCGAGGAGATCGTCAAGCGCAGCGCCGAGACGCTCAAGATGCTCCTCGAGGCGCTGAACCGGCAGGAAAAGAACGGCTTCGTCTCGCAGACGGGGCTCCTCGCGCTCAAGGACCTCCTCGAGCGGAAAGGCCTCCTCGTCGAGGAGGAGCTTCTCGACCTCTGGGAGACGCGCGTGGATCTCCACATGGCGGCGATGGAGAAGCGCGAGCGCTTTCTCGAGCGAAAGGAGCGGATGCTCGGCAGCTTCTCGGGCGAGCGGCGCGAGCGGTTCAAGGCGCTCCTCGCCGATGCCGAGTTCGCGTTCTACGCGCTCGACCCGGAAAAGGCCGTGCGCGCCTTGGAGGAGGCCTTCCGGCTCGACAGGACCAATGCCGAACTCGCGTTCTATCTCGGCGAGACCGCGTTCAACGAAGGCGAGACGGAACGTGCCGCCCAGATGTTGCGGACGGTCCTCGCCCGCGAGCCCCGCCACTTCGAGGCCCTCGTCTACACGGGCGTGCTCGAGAACGAGGCGGGGCGGACGGATCAGGCCCTGCAGGCCCTCAAGGAGGCCGTCGCGGTCAAGCCCGACGCATTCCTCCCGTATTTCGCCCTCGGGGCGCTCTTCGCGCTCCAGGGCCAGCTCGCGCGCGCGGAGACGTTCCTGAGAAAGGCCGTCGAGATCGACCAGAATCCGCAGGCCTTCTCCCTCCTCGGGACGATCGCGTACGAGCGCGGGCGTCTCACCGACGCGACGGAAGCCTTCCAGAAGGCCGTGCGCCTCGACCCCGACGACGAGGACGCGCTCTACCAGCTCGGTCTCTGCTACCTCGACCGCGGCTGGACGCAAAAAGCCGCCGAACGCTTCCAATCGGCGCTCGAGCTGAACCCGAACCGCATCGAATACCAGGAGGCCTGCAAGCTCCTCGCGCCCTCGGGCGCGCGCGCTCTCCCGA
>JBAUSZ010000063.1:0-7638 GCA_049581965.1 Thermoanaerobaculia bacterium | reverse complement strand
CGGCCGCGCTGGAGGACCACTTCGGCCCGGGCAAGGTCCTCGTGACGACGGACGCGCGCATCGCCCTCGCGGGCGCCTCTCCGGGCGACCCCGACGGACCGGGAATCGTCCTCATCGCGGGCACGGGCGCGATCGCCTACGGCCGCCGCGGCCGGGACGGAGAGGAGGCGCGCGCGGGCGGCTGGGGCCCGCTCCTCGGAGACGAGGGCTCCGGCTACGCGATCGCGCGGCAGGGCCTCGCGGCCGTCGTGAGGGACCTCGACGGGCGCGGCCCGCACACGGCGATTCGCGACCTCCTCTTCGCTTCCGAGCGCGGCGTCCACACGCTCGAGGAGCTCCTCGCGAAGATCTACAGGTCCGAGGGCGGCGCCGGCGACGTTGCGGCGTACTTTCCCGTCGTGCTCTCGGCCGCGAAGGGCGGAGACTCCGAGGCGCGCCGAATCCTCGGCGAGGCCGGCAGGGAGCTCGCGCTCGCGGCGATCACGGTCATTCGCAAGCTCGGGCTCGAGGAGGAAGTCTTTCCCGTTTCAACGGTCGGCGGCGTCTTCGCGGCGGGGGACCTTCTCCTCGGGCCGCTTGCACGCGCGCTCCACGAGGTCGCGCCGGGCGCACGCCTGGGCCCGCCCGCTTACCCGCCCGAGATCGGCGCGATCCGCCTTTCGCGGGCGCGCACGGCTGCCCCGCGATGACCCAGACGGAGGCGCTTCTCGCTCGGATGCACGAGGCCGACCGCGCCGTGCACGCCGCCGTCGGCGCGGCCCTGCCCGCCCTCTCCCGTGCCGCCGACGCGATCGCCGCGCGTCTCGACGCGGGGGGCCGCTGGTTCTACACCGGAGCGGGAACGAGCGGGCGCCTCGGGGCCCTGGACGCCGCCGAGCTCCCGCCCACGTTCGGGACGGATCCCGGGCTCGTCGTCGCGCTTCTCGCGGGCGGGCCCGCGGCGATGTTCGAGGCGGTCGAGGGCGCCGAAGACGACGCCGAGGCCGGCGGCAGGGACCTCATCGCCGCCGGACTCGCCGCGAGGGACGCCGTCGTCGGCATCTCGGCCAGTGGCGCGACGCCGTACGTCCGGGGCGCACTGAAAGAGGCGCGAGCGCACGGCGCCCTGACCGTCTCCGTCGTGTGCCTGCCCGGGACGCCACTCCTCGCCGAAGTGGACGTCGGCATCCTCCTCGACACCGGAGAGGAAGTCCTCGCCGAGTCCAGCCGCCTCAAGGCCGGCACGGCGCAGAAGATCGCGCTCAACATGCTCTCGACGGCCGTCATGGCCAAACGCGGCCTCGTTTACGAGGGCGAGATGGTCGCGATGCGGCCGACGAACGAGAAGCTGAGACGGCGCGCCATCAGAATCGTGGCACAACTGGCGGGAATGTCCGAAGAGAGCGCCGAAGATTCTCTTAGAAGGGTTGATTGGCGGCTGCCCGTGGCACTCGTCTCGGCGAAATGGGGACTCGATGCTTCGGCGGCGTCTGATTACCTTTCTAAGAAGAATTCGAACGTGGCGGCTGCTCTGACGTTGCCGCCCGAGAGGGGCGGCTCATGAGCGAGGGAGCAAGGAGTTCTCCCTCTTCGCCCTCCTACGTCGATCTCCACATCCACGGCGCGTTCGGTGTCGACGTTCTCACCGCGTCCGGAGAGGAGATGGACAAGCTCGCGCGCGGCCTCGCCGCCCGCGGCGTCGCGGCGTTCCTGCCGACGCTCGTCCCCGTTCCGCTGCCGGAGATGGCCGACGCCGTCACGCGGCTCTCCGCGTGGATGAGAACGCGGCGAGAGGGCGACGGCCGCGGAGCGCTGCCTCTGGGGTTACATTTCGAGGGGCCGTTCGTCTCGCCGGCGCGCTGCGGCGCCCTCCACCGCGAGGACCTTCTCGACGGGACGGACGTCCTTGCGCTCGGCGCCTTTTTCGAGATTGCCTCGAGCGCCCCGGGGCGCGGCATGACGACGCTCGCACCGGAGATCCCCGGCGGCATCGCGGTCGTGAAGGAGTTCGTGCGGCGCGGCTTCCTCGTCGCGATCGGCCACACGGAGGCCGACGTCTCGGTGCTCGACGCGGCGCTCGCGGCCGGGGCGCGGCACATGACGCACTTCGGCAACGCGATGAAGCCCCTCCACCACCGCGACGCCGGGCCCATCGGGTGGGGTCTCGTCACCGACGGCGTGACGGTGGACGTCATCGCGGACGGGCACCACCTCTCGAAAGAAATGCTCCGCCTCGTCTGGCGCGCCAAGGGCGACGGCCGCGTGGCCCTGATCAGTGACGCGATGCCCGCGGCGGGGCTCGCGGATGGCGACTACGCAGTCTGGGGCGAGACGCTGACCGTGAAGGGCGGCGCCGTGCGTAACGCGTCGGGCGCCCTCGCGGGCTCGACGGCGCTCCTCGACGACTGCGTGGAGCATCTCGCGACGACTGGACTCCCGGCGGAGGTCGCGGTCCGCGCGGCGTCGGCGGTCCCGCGCGCCATTCTCGCTGCCGGCTGAGGGCGCTGGCTTTCACGCTGGCCTTCTGACATTCTTCCGCCCGCAAACACCATGGAACTCGCGCTCCACGAAGACGGCAGCGTCACGATCGTCACGCTCTCGGGCGACCTCGTCATCGGCGATGCCGAGGCCCTTTTCAAGAAGACCGTGAGCCGCCTCCTCGAGGAAGGCAAGGTGCACCTCGTCGTGGACTGCAGCGGCCTGCGCTACGTGGATTCGTCCGGCCTCGGCTCCCTCGTCCGCGCCCTCACGACGTCGCAGCACGAAGGCGGCGGCACGAGACTTCTCGGCGTTCCGCCGTCGCTGCGCAAGCTCCTCGAGCTGACGAAGCTGGATTCCGTCTTCGAGATGTTCGAACAGCGCGACGAGGCGATCTCGAGCTTCTAGACAACCGGCGCTCCGGTGCCGGAAACGGTGCGAATGCGCGACGTCATCGGATCGGGGAGGGCCGCCGAGGCCGGATCCGGTTCTCTCGGAGAGCTGGCGCGCTGCGAGACCGTCGCGCAAAAGGCCACGTGGGCCGCGCGCTGGTGCGCGAGGCTCACCGGCGCGGATGCGGCGCTGATCTTCGGCGTCGATGCGCCTTCGGGCGGGTGGATCGCCCTCGGCGCCTCCGGTGAGGGCGCCGCGAAGAGTCTGCGCCGCGTCGTTCCGCGGGATGCGGGCGTTTTGCGGGAGGCTGCCCGCAGCCGCGCGCCGCGCGTGCTTCGACGCAACGACCCGACGGCCGCTTCCGACCCGGTCGTGTCTCTCCTCCCGGAGGGCTCCGGAATCGTCCTGGTCGCGCTGCTGTTCCTGGACAAGGGCACCGCCGGAATCGCGGCGCTCTCGTTCCGTCTGGAGCCGACGCACGAACGCCTCGCGCAGCTCGAGGCCTTCCTGCCGGACGCCGCCGCGGCTCTCGACCGCGCCCAGGCCGCCGAACGCAAGACGGCGGGCCAGCTCTTCGCGATCGAGCGCCTCACGAGCCTCTACGACGTCACGAAGGCGTTCGGCTCGACCATCGACCTCGGGGAGCTCTCCCAACTCATCGCCCGCAAGGCTGCGGATTTCACCGTCGCCGAGGTCGCGTCGCTCTGGCTCCTCGACCCCGAGGCGGGCGAAGTGTCCCTCGCCGCCACGGCCGTCAACGGAAACTACGAGGTCGCAAGTCCGCCCGAGCACGTCGGCGGATCGATCGTGGGCGACGTCCTCGCCGATCGCGTGATCGTGAGAAAGAACGCCCTCGCGGACGACGACCCCCTGCGGCACGCCGATCCGTCGTACGAGACCCGCTCCGTGCTCGCCGTTCCGCTCGTGGAGGGCGACACGCCCGTCGGCGTCCTCGTCGCCGCCAACAAGCGCGGGCGCAACCCCGAATTCACGGCGGCCGACGAGGAGCTCCTCGCGGACGTCGCGCGGCAAGCCGTCACGGCCCTGCGCAACGCCAGGCAGTACGAGGCCGAGAAGAAGGTCCAGGAGCTCGACGCCCTCCTCGCCGTCAGCCGCGAGATCACCTCGACGCTCGACCTCGACAAGGTCATGCGGACGATCGTGAACGCGACGTCGGCGCTCATCCGTTACGACCGCTGCGCGCTCGCGATCCTTCAGCGGGGCAACCTGCGGATCGGGGCGATTTCCGGCGCGGCGGAGGTCGACCGCCAGGACGCGTCGGTCAAGCGGAGCGAGGCCCTTCTCGAGTGGGTCTTTTTCGGCGGAGCCAACGTCGCCGTGACGCGCCGCGAGGACGGCACCATCGCCACCGACCGCCCGGAAACCGAGGAAAAGTTTCGTACCTTCTTCGACGAGAGCGGCCGCAACGCGTTCTACGGCGTCCTCCTCGAGGATGACGAGGGGAAGCTCGGCGTCCTCGGCTTCGAGTCGACGGAGCCTCTCGAGTTCGATTCGGAGACTCGGGACCTTCTTCAGATCCTCGTCAACCAGGCTACCGTCGCCGTCCGCAACGCCCAGCTCTACCAGCAGGTCCCCTTGCCCGGCTTCCTGCGGCCCCTCGCGGAGCGGACCCGCAAGCTTCGGGAACAACCCGGCAACCGCGCTCGTCGCTGGGTGCTTGGGAGTGCCGCGGTCCTGATTCTCTCGGCAATCCTGCCGTGGACCGTCCGGGTCTCGGGTCCGGCGCGAGTGATTCCCGCCCGCAGGATTCCGGTCACCGCCGCCGTGGAAGGGGTCGTGGAAAGCGTCGCGCACCGTGAGGGGGATGCCGTCACCGCGGGGACCGTCATCGCGACGCTCCGTGACGACGCCTACCGCGCCGCGGCGGCCGAGGTCCGCGCGGCCGAGGAGATCGCCAACGCCGAGGTCTCCCGCTACCGGGCCGAGGGGAACGCCCCTGCCCTCTTTCAGGCGACCGCCCGGCGCGACGAGATGCGGGCGCGGGGAGCCCTCGCCGAACAGAAGCTCGAGCGGACACGGCTGCGCGCGCCCGAGGCGGGCATCATCCTGACACCCCGGCTCGAAGAACGCGTCGGCCAGCTTCTCCAGGAGGGAATCGAGTTCGCGGTTCTCGCCGACACCGCGGCCGTCCTCGTCGACGTGGCCGTTCCGGAGCGCGACGCGTCGCTGCTCGCCGCCGGCCAGAAGGTCGACGTCAAGCTGAACTCCTATCCATACCGTACGTTCTCGGGGACCGTCCTTCACCTCGGCGCCGCCGTCCGCGAGGAGGGTAACGAGCGTTTCGTGATCGCCGAGGCGCGTGTCGAGAACGCGGACGGAGCCCTCCGGCCCGGCATGCTCGGCAAGGCCAAGGTCTCGACGGAAACGCAGCGCCTGCTCCGCGTCGTCCTCCGAAAGCCGGCGCGGTGGCTCTGGTCGCGGCTCTGGCCCCTCCTGCCGTGAGCGCCGCCGCACCGGCACCGGCCTCACGGTACGTCGCGGCCGCCCACCACGGCCGCGCGGCCGAGGCACTCGAGGCTCGGCACGGTGTCCGGCTCGACCGCCCGGCCCTCCGAAAGGACCTCGTCATCCGGCGTCAGGTGCAGGTCGGCGAGGTGACCTGGGTCGTCAAGCAGCCGGTGGCGGACAAGTTCTACACGTTCGACGACGGCGAGTGGACCCTCATCGAGCTCTTCGACGGGACACGGACCCGGAGCGAGATCCTCGAGGAATACGTGCGCCGTTATCCCGGTACCGCGTTCGGGCTGACGTTCGTCCTCGACTACGAGGAAATGCTCCGGAAGATCGACCTCCTCGAGCAGTCGACCGCGGAACGAAACCTCCAGCTCCTGTCGAAGTTCAAGAACCTCAGGCAGCGTGCCGCCCAGGAGAGGGCCGAGGGTTTCAACATCTTCTCCATGCTCTTCAAGGTCTTCGACCCGGACCGGATTCTCACCCGGACGCTTCGATACGTCCGCTGGATCTGGCGGCCTCCCGTCGTCGCCGTCGCCTGCCTGACGTTCGTTTTCACGGTTGCGGTCTTCGCGACGCGATTCGACACGATCTGGGCCCAGACGATCGAGCTCTATTCCTTCCTGAAGAAGCCGTTCTGGGACTTCGTCCAGTTCTGGGTCATCCTGACCGGAATCGGCGCCATTCACGAGTTCGGCCACGGTTATGCCACGAAGATGTACGGGGGCGAGGTCCACGACATGGGGATCGCTCTCATCTACTTCACGCCGGCTTTCTACTGCGACACGACGGACTCGCTCCTCTTCCCGAGCAAGTGGCAGAGGTTGACCGTCACGGTGGCCGGGATCTACATCGAAGCAATCCTCTGTACCGCCGCGACGGCGCTCTGGGTCGCGAGCTACCCCGACACGCTCCTCCACGAGCTGGCCTACAAGACGATGCTCTTCACGGGGGTGTCGACGATCTTCTTCAACATCAATCCCCTCGTGAAGATCGACGGGTACTACGCCCTCTGCAGCCTCACGGAGATCCCGGAGTTGCGCGAGGAGTCCTTCCGCTGGCTCGGCGCTCTCTTCCAGCGCCACGTCCTCCGCTTGAGCGTCGATGTGCCGGTCGTCTCGCGGCGGAAAAAGCGGATCTTCCTGATTTACGGGCCGCTCGCCCTCGGCTACATCGGCTTCATCATGGCCTTCATCGCGAAGCTGCTGGACAACTTCTATTCCGCCATCGTTCCGGAACTCGCCGTCGTCCTCCTCCTCGTGACCCTCTACTTCTTCTTCAAGAAGAGGGTTCGCCTCGTCCTCCGGATCTGCCGCCTCTTCTACCTCGACAAGAAGGAGCTCGTCATGTCGCCGCGAGCCCGCCTCCCCCTTCTCGCCGCCTTTGTCGGCCTCGTTCTCTTGCTCGCCGTCCCCTGGGGCAGGCGGACGATCCGGATGGACGCGATTCTCGAGCCCGCTGCGCAGGAAAAGGTGGAAGCGCCGGAGGACGGCGTCGTCCGCGAGGTCTTCGTGCGCGAAGGGGACACCCTCCGGGTAGGCCAACCTCTCTTCAGGATCGAGAGCCCCGGCGTCGCAGCCGATCTCGCCTCCGTGTCGGCTCGCCGGGTGGGGGCCGCAGACGAACTGGGACGCAGCTTCCGGTCCGGAGATGCCGGGGAGATCTATCGGGCCGACCGGAAGGAGGGGGCGGCCACCGCCGGACTTGCCCGCGACGCGGCGCGCGCCGGGCGGCTCACCGTGCCGAGCCCGATGAACGGGCGCTTTCTGACGGCGCGACCAGAGGATCTCGTCGGCCGGTGGGTCACGGCGGGCACCGCCCTCGGAACCGTGGGCGTCACGCGACGGCTGACGGCGGCGTTTCCCGTTTCGGAGCGGCTTCTCTCGGACCTCGAGGTCGGGGCGCCGGTTTCGTTGCAGCTCTCGGCGCGCCCGTTCCAGATCCTCCGCGGAAAGATCGTTTCGATCGCTCCCGCGTCCCAGCCGGCCCCGTCCGACGTCCGCGCGGCCCTGCGCCCGTCCGAAACGCCGAGCCGGATCGTGGCGATCGCGCGCTTCGAGAATCCCGACGGCAGCCTCAGGCCGGGACTGGAGGGCTTGGCGAAAATCCGGGGGCCCCGAAGCTCGCTCCTCGGCGCGAGCTTCCGGATCCTGGTCCGCTGGCTTCGCGCGATCACCTGGTGACCAAACGAGAGCGCCCCGGCAAGCCGGGGCGCTCGGGGATCCAATTTGCTTTGCGGCCCTAGAACTTGCGGGTCGTCGCGTTGCGGGTCGCCGCGTTGCGGGTCGCCGCGTTGCGGGTCGCCGCGTTGCGGGT
>JBAUSZ010000062.1:0-2838 GCA_049581965.1 Thermoanaerobaculia bacterium | reverse complement strand
GGCTCGCGCCGCCCGCGCGCATCACGAAGGCCATCCTCGAAGCCGGGGCGCGCGCGCACTCGCTCGAGGGCCGCCGCGTCCTCGTGACCGCCGGGCCGACCCGCGAGCCGGTCGATCCCGTCCGATTCCTCTCGAACCGCAGCTCCGGGAAGATGGGCCATGCCCTCGCCCGTGAAGCCGCGAGACGCGGCGCCGAAGTGGTCCTCGTGACCGGTCCGGTCTCCCTCGCACCGCCTCCGGGCGTCCGTGTCGTGCGCGTCGAGCGCGCCGCCGACATGCGCGACGCGGTCGTGGCCGAGGTCCCGTCGGTCGACGCGCTCCTCATGGCCGCGGCGCCGGCCGACTTCACCGTCGCGGAACCTGCCCGGACGAAGATCAAGCGCGCGGCCGGCGTGCCGGGCCTCGCCCTCGTGGCGACGCCGGATATCCTCCGCGAGGCGGCGGCTGCGGCCCGCAAGACGGCCGTTCTCGTGGGGTTCGCGGCCGAAACGCACGAGCTCCTCGCGAACGCCGAGAAGAAGCTGGCCGCCAGAGGCGTGGACCTTCTCGTCGCCAACGACGTCGCGCGCCCGGGCATCGGGTTCGATGCCGACGAGAACGAGGTCCTCCTCCTCGCGCCGGACCGGAAGCCCGAGCGCGTCGACCGGGCCTCGAAGACGGTGGTCGCCGGACGTATTCTCGACCGAGTCGCGGCCCTCCTCGACGTCAAATGCCCGAAAACAAAAGACGCACACGCCCCGGCGACCCGCTGACCGACCTCCTCGCCTACTACCGCGACCTCGGGGTGGCGGAGCTTTACCTGTCTCCGGAGAAGCCCGAAGAGCACGAAGAGAAAGTTTCTTTGAAAGTGAATCGGGCTGCGGGCCGAGGCGACGCAGGCACCGCAGCGGCCGCGCCCCCCGTGCCGTTCGCTTCATTCACCTTCGAAGGAAACGCGCCCTATCCCGCCGCTCCGAAGTCCGCCGGAAACGGGCCGGCCGCGGATCTGGAGTCTTTGGCAAGAGAGGTCTCTTCCTGCGTCTCCTGCCGCCTCTGCAAGACCCGAAAGCAGACGGTGTTCGCCGACGGCACGCCGGACGCGAAGATCATGTTCATCGGGGAGGCGCCCGGGGCCGACGAGGACGCGCAGGGTTTGCCGTTCGTCGGGCGCGCCGGCCAGCTCCTCACGCGGATGATCGAGGACGGGATGGGCCTGCCGCGCCGGTCGGTCTACATCGCCAACGTGCTCAAGTGCCGGCCGCCCGACAACCGCAACCCCGAGCCCGCCGAAATCGAGTCCTGCCGCGGCTTCCTCGAAACGCAGATCGACCTCGTGAAGCCGAGAGTCCTCGTGGCGCTCGGCAAGTTCGCGGCGCAGTTTCTCCTTCAGACCGAGGAGGGGATCATGCGCTTGCGCGGGAAGTGGGGCGCATACCGCGGCATTCCCGTCATGCCGACGTTCCACCCGTCGTTCCTGCTGCGGCAGCCCGCGCAGAAGAAGGAAGCCTGGGAAGATCTGCTCAAGGTGCTCGCCAAGGCCGGGCTGCCCGCCCCGCCGCGCAGGACGGGGAAGACGTGACGCTCCGCCTCCGCCACGCCTTCGTCGTCGCGGTCATCGCGATCCTCGTGGCGGCCGTCGCCCTCGTGGTCACGCGCCGGCGCCCGTCGTCCCCCTCGGCGAAGGCCGGGGAGCCCGCTCACGACCACCCGATGTGGGCGGCCGCCGAGAAGCGGGCGATCGACGAGGCGGTAGCGACGGCGGCCTCCGGAGCCACGAGGCTCGCTCTCCGGCCCGCCGCCGACACGGACGCCACCGACACCGACGAGCACCGCGATCTCGAAGCCGTCTACGGCGGCTACCACCCGTTCTTCGCGCGCGGCGATCTCGACGGCGACGGCCGGCTGGACTTCGTGCAGGCTTTCCTCGAGAAGGGCCGAAGCGGCCTCTGGTTCCACGTGGGCGTGTTCTTCGGGAAGTCCGATGGCACGTTCGACAAGCCCGTCTGGGTCGAAAGGTCGATCTCGCTCGCGGACGGGGACGTCACGGTCGAGCGCAGCCTCGTCATCGTGACCCCGGACCTCGCGGGCGAGTCGGCCCGCCGTTGGCGCTGGGAGCCCGGAGAGCGCGCATTCGTCGATCCCGACGCCGAGCCGCGGCCCACGGGCTCCTCGGAAGACGATGCCCCCGAGGAGACGCCCGAGCAGAAGCCGCGGGCGAGGATCTGACCCCGCGATAACCTCGCGGCCCACATGAGGCGCGTGGGGCTTCTTCTCCCGAACCGCTTTCCCGGCCTTCCGTCGTACCGCCTGCCGGACGACGCGGGGGAGGTGGCCGTCGGTGCGAGGGTCGCGGCGCCCTTTGGAAGCGCCCTCGTGACGGGTCTCGTCGCCGATCTCGACCCCCCTGCGCCGCCCGTGGGCACGGCGGAACGCGAGGTCGTGGCCGTGCTCGAGGACGAGCCCTTCCTGCCTCCCGCCCTCGTGAACGTGCTCGTGCGGGCGGCGGCGTACTACGTCGTGCCGCCGGGGGAGATGCTGCGCGCCGCCGTGCCCGGGAGGCTCCTCGGTGGCACCGAGGCCGTCTACGTGCCCGCAAGGGCGGCCGTCGGCGCGTCGGTACACGGAATCGCAGGCGACGTTCTCGCACATCTGCTCGAGCGCGGCGAGGCCCGCCTGCCCGACCTCGTCGAGGCCGTCGGCCGAAAGGGGCTTGCTTCGGCGCTCAAACAGCTCGTCGGCGGCGGCCTCGCGCGCATCCGGTCCGAGAACCTGCGCGCCGCCGCCGCCCCCTCGGATCGCGCCTGGATCGCCCGGCCCGCACACCGCGACCACCCGGCGTTCGCGCGCGCGCCGAAGCGC
>JBAUSZ010000061.1:0-1847 GCA_049581965.1 Thermoanaerobaculia bacterium | reverse complement strand
CGCGCCGGCCGCGAGGACGAGCAGGAGATTCAGCGCCTCGGCGACGTGGTGATCGAAGTGGCCGAACCCGCCCCAGAGGACCGCGGCCGGGATCACGGCGTATGCCGTGGCCGCGACGCGCGCGCGGCGGCGCCCGAAGATCCGCCGCGCGAGGAAATAGAGCGGGAAGACGTGCAGCGCCCCTAGGACCGCCGGGAGCGTCGCCGCGACCCGCAGGACCTGGTCCGTCGTCGCCGAGGCTCCGAAGAGGACGCGGGAAATGCCGCCCGCGAGGAGGTCGAAGGCGGGCGGCCAGATGAAGACGCCGCCGTCGGGGTGGTTGAGGTACGAATCGTGGAAGGGCACGCGCGGGAAGTTGCGCGCGACCGAGACGGTGCGGCGGAGGTGCCCGTAGCAGTCGGGGGAGAGCAGTCGCCAGCCGTGTTCCGCAGCGCCGAAGAAGAGCGGGGCGAAGCGGAGCGCGAGTGCCGCGAGGAAGAGGAGGAGCGCGAACCACCCGTCCCGGCCGCGGCCCCGCGCGCGCACGCTCACCGAGCGAGGGTACCAGCCCCGGGCGCGCCGGCCCCCTACAATGCCCCGGATGCACCCCACCGGGCCGCTGCGATTCTGGCTCGGCGTCTCGACGCTCGCGGCCCTCGGCGCCCTCCTCGCGGCGGATCACGCCCGCGACGACAGTCCGACGATGGACGAGCCGTTCCACACGCTGGCCGCGGCCGAGTACGCGATCGCCGGGACGTTCAACGCGAACCTCGAGCACCCGCCGCTCGTGAAGCTCCTCTCGGGCTTCGCGGTGCGCGCCGCCGGCTCGCGCCCGCCGCACATGGAGGCGCCCTTCTCGATCCGCACGGCCGAGCAGCCCCGCCCGTTCGCGTTCGGCTCGACGCTGAGGCCCCAGCGCCTCTTCGGCGTCGCGCGCGCACCCGTCATCGCGCTCTTTTTCGCGCTCGTCGTCGCCGTGGGCGCCGCAGTGAGGCGGTGGGGCGGGAGCGTCGCGGGCCTCCTCGCGGCCGCGCTCGTCGCCTTCGAGCCCAACCTCGTCGCGCACGCGGGCCTCGTCCACACGGATCTCGCGGCGGCCCTCGGCTTTTTCGGAACGCTCGTCCTCTGCCTCATGGCGCTCGAAAACGATTCGCTCGCGCTCTGGGCGGCGGCCGGCGCGGCGCTCGGCGCGAGCCTCGCCGCGAAGTTCTCCTGCGTCCTCCTCGTGCCGATGGTCGCGATCCTCGCCCTCGTGGGCCTCCTCCGCGAGCGGCGGGCGGCCATGCGCGAGGGCCGGAAGGCGTCCCGGACCGCTCTGGGCGGCCTCCTCCTCGCGGGCGCGGCCTCGGCGGCGGTCCTCTTCGGGAGCTACGCGGTCGCGATGCGCAACATGACGGCGCACGACGCCGAGGGCGCCGTGAGGATCTTCCTCGCCTCCCGGCATGCCCCCGCCGCGACCGTCGAGCGCATCGTCGCGCTCTCGTCCGTCTCGAAGGAGGCCGGCCACTACGCCGCAGGCCTCGCGGGAATCGCCGAGCAGAACAGGACGGGCGGCGGCGTGAACTACCTCCACGGCAGGCTCTCCGTGGACGGCTTCTGGGACTACTTCTTCGTCGCCTTCGCCGTGAAGAGCTCCCTCGGGTTCCTCGGCGTTCTCGCGGCCGCGCTCGTCCTCGCGGCCCTCAAGCGCGACCGCCTCACGCTCGTCCTCTGGACGTTCGTCCTCCCGGTCGCCTACCTCTTCGCGTCGGGGATGGCGACCTCGTACAACATCGGGATCCGCCACATGCTCCCCGTCTACCCGCTGCTCGCGGCGGCGGCCGTGCTCGTCGTGTTCCGCGCTCTCCCGCCGCGGGTCGCCGCGGCCG
>JBAUSZ010000060.1:0-6906 GCA_049581965.1 Thermoanaerobaculia bacterium | reverse complement strand
GGAGAGCGCACCCGCGGCGCGCTCGAAGGCCGGGCCTGCCAGTGGGACGTCCGCCGTGAGGGGGACGGCGGCGGCCGTGCCGTCGTCCGAGGCGAGGCAGGCGATCAGCCGGTCGAGAAAATCCGCCGAGACGCGCGCGCGCCCGTCGAGAAGGAAAGCATAGGAAGACGTTCCCGCCCCGACCGCCCGCGCGAACGCGTCCGCCCCCGGCACGACGCGGGCTCCCTGGTCGCGCGCGAAAGCCTCGAGCCAGGTCCGCACGGCGGGCGCCACCCCCGGATCGGCGAAAAAGAGGGCGTACGGCGGACGGGCGTGCCGGAGGAGCGCGCCGAGACACTCCTCGAGATCGGGGAGATCGTCGTGAGCGAGGACGACGACGTCCACGGGGTCCGTCGAGCGCTCCAGCGCGGGACCGCGGAACCGAACCGGCGCGAAGCCGGGGAGGCTCACGAAGCCCGTGTCCGCGGGCGGAGGGGCGGGCGGAGCGCCGGAGACCGCGCCGCCCGCGAGCGAGCCCTTCAGCCTCCACCACGCGTTGCGGAGCTTCCAGAAGAAGCTCATCTCCATCGCGGCGATGCGCGCGCGCGCCGCCGCAAGCTCCGCGCGCGTCTTCTCCAGGTCCGCCCGGAGATCGTCCAAGTCCTGACTCAAGGCTCTCCGGATTCTACGGGCGAGCCCTCTGAAGCGGTCTCAGCTCCGGAAAAATCTCGAGAGAGGCCCCTTCGGCTGGACCATTCGAGCCCATCCGATACGCCCGTTGCCAGTCACGTTGAACGACGTGAGATCGGGGTGCGGGCGCACGATGAGGTCCCACACCATCTTCAGCTGATACGCGTCGAGCTCGCGGTCGGACAAGTGGCCGTGAGATTCCCGCCACGTCGGCATGCTGCGGAGGTTGAAATCGAGATCGTCGAGGACGAACCAGCCGCCAGGCCTCAGGAGCTTGACAGCCAGCGTGACCGCGAGTGCGTCGGGCTCCCACTCGTGCGCGCCATCGAGAAAGCAGAGGTCGAAGAGCGGTTCGCAGACTCCACCCCGTGTCCTCTCCGCGATCAGATCCGCGAGGTACCAGTTGTAGCCGAGCGGGTCCTTCCGCACTTCGAGCTCGGCGCCGAGGCCGACGTGGGCCTTCAGCGTGCCGGCATTCACCGGCTCATGGAGCGCGATGTCGATGGTCACGACCTTGCCGCCGATCTCCGCCGCCGCGGCGCCCATCACACAGCTCGTCGCGCCGAATCCGCTGCCAAGCTCGAGGCACGATTTCAGACGGTTCGAGACGATGCAGTCGTAGATCTCCCGCATCCCGCTCTCCGTGAGCAGAAACACGTTGGCCGGCCCACCCTCGGGGAGGGCGAACGCGCGGAGTGAATCCATGACAGCTTCGTACTTCATGCGCCTCCAACCGGGCGGGCGGGATCGTACTCAAAACGAAAGGGCCCGGTCTCCCGGGCCCTCTTCCTGCCGCCGCGTCCGCGGCGGGCGTTACTTCTCGAGCTCGACGACGACGTCCACCGGCTGGCCGCCGGCGCGCGCCGTGACCTCCACGGTCTTGCTCTTGTAGCCGGGGCGCGTGACGGTGATCGTGTGCGTGCCGGGCTCGGCCACGACGCCGCGCGGGTTCGCCTCGAGGTCGTCGGCCGCGCCGAGGTACTTGTCGTCCATGTAGACGGCCGCGTCGTCCGGCGTCACCTTGAATTTGATCCGCCCGCGATTCGACGGGCGCGGCGGGGGCTCCGGACGCGCGTCCATCCGCTCCTCGTCGGGACGCTCCCGTTCGCGCTCGCGGTACGCCGGCGGCGCCTCGCGGTCGCGATAGGCCGGAGGGGGCTCGCGGTCGCTCCAACCGTCGTCGCCGCGCGGCGCGGCCTGGGCCGCGTCGCCGCCTTTCGTGAACGCGCGGCCGAGCGGCGTTCCCCTGCTCTCGGGCGGGAACGCGTCGAGCGCGCTCTTGCCGGGCTCGAGCTTGAGCTCCTGCTGGATGCGCAGCTGCTGGCCGCGCGTGACCTCGACGTCCGTCGCGTAGGTCTGGTAGTTCGGGAGCCTGAACTCGAGGTGATAGGTCCCGGGCCCCAGGTAGAGAAAATCCGGGGTCCCGTCGAAGTCGTCGGCCGTGCCGATGTACTTGCCGTCGAGGTAGACCTGCGCCTCCTCCGGCGACACGTCCGTCTTCACGACCGCGTAGCGGCCGCCGCGCGCGCCCACGTCGACGCTGCCCGGCGCGACGTAGATGCTCGCTCCGCCCCACGGGCCGCCCCACCACCACGTGGACCAGTAGGGCGCCCAGCCCCAACCCCAGCCCCAACCCCAGCCCCAGCCCCAGTCGTACCAACCCCAGTAGATCGGGCGATACGAGCGGTACCAGCCGCCGTATCCGCCGTACCCTCCATATCCGCGCCCCCAGGATCTGCCGCCCCGCGTCGGAGCGGGACGCCCCGAGACGACGCGCGGGCCGGACGATTGAAAACGCGCGCCCGAGTGCGTGACCCAGCCGCCGCCGGTCACCGTGCCGTGGCCGCTGGAGCCGCGGATGCCGCTTCCGCGCGAATAGGTGCTGCCGCTGAAGTGACTGCCGCCACCACTGACGTGATTGCCGCCACCGCTGAAGTGACTGCCGCCACCACTGACGTGATTGCCGCCGCCGGCGTGGCTGCTGCCGCCGCCGCGGTTGCCGCCGCCACGGGCCTCGGCGACCGGAGAGACGACGAGAGCCGTCCCCGCGAACGCAAGGGCGCCGAGGAGCCCGATCCTGCCGCACGCTCTGTGGACGATGTTCTGACCCATTTTCGTGACTCCCGGGGGACCCTGGCGCGCCCCCCTCCCTCCACGAAGCAAGCCCGCTGCCGCCCTGCCGTCACCCCCGCCGGACGGGCGGCCCCTGGCACCCATCATAGGGCCGGCGGCCCTTCACGGCAGGCGCCCCGAGAAGAGGATCCGCAAGCGCCCCGGAAGGCTCAGGAACGGCTGCGGAGCCACTGGCAGGAGGGCACCCAGGACCGCCGCCTGGTCGGCCAGGAGGCTCCCCGGAAACACGGCGAAGGCCTCGGCCGCGGCGACGCCGGCAGGCAGAGTCATGCGCCGGAAGGCATTCAGGCCGCCGACGAAACCGGCGTAGTCACGCTCGGCCCCCTGCGACGCGAAGGCCGCGACGGCCCTTTCCTTGCGCGCGAGGACCTTGGTGAGGTCGAAGAGAAAGTTCGGACGGAAGGGTTGCGAGACCTCGAAAAAAGCGACGGTCGCCCGCGCGAGCGCCGCCGCTCCAGGGTCCGTCGCGGGGCGGCGCGCGACGGCGAGGAGCGCGTACGCGACGGCGCGGTGATCGGGATGCGTCTCGACCGGCGACGGCGCGAAGACCAGGTCCGGCGCCGCCTCGACGAGCCACCGGGCGAGGAGAGCCTCGACCTCGGAAAGACGGTCGCCGGCGCCGCGATCGGGGATCCCGCCCGCGTGCACCGTCCCGCCGCCGAGGGCCTCGAGGGCGCGCCGCGACTCCAGAAGCCGCGCGGCCGCGATCCGCCCCCGCTCTTCCTCGCTTCGCGCGCCCGCCGCGCCGTCCGTCACGAGGACGACGTCCAAGCGGGCTCCGCGGTCGAGGAGATCCGCGAGCGCCCCGCCGCACCCGAGAGTCTCGTCGTCCGGATGCGGCGCGAAGACGAGAACCCTGCTCCCCGAGAAAGTGGACGCCGCGTAGGGCACGAGGGCCCGCTCGTTCGGAAGATCCGGGGACCGCATCCGAGAAGCTTACCGCCTACAATGAGATCCGTGGTCGATCCACCGGCGGATGCGCCGCGCGTTTCCGTGCTTCTCCGGACGAAGGACAGGCCGGGCTTGCTCGCCGAGGCCCTGGACAGCCTGCGCCGCCAGACGTTCTCCGACTTCGAGACCGTCCTCGTGAACGACGGCGGCCCGATCGCCGCCGCGCTCCTCGAGCCGGCGCCCGGACGCGGCATCCGAGAGCTCGTCCCGGCACCTCCGGGCGGGAGAACGCGCGCCCTGAACACGGGCCTCGCGGCCGCCCGCGGCGCCTACGTGACCTATCTCGACGACGACGACCTCTACCTGCCCGCCCATCTCGAGACGCTCGTGCGTTTTCTGGACGGCAGCGGCGAATACCGCGTCGCCTACACGTCCGTCCGCCAGCTCGAACAGGTGCTCGGCGAGGACGGGCGCTACCGGGACGGGCGCGAGATCACCGTCTACGGCCGGCCGTTCGACGCGGCGCGCCTCCTCTACAAGAACGACATTCCCCTCATCGGCCTCGCGCATCACCGCGCGCTCGCGCAGGAGATCGGCGGCTTCGACGAGTCCTTCGACCAGTTCGAGGACTGGGACTTCCTCATCCGCCTCTCCGCGCGGACACGGTTCCGTCACCTGCCTTTCGTCACCGCCGTCTACCGGCTGCGGAACGACACCTCGAACGTCAGCGCCGCCCAGCCCTGGCACTCCGGGGACGCGCAGACCGCCCGCCGCCGCCTCTTCGAGAAACACGCCGCCCGCCGTTCGGCCTCGACCGAGATGGCCCTCGTCGACAGCCTCGAGAGCGACCTCTACGCCCTCCGCGACGCGGCCGCGGCGTCCCGTGCGGAAGTCGAACGCGACCGGCAGGCTCTCGCGGAAGCCCGGCAGGCCCTCGCGGACGCCCATCTGCAGTACGAAAGGGACCACAGGCGCCTGACCGAGGAAGCCGCGGCGCGCGAGAGCGCCCTCGCCGCCGAGATCGCCTCCCTCCGCACCGAGGCCGCACGCCTGCGGACGATCGTCGAGGCGATGAACCGGTCCCTCGCCTGGAGGCTCCTCACGCCCTGGTGGAAGTTCAAGGAACTCCTGAAGCGATGACGGTTCCGGCCGCCGGCGTGCGCTGCGACCTCGTGATCCCGGTCTACAACGCGTTGCGCTCGACACGCGACTGCCTCGAGAGCGTGCGCCGCTACGCCCCGCCCTGGGCCCGCGTCGTCGTCATCAACGACGGGAGCGACGGCAGGACGACGGAGTTCCTGCGGGCGCAGAAAGGAATCGTCCTCCTCGAGAACGAGGCGAATCTCGGTTTCGTGAAGACGGCGAACCGCGGCCTTCTCTTCTCGGACGCGCCGTGGATCTGTCTCCTGAACTCGGACACCCTCCTGACCGAGGGAGCGCTCGAGCGCATGGTCGCGGGCTGCGAAAAGGATCCGACGATCGGCCTCTGCTGCCCGCTCTCGAACAGCGCCGTGAACCTTTCCGTCAGGCTCCCCCAAGGCGCCGACGTCTTCTCCTTCGCGCGCCGGGTCGCGCGAACCTCTCCCGCGCGGTACCCCGACGCCACGACGATCGTCGGCCACTGCCTCCTCGTGAGGCGCGAGGTCATCCGCACGCTCGGTGCCTTCGACGAGATCTACGGTCGCGGATACTGCGAGGAGACGGACCTTCACTATCGGGCGCGCGCGGCGGGCTGGCGCTGCGTCGTCGCCGACGACACGTGGATCCACCACCGCCAGGGCGCGAGCTTCCCGGACTCCGGAGCGCGCATCTCGGCGAACCTCGAGATCCTCATGTCCCGATGGCGCGAGAGGCACGAGAAGGAGCTCGCCGAGTTTGACGCGAGAAACGAGCTCGGCGCGGTGCGCGACGCCGCGACGCTCGAGTGGGCTCTTCCAGATGACGGACCGCCGACTCCCTACGACGTTCTCTTCGTCCTGCCGCTCCTCGGGATCTACGGAGGCGTGGCCGACGTCCTCGAGCTCGCGAATGCCCTCGTCCTGCAGGGCGTCAGGGCCGGCGTCGTCGTCCTCGAGACCGTGCCGCCCGAAATCGAGATGGAGCTCTTCTTCCGCCCGCTGCGCCTCTCGGCGGCCGAGCTCGTCGAACGCTGCCCGCCCGCGAGGCTCCTCGTCGCCACGGGTTACCAGACGGCGGCTCACGTGGCGGCGGCCGCGGCATCGCGCAGGATCCAGACGGCCTACTTCGTCCAGGACTACGAGGGGTGGTTCGGCTTCGATCCGCCCGAGTACGTCGCGAAAACGTACGACCTCATCCCCCGCATCGTCACGATCTCGGCCTGGATCGCGCGCGAGATCGAGACCCGCCACGGCCATGCGGCGATTCCCATTCCGATCAGCGCGGACCCCGACGTGTACTACCCGCGCGGGGACCGGCCGGCGGCGCCTCCCGTGCGCCTCGCGGCGATGCTCAGGCAGGACGAGCGGCGCGGCATGAAGTTCCTTCTTCCCGCGCTCGCCGAGGTCGCAAGACGTCCCGACGTCGAGATCCTCCTCTTCGGGCAGGCTGCGGTGCCCTCCGATGCGCCGCGCTTCAAGCACACCCATCTCGGGACGCTCCAGCGCGAGGCGATGCCGAGGCTCCTCTCGACGGTGCACGTCGTGATCGATCCCTCGCTTTTCCAGGGATTCGGCCTCATCGGGCTCGAGGGCATGGCGAGCGGGGCCGCGTGCGTCCTGACGGACTCCGGAGGCGTTTCCGAGTACGCCCTCCACGGCGTCAACGCGCTCGTCGTGCCGCCGCGGGATTCGGACGCGCTCGCGGCGGGCGTCCGGCGCCTCCTCGAGGATCCGGCGCTCCGCGAGCGCCTCGCGGCAAAGGGCGTCGAGACGGCGCGCCGCTTCACGTGGACGCTCACGGCGACGCGTTTCCGCGCATTCATGGACGCTCTCCCTCCGGCACGGGAGGTACCGCCCGGCGAGCGCGCGGCACTCGAGCTCCTCGCCTTCGAGCACCGCACGCGCACGGCCCTCGTGGCCGAGCGGCACGAGCTGGGAACGACGTTGAGCCGGATCGCGGGCTCGAGGGTCTGGAAGGCCGCCCAGCGCTGGCGCGGCCTGAGGGATCGCCTCCGGGGCGCCCTCCCGTTTCCGCGCTAGGCGGACCTCAGGAGAGTGCGCCCTCCGCGAGGACCCCGAGCGTGACGGGGTCCAC
>JBAUSZ010000059.1:0-5163 GCA_049581965.1 Thermoanaerobaculia bacterium | reverse complement strand
GGACTCGTGGTTCGTGACGGTGAGAGACCTCGAGAAGCGGCCGTCGACGGAGTTTCGCTACGACGCCGTGCCGGGCACGACGAGGGTACTCAAGGACTATGTCTACCTCGGCAACCAGCTCGTCGGGGCATCCAGGTGCTTGAGATTCGTTGAGGAGCATGGCTGGATGAAAGGAACGCAGAGCGAAAAGCTAATCCGGGAGCACATCCTCCCGTCCATGCCCGGATTTCAGGCGAAAGGAAAGCTTCTTTTCGCGAGCCCAGTGACCTACGTCCTTCGGGGCTACTGTTTTGAGGACTCCGGCTTCGACCCAAGCGCCTTCACCGTCTCCGTCTTTGTGCAACCGCTTTACGTTCCATTTCCTGCGCTCGTGCTAAGCCTTGGTGATCGACTCGGACACATTGCTGGTGGTCCGGATAAGTGGTGGTACTTCATGGAAGGGAACGAGTCCGTCGTGATGGCTGAAGTCCGAGCTAGGATTCTGGACGAAGGAGAAAAACACTTTCGCGTTGCAGACGATCCAGGCGCGCTAATCTGGTGGCTGAAAGCCCGGAAAAACGAAGAGACCCACTACTCTCTTAAGGCGCTCGCCTACTCGTACATCCTTATCGGGCGCGCTGACGAAGGGCTGCGAGTGATGGACAAGGTCGAGAAGATCCTCGCCGCGGATGGAAGGGACTGGTGCCTGAAAGAGATTGCGCTACTGAACGAGGTTCGTGCAGCGCTGCGTTCCGGGCTTCAGGCGGCACGTCAACTCTTGGATCGATGGGCCGACCAAACGGCGCGAGCCATCCATATTTCTCGGAGCGCAGCCCCGCAAGCGCCGATAGATCACCTGACAGATTCGTAGCAGCTGTCGCTCTGTGGAAACCTGGAATGCCGCCCCCGGCGCGCTCCGGCCGGGCGGGGAAGAGGCGCCGGACGCTCAGCGCCGCGCGTGCCAGAAGTCCCCTCCTCGGACCTCCCATCTGGCACGCGCGGTCCACTCTCTTCGTATCCCGCCTCGGGCAAAATCTCGCTCCCGGTTCACCTCCTCAGCACCATCGCCACGAACTCCGTTCTCGTGTGCGTCGAGGTCTTCGCCAGGATCCTGCCGACCTGCTTGCGGACGGTCTCGGCGGCAATGCCGAGGCGTTCGGCGATCTCGCGGTTCGTGAGGCCGTCCGTGAGGAGATCCGCGATCAGCCGCTGGGACCGATTGAGTCGGGAAGCCGCGAGCAGATCCGTGCCCGCAAGGGCGGGTGAGTTCTCCTCGGCCAGGAAGCAGACGCGGTAGTCGGCGAGGCGAAGGGTGCGGGGAAAGGCCTCGGCCTTCAGGACGCGCCAGCGCCGGGGCGGGGCCTCGAGGAGACGGGGACCGGGGCCGGGAGGCCCGTAGACGAGGCGCTGAAGGTGCGGCAGGCCCGATTCGCCCAGGCGTCCCGATCGGAGGAGCTGCCGCGCGGCCTCGTTCGCGTGGTCCAGACGCGAGCGGCTGAAGAGGAAGCCCGGCAGCGGCGTGAGGTCGAACGCCACCTGGAAAACGCGCGATCGCTCGTCGATTCCGCTCCAGGAACCTCCGGAGCGGCGGGTACGTGCCAGCGGCAAGGCGCGCGATTCGGACCCGGACACGTTGCTCTTATCCTTAGAGTCTCCTCGGGAGGGCTTTTTTGACCCCCCGGAACGTCATTTTTCCTTCTCCTTGAACGCCCTGAACTCCAGTCGCTGACCGAGGAGCCGGCGGAATTCGGCGGGCGGGATGGAAGCCGCCTCTCGCCCGTGGGTGTGCTCGATCTCCCCGAGGACCTTCTCCCAGAGGTGCTCGCGGCGGGCGATCTCGTCGAGGTCGCGGATCTTCCCGAACTCCTGCACGTACTTGTTGTGCCGGCAGAGCATCCGGAACGCGTCCTCAGTGTTCGGGCGCCGGAGCGGCAGGCCGAGGATCCTGACGTCGTTCCCGACGTCGTGGATCGGCTGGCCCCACTCGCCGTAGCCGCCGAAAATCGTCCCGAGCTTGTCCAGCGCGTTCGCGAGCTTGGGCTCGCCGCCCTTTTCGAGGATCGTCTTGACGATCGGGAGCGTCACGTTGCGGAAGAGCGTCGGGTCCGCGAGGCGCACGTCGATCCCGATCTCCTCGCGCGTGATCCGCGCGATGTCCTCCGACCGGATCCGGTTGTCCGTCGCGAGGTGGATCCGCTCGCCGATCGACGCGGGGACCGTCAGCGCCGCGAGGATCCCCTCGACGACGCGGTCCACGGGGACGATGTTGAGCTCGGCCGAGCGGTCGCCGGGGAAGGCGGACGCGATCGACCCGATGAGCCAGGCCTTCCCGCGCCCGACGGCGTCGCCCTGGAGGCCGTCCATCGCCTCCTTGCTCCGGCCGAACGCGTTGATCGGCGCGTTGACCACTTTCGTGTCGCCGCGGTTGTTCCCCGTCTTGCTGTGCCCGATGACGATCGACGGGAGGAGCTGCGAGACACGGAGGCCCTTCTCGATGAGCGTGTAGTCCGTCTCGAGGGAGGCCATCGCCTTCGTGAGCTCGTAGAAGTTGTTGTAGAAATTCCGCGGGAAGACGAGGGCGGACTCCTGCGCCGTCGTGCGCTTCTTGCGGCCGTGGATGTAGGACGTCTCGATCGCGATGTGCTGGATGAACTTGGAGCCCTTCGCGCCCTGGAGAGAGAGCGCGAACTCCAGCGCGTTGCGCGCCCCCTGCACGTTCGCGCGGAAGGAGTTCTCGTACGTGTCGTCGAACGAGACGCTCGCGGCGCAGTGGACGACGTGCGTGATCGAGCGCCTGAGCCGGGCGAGGTCGGCATCCGCGAGCCCGAGATGCGGCCGCTCGATGTCGCCGTCGACGAAGAGGAACTTCTTCGCCTTCTTCCCCGCGATCCCGATGCGCCGGAGGAGGATGGCCCCGCGCTGTTTCGGCGTGAGGACCTTCAGGACCTCCTTCGTCTTCGGGTCGCGGACTTTCTCGGGCCGGACGACGCAGACGACCCTTTCGATGCGCCGGTCGGAAGCGGCCTGGAACAGGATCTCCTTGCCGAGGAACCCCGTCGCGCCGGTGAGGAGGACGTGAAGCTTCGGGCTCCGGCCGCGGGAGCGGAGGAGCGCACGCGCGTCCTTCTGCAGCTTCTCGATGCGCGCCTTGACCTCCTTCTCGGAGAGGTGGGAAGCCTCGCGAAACTTGAAGAAGACGTCGCGCTCAGAGACTCCGATGAGCTTCTTGGCTTGCTTCTCGACGGCATGGCTTCCGGTCGCCTGCCCGAGGGCCTCGGCGAGCTTGAGGCCGAGGAGATTCACCTTGCGCAGGCCGTCCTTGACGGTTTCCTCGTTGCCGGTCCACGAGATCGCGCGGCTCGCGAGGAACTGCGCCGTGACCTCGATCGGGTTCTTGTCGCGGTGCGCGTGGACGAGGAGATCGTCGGGATCGATCGGGCGCAGGATCTCCTTGCCGGTCGCGAGGCTCGCCTTGGCGATGTAGCGCGAGGGGGAGCTCTCCCACGCCATCTCGCCCTTCGGGTTGACGGTGGGCATGAGCTCGGCGCCGCGCGTCGCGGCGGGCGCCGTCGGGTCGTCGGCCTGTTTCGAACGGGGCATCGGTGCGTCCTCCGAAAGGGGCCCATTCTAGACACGGGAGAGTCCGCGGGCGCGCCGCGTGTTTACGCGCGCCTCAGCCGAGGGCCGCGACGACGTCCGCCCCGCCGAGGGCGACCGCGAGGGCCGAGTCGTTCCCGGCCTCGAGGTAGAGCGTCGCCGTCGGGTCGGCCACGAGGGCGAGGCGGCCGGCGGCGACGACCTTTGCTTCCTCGCCGTCCACGAGCGTCACCCTCCCCGAGAAGACGGCGATCGCCTCGAGGCCCACGAACACCCAGCGCGCGCCGGGCGGGGGTCCGAGGCGCAGGACGGTGAGCCCGCCGCCCGCGTGCCGTGTCCTGAGGCCGGTGATGCCGGAGACGCCCCTTCCCGAGAGGTCGTCGCGCCGGATGTGATGGTGGGGTGGGGGAGACGTTCTGGAAAGTTCTTCGAGTGAAAGAGAGGGAGACCAGAGCAGGACATCGCCGGGGGAGGGGGGCGGCGGGGCGGCCACTTCCCCTTCCGCGGCCGCCCCGCCGCGCTTGGGAGCCGCCACAACTTGCAGCACAAGGAGGGCCGAAGATCCGCCCCTCCCCTCTTCAGCTATAAAGAAGAAACCACCCGTACCCTCGGCGAGGCGCAACAGGCGCGGAGAGGGAACTGAATCGAAACCGTAGATCGCCACGCGCGGCGCGTGTGCCGTGCGCGCCGGGGGAGGAGCGGGGCCGGCTCGGTCGTCGTCGCGCGGTATCGCGCTCGCGATCGCGCGCGGCTTCTCGCGCCATTTTTCCCGCGGCTTCTCCCCGAACGGCCAGCCCACCCGGGAACTCTAGCGCGTCAGCGCCCGAGGACTTCGTTCAGGCGCTGGGCGCCGGCGCGGCTCACGGGCAGGCGCGTCCCGTCCCGGAGCACGGCCGTGGGGGCGCCGGTCTCTGACGGCTCGATCTTCTCGAGGCGGTCGAGGTTCAGCAGGTACGAGCGGTGGATGCGCACAAAGCGCTCCTTCGGGAGAGCCTCCTCGAGGCTCGCGAGCGTCTGCTGCTTGAGGTGGTCCCGCCCGGAGGCGCGGAGGAGGACGTAGTCGTCCTCGGCCTTCACGAAGTCGATCGTGCCCACGGGGAGGACGTTCACGGTGACACCCTCTTTCACGACGACGCGGGTGAGCGGACCGTCGCGCAGGGAGGTGGGGGCGGCGGGCGCCGCCAGCCGGGCCGCACCGATCCGGCTCCGCGCCCGCTCGAGCGCCGTGTCGAAGCGGGCGCGATCGAAGGGTTTCAGGAGGTAGTCGACGGCGTTCGCGTCGAAGGCGCGGAGCGCGTACTCGTCGTAGGCCGTCACGAAGACGACGGCCGGCCGCCCCTCGGCGTCGCGCTCGATGAGCTCGAGTACCTCGAATCCGTCGAGCCCCGGCATCTGGACGTCGAGGAAGAGGACGTCGGGCTTCTTCTCGGCGACGGCCTGGACGGCCTCGAAGCCGTTCGCGCACGTCGCGAGGATCGAGACGTCGGGGTGCGCGGCGAGAAGCTCGGCGACGAGGTCGCGAGCGAGCTCCTCGTCATCCACGATCACGACGCCGAGCGGACGGGAAGCCACCGCGCGAGGATAGCG
>JBAUSZ010000058.1:0-1869 GCA_049581965.1 Thermoanaerobaculia bacterium | reverse complement strand
CTAACGATATCGAGTTCAGCGGCGAGAAGGAAGGAGCGTCAGCGACTGACGCCGAGTCCGCTGCAATGAGGTGTTGGGCTGCGACTACGGCTGGCTGATGAGACGCTCGTATTCGTCGTGCGAGCCGACCCAGAACCACACGATGACGTCGCCTTCGCGCACACCGAGGGCGCGATAGTGGAGGCCGATGCGGACGGAGTAGATGGGGCGCGAAGGGTGAACCGGCTTGAAGCGAAGGCCGGGATGACTGGGATCGGACCGAAAGAGCGCGTAGGCTCGCTGAGCCTGGGCACGGACCTGCGGAGGGAGTGCCTCGAGCGCCTTGCGGAAGGCCGCGGTAGTACGCGACCTCACCGGGCCTTGGGGTCGAGATCCTGAGTGTGGCCTGAGCGATGCTCGACCAGAGCCGCGTCCGCAAGGTGCTCGAGCGTTGGAGCGGAGCGCGAGAAGGAGTCAGCCCAATGCGCCTCATCCTCGAGTTCCGCGAGGAGCCACGAAGCGACCTCCTCCTGCTGTGGGGCAGGGAGCTTCGAGATTTCCGCGAGCGCCTTTTCGAGAAGTGCGGTCATAACTTTACCGCCGAGAATTCTACTCTTTCTGACCAGCCCAACGATATCGAGTTCAGCGGCGAGAAGGAAGGAGCGCGAGCGACTGACGCCGAGTCCGCTGCAATGAGGTGTTAGGCGGGCACTGGAGTACGATTACTTCATGACGGACGCGGCCGTACGACTGCGCGAAACGCTCTTGACGCTGCCCGAGGAGGACCGCGCGTGGCTTGCGGCCGAACTGGCGGCGAGCCTTGATGGGCCACCCGATGCGGACGTGGCCGAGGCGTGGGACGCCGAGGTGCAGCGGCGCATAGCCGAAGTAAGGGCGGGCAAGGCGAAGCTGGTGAGCTGGGCCGAGGCGAGCGAGCAGCTCAAGGCCGCACTGAAGAAGCCTTGACGCGCCAGCTTCGCGTGCACCCTGCCGCAGCTGAGGAAGCAGCGGCCGCAGTAGCCTGGTACGAACGCGAGCGAGAAGGGCTCGGCCGAGCGCTAAAGGATGATTTCGGCGCAGCCGCCGCGCGCCTGGCTTCTGGCTTTGAAGATGGAATGCCCGCGCGAGGCCGAGCCGGCACGAGTGGCGCGCGACGCCTGATTCTGGCCCGGTTCCACTATGACGTGGTTTTCCTGCTTGACGGCGCCGAGGTGACGATCGTGGCCTACGCGCACCACGCGCGACGTCCAGGCTACTGGCGCGGTCGTTTGCCCGCCTAACGATATCGAGTTCAGCGGCGAAGAGGAAGGAGCGCGAGCGACTGACGATGAGTCCGCTGCAATGAGGTGTTAGACGCCGCTCGTGGCCACCGCCGCGTGGCGCCGCCGATGGGATTGCTGCAACCGGAAGAGGACGAATGCCGTGCCTGCTAGCCAAGGGCCGACGACGAGGACCTGAGCTACCCGTGAAGGTAGAAACGTGTGCTCGTGCCACACGACGCCGAACTTCACGAAGGGCAGGCCGATGACGAGGTACGCCAGAAGTGCGACGGCGGTGCCGATTACGCCGATAGCGCGAAGGACAAGGAGCTTGGCCGAGCCAAACCGAACCATGACGCCCAGAAATGCGAGGGTCAGTGCCGCCTGAACGAGTGCGCGGGCAATGGGAACCGGGCAATCCCAGCAGCCCATTATGCTCATGTCCACGCGGTGCTCCCAGCCTGCGAGGGCTGCGGTAGGACGTGCCTCCTGCCCTCTCGCCGCCTAACGATATCGAGTTCAGCGGCGAGAAGGAAGGAGCGCCAGCGACTGACGCCGAGTCCGCTGCAATGAGGTGTTGGGCGGCAAGGCCGCCGTGCGCACCCATGGGTGACTCTTGAAAGGACGTGGA
>JBAUSZ010000057.1:0-2131 GCA_049581965.1 Thermoanaerobaculia bacterium | reverse complement strand
TTCCATTACACTCCCGTCGTGGCGGGGGTCTTCCGGGACGAGGCGCAGGACAAGTTCCGCGACGAGTGCGGGGTTTTTGGAATCTTCGGCCACCCGGACGCCGGAAACCTGACGTACCTCGGCCTCTATGCGATGCAGCACCGCGGGCAGGAGTCCGCGGGCATCGTGACCTGGACGGGCCAGCGAATGGCCGTCGAGAAGCAGATGGGCTACGTCGCGGACATCTTCGACGAAGACCGTCTCGCGCGTCTGCCGGGGCACTCCGCGATCGGTCACGTTCGGTACTCGACGACGGGGGAGTCGCGCCTCGAGAACGCGCAGCCCATCGTCTACAACACGAACAAGGGCCCCCTCGCGATCGGCCACAACGGGAATCTCGTGAATGCCGACGAGATCAAGCGCGAGCTCGAGCAGGAGGGCTCGATCTTCACGACGAGCTCCGACACCGAGGTCTTCCTCCACCTCATGGCCCGGTCCCGCCGGGAAGACGTCGTCGGCGCGCTGCGCGAGGCTCTCGGGCGCGTCCGCGGTGCCTATTCGATCGTCCTCCTCGCGAGGGACCGCGTCCTCGCCGCACGTGACCCGCAGGGAATCCGCCCGCTCACGATGGGCCGGCTCAAGGTGCCGGGGCAGCCGGACGCGACGGTCATCGCGTCGGAGACGTGCGCCTTCGATCTCATCGACGCCGAGCCGCTGCGCGACGTCGAGCCGGGGGAAATTGTCGTCTTCGACGCGGGTGGCACTGCGTCCGCGTCGTTTGCGATGGGGCAGCGCACGGCCTTCTGCGTCTTCGAGCACGTCTACTTTTCGCGGCCGGACTCGTCCGTCTTCGGTAAATCGGTCGCGGAGTCTCGCCGGGTGTTCGGGCGGCGTCTTGCGCGCGAGCAGCCGGTTCCGGCGGACGTCGTCGTGCCGGTGCCCGACTCGGGGATGTACGCGGCCCTCGGCTTCGCCGAGGAGAGCGGGATTCGATACGGGATGGGGCTCGTGCGAAACCACTACGTCGGGCGCACCTTCATCGAGCCCAAGCAATCCATCCGCAACTTCGGCGTGAAGGTGAAGCTCAACGCCGTCCGCTCCGTCGTCGGCGGCAAGCGCGTCGTCCTCGTGGACGACTCGATCGTGCGGGGGACGACGTCGCGCAAACTCGTACGGATGCTCAAGGCGGCGGGTGCGAGCGAGGTCCACCTCAGGATCTCCTCGCCGCCGACCCAGAATCCCTGCCATTACGGGATCGACACCCCGCGGCGCAAGGAGCTCATTGCCGCGACGAAGTCCGTCGGCGAGATCCGCGCCTTCATCGAGGCGGACTCCCTCGGCTACCTCAGCCTCGAAGGCATGCTGGAAGCCTTCGGCCACGGCGACCACGAGACGTGCTCGGCCTGCTTCTCGGGGCGCTACCCCGTGCCGCTCCGGCTGTCCGACCCGCAGGCGACGCTGTTCCCGGCCGAGGAAGCCGGAGAGCTCGCCGAGGACGACGCCCCGAGGCCCGCGCCGGTCCCGCGGCCCTGAGCGCGTGGGCGGCGATCTCGACCTCACGGAGGACCCAGAAGGCACGCGCCTGCGCCTGAGAGTCTCGGCCGGCGCCGCGCGCTCGCGCGTCCTCGGCCCGCACGGCGGGGCGCTCAAGCTCTCCGTCAAGGCGCCGCCGGAGCGCGGGAAGGCGAATCGCGAGGTGCTTGCTCTCGTCGCCGAGGCGTTCGGGCTTTCGCCATCGGACGTCGCGCTCGTGGCGGGGGAGACCTCGCCCGACAAGGTCGTCCGGCTGCCGCTCGCGCCGGCCGAGACGGCGCGGCGCTGGGCGGCGCGATCTTCAGGCACAGGCTGAGGCAGCCGCGGGGGCGACGCCGGATCGGCTAGGATGCGCCCCCGATGACGGGTCACACGAAGCCAGGCTCCTACGCGGCGGCGGGCGTCGACATCGACGCGAAGATGGGCGCCGTCGCCCGCGCGAAGGAGGCGATCCGCTCGACGTTCACGAAGGGCGTCGTCGGAGACGTCGGAGGCTTCGGGGGACTCTTCCGGCCGGACTTCTCCGGGATGACGGACCCGCTCCTCGTCGCCTCGGCCGACGGCGTCGGGACGAAAGTGAAGGTCGCGATCGCGGCCGGCGTCCACGGCACGGTCGGAC
>JBAUSZ010000056.1:0-7621 GCA_049581965.1 Thermoanaerobaculia bacterium | reverse complement strand
GGCCACACGGACGCGTGGGTCCACGGCGCGATCGATCCCGTGTCCGGCGCGGCCACGGTCCTCGAGGCCGCCGAGGTCCTGACGCGCCTCGGGGCGCAGGGCTGGAGGCCCGAGCGCGACGTCGTCTTCGCTCTCTGGGACGGCGAGGAGTACGGGATGCTCGGCTCGACGCGGTGGGTCGAGGAGAGGCTCGGGGCGCTCCCGTCGCGCGTGGCGGCCTTTCTCTACGTCGACTCGTCCGCGCGCGCGTGGGACTTCATGGCCGACCTCTCGCCGGGCTTTTGGGGCGATCTCGACGGCATCCTCGCCACGGTGCCCGATCCCGCGACGGAGCGTCCCCTCCTGGCGGTTCGAGCGGTGCCACAGCTCCCCGGCTTCAGCGGCGACACGTCTCCTTTCGTCGGGATCGGCGGAGTCCCGAGCGCGCAGATCGGTTACGGGCGTCGCACGTATGCGATGTACCACACGGGCTACGACGATCCGCTGCTCGCGCGCCGGTACCTCGACCCCGGCTGGGGTCTCAGCGCGTCGCTCGCGCGGATCCTCGCGCTCTGGGCTTCGTTTCTGGCCGACGCGCCCGTTCCCTCGTGGCGCTTCACCGAGGTCGCCGATTTCCTGACTCGCGAGATCGAGGGCCTGGACGCGCAGGCCGCGGCGCCGTTCGCGAGAAAGCACGAGCTCCTCGCGGCCGTGGGACGCTTCCGCGACGCGGCCGACGCGTGGGACGCCGTCGGAATCGCCTTCCGCGGCGCCCACGCGACGACGCTCGAGCCTCTCGCCGTCTCTGCGATGGCCGCGTTCCGCGACCTTCCGGGGGCGCGCGACTTCGCGCGCTCGAGCCTCCTCCTCGGGCCGTCGGCCGAGACCGGCTGCGGGACCGAGACGCTGCCGGGCCTGAGGCGCGCGCTGGCCGGCGACGGATCGCCGGAGGCGGAGGCGAGACGTCTTCTGGCTGCTCTCGCAACCGCCGAGGCGAAGTTGCGCGAAGCGGTGCGCGTCGCGCGCCGCTGACGGCGGCGCTCAACGGAAGTCGTGGCCGGGAAGGTCCGGCAATGCCGGAAGCGGCCAGAACCGCTCGGCCCTCACGGAAACGTTTCCGCCCTCCTTCTGGAGCGGCCCCTCCACGACGAGGCCGGGCGACCCGACGATGAGGGCCCGGTTCTCCTTGAAGAGGTCCGGGCGCACGATCGCCTGCACGATTCCGCTCTCGTCCTCCAGGGAGAGGAAGACGAAGCCCTTCGCGGTTCCCGGCCGCTGCCTCACGATGACGGCCCCGGCCGCCTTCACGCGGTCGCCCTCCCGCGCATCCCTCAGCTCGGCCGCCGAGAGGATGGACCGCGCGGCGAGCGCGGGCCGAAGGTGCTCGATGAGATGCGGCCCGGCCGTGAGGTCTGTCGCTCGGTAGTCGGCCGTCGTCTCCTCGACGGCGGACATCTCGGGGAGAGGAGAAGAAGAGGAGGAAAGAGGGAGATTTTCGTAGAGGGTCCCGAGCGGGCGGGAAACTTCCGCCACCTGCCAGAGCGCTTCGCGCCGGGAGAGATTCAACGAAGAGAGTGCGCCTGCGTAGGCAAGACGCGTGATTTCGTCGGAGCGCAACGTGCACCTTCGCTGCAGGTCCGCGACGTCTTCGAAGAGTCTCTTCTTCCGCTCCTCCTCGATAGCCCTCCCCGTCGTCTCCTTCATGCCCTTGATGAACCGCATGCCGAGGCGGATGGAGAGGGGGAGCGAGGGAGGGCCGCCTGGGCCCCCCGCTCCTTCGCGCGTGAACTCGCTTCGCTCAGACAGCACGCGCGCGCGTCGCGAGGGGCCCCGGCGCCCCTCCTCTTCTCTTTCTCTCTCCAGCGAACACTCCCATCCCGACGAGTTCACGTCGATGGGCAGAACCGCGACGCCCTTTCGCTGGATGTCCTTCACGATCGTGGCCGGGTGGTAGAAGCCCATCGGCCACGCGTTCAAAAGGCACGCCGTGAACGCCGCCGGGTGGTGGGCCTTCAGCCATGCGCTCGCGTACGCGATGAGCGCGAAGCTGGCCGCGTGCGACTCGGGGAAGCCGTAGAGCGCGAATGAGGTGATCGACCTGACGATCTGGTCCTGCGCGGGGCCCGTGATGCCGTTTTTCTCCATCCCGCGCCTGAGCCGTGCCTCGATCGCCCCCATTCGCTCCTCGGAGCGCTTGAAGCCCATCGCGCGGCGCAGCTCTTCGGCCTCGCCGCCCGTGAAGCCCGCGGCGACCATCGCGATCTTCAGGAGCTGCTCCTGGAAGAGCGGCACGCCGAGCGTGCGCCTCAGGATCGGCTCGAGGCACGGGTGTGGATACACGACGGGCGCCTTGCCCTGCCGGCGGTCGAAGAACGGGTGGACCATCCCGCCGACGATCGGCCCGGGCCGGATGATCGCGACCTGCACGACGATGTCGTAGAAGACCCTCGGTGCGTGGCGGGGAAGCGAGGCCATCTGCGCGCGGCTCTCGACCTGGAAGAGGCCGATCGTGTCGGCCGCGCGGAGCAGCGCGTACACCTTCGGGTCGTCGTGCGGGAGGTGCGCGAGGTCGACCTTCTCGCCCTCGTGCGCCTCGATCATCGGGAGCATCTTCTCGATCGCGCCGAGCATCCCGAGGCCGAGGAGGTCCACCTTCACGATCCCGAGGTCCGCGCAGTCGTCCTTGTCCCACTGGATGACGACGCGTCCCTCCATCGCCGCGGGCTCGAGCGGCACGACCTCCGAGAGCTTCCCTTTCGCCACGACCATCCCGCCCGAGTGCTGCCCGAGGTGCCGCGGCAGGTTCTGGACGCGCATGAAGAGAGAGGCGAAGCGCTTGACGCGCGCGTCTTGCGGGTCGAAGCCCGCGGCGGCTACCTCGGCGGCCAGGTCGCGCGACCCGTCGCGGTACTCGCCGAAGCTGTACCGCCCGAGGTGTTTCGCGAGCGTGTCGACCTGGTCCGGCGAGAAGCCCACGGCCTTCGCCATCTCGCGCGCCGCCGAGCGGTCGCGGTACGTGATCACGTTCGCCGTCATCGCGGCTCCGTCGGCGCCGTACGTTTGGTAGACGTGCTGGATGACCTTCTCGCGCGGGTCCCCCGACGGGAGGTCGAGATCGATGTCCGGCCACTCGCCGCGCTCCTCCGAGAGGAACCGCTCGAAGAGGAGTTCCATCCGGACGGGGTCGACCGCGGTGATCGAGAGCGCGTAGCAGACGGCGCTGTTCGCGGCCGAGCCGCGCCCCTGCACGAGGATGTTCTCCCTTTTGCAGAAGTTCACGATGTCCCAGACGATGAGGAAGTAGCCCGCGAGGTCGAGCTTCTCGATGAGGTCCAGCTCCTTCGTGAGCTGTGCCTGGGCTTTCGTCGTCAGGGGACGGAAACGGCGGCGCGCGCCCTCCCACGTGACGCGCCTGAGATGCGACGACGGCGTCTCGCCGGGCGGGATCGGGTAGTCGGGGAAGCGGTAGCCGAGGTCCGCGAGCGTGAACGAGAGGCGCGAGGCGAGCGCCGCGCTCTCCTCGAGGACGCCCGGCAGGTCCGCGAAGAGGGTCTGCATGTCGGCGGCGGACTTCAGGTGTCGTTCGCGCCCGGCGTGCAGCTTCGTCCCCGCCGCGTCGAGGTGCGTGTGGTGGCGGATGCACGTGAGTGCGTCGAAGAGGTCCTTGTCCTTTCGCCTCGCGTAGCGCACGCCGTTCGTCGCGAGGACGGGGAGTCGCCGCGCGCGGGCGAGGCCGAGAAGCGCGCGGTTCGCGTGCTCCTCGCCGCGCAGGAGGTGGCGCTGGAGCTCCACGTGCACCCGCCCCGGGAAGAGCGCCGCGAGGCGGTCCAGCTCGCGCGCGGCGCCGTCGAGGCCATCGGAGACGAGCGCGCGCGAGACGACGCTTTCCTCGCCGCCCGCCAGGACGTGCAGCCCCTCCGCGTGAGCGGCGACCTCCTCCCACGTCGCCGCGGCCTGGCCCTTCGGCTTGCCACGGGCGGCGGCCGTCAGGAGCGAGCAGAGGTTCTTGTAGCCCCTCTGGTTCTCGACGAGGAGGGTGAGGCGAGGAGGAGAAACTCCCGGAGGAAGAGGGGGAGGGACCAAGCCCAATGGGCCAGGCAGCAGGCTCTTGTCGCGCGCGCCTTCCCTCTCCCTCTTCACCTTCAAAGAAAATCTTCCGTCTCTCCTCGGACCTCTCCCGAGTACGACCTCAGCCCCCACCAGCGCCTTGATGCCCGCCTGCTTCGCCGCCTTGAAGAAGCGCGGGGCGCCGGAGAGGCCGTTCGTGTCGACGAGCGCCATCGCGGGGAGGTCGAGGGAAGCGGCGGTGTCGGCGAGGTCCTCGGGCAGCGAGGCGCCGTTCAGGAACGAGAACGCCGACGCCGCGCGCAGCTCCGCATAGGGACGCACCCGCCGCACGCTCTTCGGAGGCCGCGCGTACTCGCGCCTGCGGAGCATTTCCTTGTGTGCGCCGGGGGACGTGTACGCGCCGGGTCGCCCGGGCCCGACGATCGGACCGAGCAGGTCACGCCCCGGCGGTCCGCCGTGCTTCCCGTCCCCGCGCCCGTCGTCCATGGGGCGGAGAACGTTAATCGCAAGTTAGACGTAAGTCAAATGGGCCCGGTCACGGCGAGGAGGCGAGCTCCAGTTCCCTGAGGCGAGGACCGTAGACGGTTCCGATCCGGTGCCCCGCGTCCCAGAGGACGAGCGCGAAGAGGACGAGACAGAGCGCGAGCGCGACGGCCGCCCACACGTGGCGCTCCTCGAAGTCCTTCAGCTCGGGTGCGAACGCGACGAGACCCAGGACCGCCGCGACGACGAGCACCGCGTCCACGCTCGCGCGCTGCCAGTAGCTCCCGCCGAGGTGCAGCCACATCCCGAACTCGTCGAAGGTCAGCCCCATCGCGACGCCGTAGGCGAGTGCCGCGCCCCGCGCCTCGCGGCCCGCCGGGCGCCGCACGACGAGATACGCGCCGACGGCCGCGAGCAGGAAGATCCCGTAGTTCAGGTGGTGGACGTGCGTCCCGCGCAGGAAAAAGTACATGTTCGGAACGCGGCCCGACATGATGAGGAAGACCATCGCGCGCGAGGCTGCAAACGTCAGGAAGAATGCGAAGAGAGCGCGGCGCGCTGCCGCGCTGGCCTCGACGGGTCCGTTCGGGAGGATGCTTGGCCCGGGATCCGGACTTGCCATCGTGTCAGATGCCGACGCCGTACTTCTCCCGAAGGACGGCGGCATGGTGGCGCACGTGCCCGACCAGGATGAAGGCGAGCGCGCGCGGCGTGACCGGGCGGCCGTTCGCGGTTCCGACGCGCTCCCAGGCCCGGTCTTCGAGATGGCGAAACATGAGAACGTGGCTCGCTCTCAGGGTCGTGAGCTCCTCGAGGAGCGAGGCGAGGGGCCGGAGGTCGTGCCCGGCGGTCGCCGCATAGTCGTTCTCCTCGAACGACGGCAGCGAGGCTCTCTCGCCCCGCGCGACGCACAGCGCGCGGTATCCGAAGACCCGCTCGGCGTCGAGCATGTGGCCCACGACCTCCCGGATGCTCCACTTGCCGGGTGCGTACCGGTGATGCTCACGTTCCGGCGAGACGGAGGCGAGCGCGGCGGCCAGCTCGGCGGGCTGGTGTTCGAGCGCGGCGAGGACGTCCGTCTCGGGGACCCGCGACACGTAGGTTTCGAAGGAGGCGTCGTATTCGTCGGGGCGCGGCCGTGTGTTCTTCATGGGTTCGCTCCTGTCCTTCGGATCACGGGACCTCTCCGACCCTCGGCACCTCGAGGGGTGGCGGGTTCGTCGTCATGCGGCTGATGAGCCACGAGCCGTCGGGCTGGCGCTCCCACTCGGCCTCGAACGTCCCCTTAGACTCCACGATCTTTCCGTCCGCGAGGCGTGCTCTCTGCCGGAACGTTCCGGTCTGGAGCGCGCTCGGGCCGACAATCTGGAGCGAGACGCCTCTCATCTCCTGTTCCTCGACCTTCACGCCCGTGAAGGATGCAAGAAACGCGCGGATCGCGGCCGGCCCTTTCAAGGGCTCGCGGCCGGGGTCCCTCAACTCGCCGTCGGGCGTGTACGCCGCCGCGATCCGATCCGCGTCCATCGCGAGGAGAGCGGCGGAATACGCTCGGAGCGCGGCCTCGATCCGCACGGGGGCCTCCTCCTGCATCGCGAGCGAGCCGCAGCCCGGGAGTGCCACGACCCAGGCGAGGGCCGCGAGGGTCCTCCGGGTCACGCCTTCACCATGACGAGGATCATCTTGAACGGCACGAGAGCCTTCAACCCGTGCGGCTCGTTCGCGGGCAGGCGCAGCAGGTCGCCGGCTTTCACCCGGTGCGGGACTTTCGAGATCGTGACCTCGGCCTCACCCTCGATCCCGATCACGAGCGCGTCGAAGGGCGCCGAGTGCTCCGAAAGGGCCTCGCCCCCGTCGAAGGCGAAAGCCGTGACGGTGCCGCCCCCGGCCTTCACGAGCGTGCGGCTCACGATCGCTCCGCTCTGCAGGGAGACGAGATCCCCGAGCGGGACGGGGGAGGGCGGAAGCGGGGCGCTCGACGGGGTCATCGGCCCCTCACCGACGGGACGCGCGCGACGTGCGCGACGGGGGGACGGGCGGGCGAGGCGGGCATGGGTGAGCCTCCTCGCGACAGCCTACAACGGGCCCAAGCGCTATAGTCCGCGGCATGGGCCAGACCAACCTGCGCGCCCGCATCGTCGCCTACCTCGAAGGGGAAGTGACCGGCGACCTCTTGAGGAGCGAACGCGACATCGCGGATGCCCTCTCGGCGACCGTCGCGGAAGTGCACGACATGGTGCGCGACCTCGTGCGCCGGGGCGAGGTCTTCGAGCCGATTCCGCGGCGGTACCTGCGCCGCGAGAGGCGCATCGGCGAGCGCCGCACGGGGACGGAGCGCCGCACGGCTCCGCGCCCTCTCGTCGGCGACCGACGCAAGAAGGCTCGCCGCTCGGCGTCGAGCTAGACGTCCCGCTCGCGGCCCCGTCAGGGTCCCGCGGCCGCGAACGTGTACGTGACCGATTTCACGCGCCCTCTCCAGTAGGGGACCCGACCTTCGGGGAGGATCCAGGCGACCTCACCGGCCGACGGCACGCGCATGCCGTTGCGCGGGCCCCAGGCCGTCCACGTTCCCTCCCACGGCGTCGGAACGTTCGCGGCACCGACCGTGCGCGGGCGGTCGGGCGCGAAGACCGAGGCCACGAGCCCGTCGCCCCCGAACCGGAACTCGAGGGACGCGACGACTCCGCGGTCCTCGATCGTCGCCCGCGCGCGATCCTCCCCGACCGCCTCCCAGCGGACGCCCTGGCTCGGGAGGAGCGCCGTCGGGAACCACGGTGCCTCGGCCAGCCAGCGCATCAGCTCGCCGCGCGAGAGGTCGGGCGTCGGCGCCTGGTCGGCGACCGTCACGAGGCCGAGCACCTCCGCCCGGAGCAGGCCGGCGCCGCCACGGTACGCGTCGCGCACGAAGACGTCGACGAGAGGCGCCATCCGGATTCGAGCGTCCCAGTCGAAGCCCGGCGGCCGCGAGACGAAGGCCTGCTCGGCGGTGAATGGCGCCCAGGTCTTCTTCTCCGCGTCCGCGAGGAACTCGCCCTCGGTCACGAGGCGGGCTCTCTCGACCATCGCCTGGGCGCCGCGAAGCGCGGCGTGGAAG
>JBAUSZ010000055.1:0-4408 GCA_049581965.1 Thermoanaerobaculia bacterium | reverse complement strand
GCTCGAGAAGCGCCGCAGGAAGGAGCAGGACCTCCAGTACCAGGGCTCCTTCGACCCCACGGCGGGCGGTGATTACTCGGTCACGACCGTGAAGTCGGCCGGGCCGAAGGTCGGACGCAACGAGCCCTGCCCCTGCGGCTCGGGAAAGAAGTACAAGAAGTGCCACGGGGCGCATGCGGCCGAGCCGGCGAGCCCGCCGGCCTGAGCGTGCGCCAGCCTTCCCGTGTGGTATGAATCCACATGGTGAACGACCGGGACATTCCGCTCGCCCTGACCTTCGACGACGTTCTCCTCCTTCCCGCCCACTCGAAGGTCCATCCCGCCGACACCGACCTCAGAACCCGCCTGACGAACGGCATCGGGCTGAACATCCCGGTCCTATCGGCCGCGATGGACACCGTCACGGAGTCGCGCCTCGCGATCGCGATGGCGCAAAACGGGGGGCTCGGTGTCATCCACAAGAATCTGACGATCGAGGCGCAGGCCGCCGAGGTCGACAAGGTGAAACGTTCGGAAAGCGGAATGATCGTCGATCCGGTCACCTGCCGCCCGGACCAGAAGATCTCGGAAGCGCTGGACGTCATGGCGAACTTCCGGATCTCGGGCGTGCCCGTCGTCGACGAGCGCGGCAAGCTCGTCGGGATCCTCACGAACCGGGACCTCCGCTTCGAGACGCGGATGGACCTGCCGATCTCCGCCCGGATGACGAAAGACAATCTCGTGACGTGCCCGCCGGGGACGACCCTCGAGCAGGCCAAAGAGCTCCTCCACCGCCATCGGATCGAGAAGCTCCTCGTCGTGGACAAGGGTGGCAACCTCAAGGGCCTCATCACGGTCAAGGACATCCAGAAGCAGATCAAGTACCCGAACGCCTGCAAGGACTCCCTCGGGCGCCTGCGCGTCGCGGCGGCCGTCGGAGCCTCGGCCGATCTGAAGGACCGGGCCCGCGAACTCATCGCGGCGAAGGTCGACCTCCTCGTCCTCGATTCTTCCCACGGCCACAGCGACGGCGTCCTCAGGGGCCTCTCGGCGCTCAAGAGAGCCTTTCCGTCGACCCCGATTCTCGCGGGAAACGTCGCGACGGCCCAGGGCACGCGCGACCTCGTGAAGCGCGGGGCCGACGCCGTGAAGGTCGGCATCGGGCCCGGGTCGATCTGTACGACGCGCGTCGTCACCGGCGCGGGCGTCCCGCAGATCCACGCGATCCTGGAATGCGTCAAGGGAGCCGGAAAGTCCAACGTCGCGCTCGTCGCCGACGGCGGGATCAAGTTCTCGGGCGACGTCACGAAGGCGCTCGCGGCGGGGGCACACTCCGTGATGATCGGGAGCCTCTTCGCGGGCACGGACGAGGCACCCGGCGAAACGATTCTCTACCAGGGCCGCACCTTCAAGGCGTACCGCGGCATGGGCTCGCTCGGCGCCATGAAGCAGGGCTCGGCGGACCGCTACTTCCAGGACGAGGAAGAGCCACGGAAGATGGTTCCCGAGGGAATCGAGGGAATGGTCCCCTACAAGGGCCCCGTGTCCACCCTCCTCGCGCAGCTCACCGGCGGCGTGCGCTCCGGCATGGGCCTCGCGGGTGCGAAAACGCTCCCGGACCTCGTCCGCAAGGCCCGGTTCGTTCGGATCACGGCAGCGGGCCTCAAGGAAAGCCACGCCCACGACGTCATCATCACGAAGGAAGCCCCGAACTACCGGCGGGAAGAGATCTGACGGCGTCCGGCTTCAAGGACCACTTTTCCGGACACGCGAGCGACTACGCCCGTTTTCGTCCGACGTATCCCCCCGAACTCTTCGACCTCCTCGCGGCGCTCGCGTCGCGACACACGCTCTGCTGGGATGCGGGTACCGGAAGCGGGCAGGCGGCCTGTGGCCTCGCCGAGCACTTCGCCGAGGTCGTCGCGACGGACGCGAGTGCCGAGCAGATCGCGCACGCGACCCCGTATGAGGGAGTGACCTACCGAGTCGCGCCCGCCGAGGACAGCGGGCTGGACGACGCGTGCGTGGACCTCGTCACGGCGGGCCAGGCCGTTCACTGGTTCTCCTTGAAGAGTTTCTTCGAAGAGGTGAGAAGGGTCGGGGCGCCGGGCAGCGTCCTGGCCGCATGGGCATACGACCTCTTCCGCGTGGACGCCGCCTTCGACCCCGTGTTCCACGAGTTCCACGCCTCCGTGGAGCGCTACTGGCCTCCGGAACGTGCGCTCGTCGCCCGCCGCTACGCCGACCTCCTCTTCCCTTTCGAAGAAATCCCCGTCGCGCCCGTGACGATGACGGCCAAATGGAGCTTCGAGCGGACGCTCGGGTATCTCTCGACGTGGTCCGCGGTCAAGCGCTGTGCGAGGGAGACCGCCCGGGACCCGATCGCCGAGTTCGGGCCGCGGCTTGCCGCCGCCTGGGGCGACGTCGACGCCGAGAAAACGATCTCTTGGCCGCTCGTCCTCCGCGCCGGGCGAATTGCCTGATCCCCGCCGAGCGGGGGCTGCGGGCACGGCCACCGTCTTCGTCGAACGCGCCCCGCGTCGCGCCCTCTTCCCTTCTAGGAATCTTTCGTCTTGATCTTCTCCCTCAATGCGCGGAGCGTTTCGGCGCGCTGCTTGAGCTCCTTCTCGCGGCCTTCGCCGGACGGCCGGTAGTAGTGGCGGCCCTGGAGCGAGTCGGGGAGGCAGGAGAGGCCCGCAGTCTTCTCGGGAAGGTCGTGCGCGTAGCGATAGCCCTTCCCGTAGCCGACGTCCTTCATGAGCCTCGTCGGGGCATTCCGGATTGCGAGAGGCGGCGGCTCGTTCGGGCATTCGCGGATGTCGTCGACGGCTTCCCCGTACGCGACGTAGAGTGAATTCGACTTTGGCGCGAGGGCGAGGTAGACGGCCGTCTCGGAAAGCGCGAGAGCGCCCTCCGGCATCCCGATGAAGTGAACCGCGTCCCTGGCGGCCACGGCGAGGAGGAGCGCCTGCGGGTCCGCGAGGCCGACGTCCTCGGACGCGAAGCGCACGAGCCGGCGCGCCACGTAGAGGGGGTCCTCGCCCGCCTCGAGCATGCGCGCGAGCCAGTAGAGGGACGCGTCCACGTCCGAGTCGCGCAGGGACTTGTGGAGCGCCGAGATGAGGTTGAAGTGCTCTTCGCCGGACTTGTCGTAGAGGAGGACTTTCCGCTTGAAGAGATCCTCAAGGACGGCGACGGTCAGCACGGGCGCCGCCGGGCCCGTCGCCGCGGGCGCCCCTCCTTCCGGACCCTTCGAAGAATCCGAGGAATTTTCTTCTGAAAGAAGCTGGGCGGACGCCGCTTCCAAGGCCGTCAACGCTCGTCGCGCGTCACCGTCTGCGAATCTGGATAACCATTCGAAGGAATCCTCATCCACCGTCACCTGTGCGTTCAGGCCCCTCGCGGGATCCGCCAGCGCCCTCTTCATCAGCAGGATCAGATCCTTTTCTCCGATGGGGGGCAGGATCACGACTCGGAGGCGCGACAGGAGCGCGCCGTTCAGTTCGAACGAGGGGTTCTCGGTCGTGGCGCCCACGAGCACGATGTCTCCCGCCTCGACGAAAGGAAGGAACGCGTCCTGCTGGGCCCGGTTGAAGCGGTGGATCTCGTCCACGAAGAGCAGCGTCCGCCGCCCGCGCCGGCGCGCGCGGGACGCCTCCTCCATGACGTTCCGGATCTCCTTGATGCCCGAGACGACGGCCGAAAATGCGAGGAACCGCGCCTTCGTCTTCGCCGCGATGATCCGTGCGAGCGTCGTCTTCCCGCTCCCGGGCGGCCCCCAGAAGACGAGCGACGGGACGCGGTCGGACGCGATCGCGCGTGCGAGAAAGGACGCCTCGCCCACGAGGTCGGGCGGCCCGGCGACCTCGGACAGTTCGCGCGGCCGCATCCGGTCCGCAAGAGGCGCGTCGGAGGGAAGCTCGGGCCCGGGCGACGGCAGCTCGTCGTCGAACAGGTCGCCCGGTGACTCGCTCACGGCCCTTTCTGATCCAGAGCCGCGAGCAGCCCGTCGATCGACTTGACCTCCGGGTGCTCTTTCTTGATCTTGTTCAGGATCTCCTTCGCGCGGGCCTTGTCGCCCCGGTCGATTCCCCAGACGATCGCCTGGTTGAACGCTGCCGGCCAGTGCGCGGGGTCCTTCGCGAGGGCTCTGGAAAACATCCCGAGCGCCTTCTCGCCGTTGCCGAGGTTGCGGTACGCGACCCCGAGGTCGGTGAGGACGTTCGGATCACCCGCCTGGAGTTTGAGCGCGCGCTCGTACGCGTCGACGGCTTTCTTCCAGTCCTCGACGTCGTACGCAACGTTCCCGAGCTGGACCTGGAGGGCGTAGTTGGCCGGCTCCCGACCGGCCGCGGCCTCGAGATCCGCCAGGCGGCGCTGCGCGACGGGGTCGGCGGCGAGCGACGGCGTTCCGCCTCCGCTGCCGGGC
>JBAUSZ010000054.1:0-4855 GCA_049581965.1 Thermoanaerobaculia bacterium | reverse complement strand
AGACCGGCCCAACGGGACGACGGGGCGATCTCGACGAGCCGTGCCCCGGCACGCCGTGCCTCGACATGGAGGACCGCCCGCGGCCCTTCGGCCGTTCCGTCCGCGCCGACGAGCGCCGGCTGTCCCTTCCGGAAGATGCCGGCCTTTTCCCGCGCGACGTCCTCGAGCGCGGGCCCGAGGACGTCGAGGTGGTCGGCCGTGACGTTCGTGACGACCGAGACCCCGGGGGAGAGGACGTTCGTCGCGTCGAGGCGGCCACCGATCCCGACCTCGACGACGGCGACGCGCACGCGTGCGCGTCGGAAGAGCTCGAAGGCGGCGACCGTCAGGGCCTCGAAGTATGTCGGGCTGCGCTCGCCGGGAGGCGCGACGGCCGCGACGAGCGCGAGCGCATCGTCGAGGGCCGCGTGGGAGATGTCGCGGTCCTGCAGCCGCACGCGCTCGGTGACCGAAACGAGGTGAGGTGACGTGTAGAGCCCGCACGGCACGCCCGCGGCGGCGAGGATCGCGGAGATGGAAGCGGCTGTCGACCCTTTTCCGTTGGTTCCACCAATGAGGATGGATTGAAACGAAGATTGAGGATTACCTAGAGAGGCCAAGAGGGCGAACGTTCGGCTCAGTCCCGGCCGGATCTTCTGCGGGCCGAGCGCGTCGAGCCACGCGAGCCCCTGAAGAGGCACGGTGACGGAACTCAAGCCACGTCCCCTCCTCACCTTCTAAGAAGATCCGAAGCGGCGTCTCCCGAGCCCGACCATCAGTCGGTCTGGAGCAGCTTCAGCACCCGCGCAAGCGTCGCACGCATCTCGTGGCGCGGCACGACGAGGTCGACGAAACCGTGGTCCTGCAGGAACTCGGACCTCTGGAAGCCCTCGGGCAGCGTCTGCCGGATCGTCTGCTCGATGACGCGCGGCCCCGCGAAACCGATGAGCGCCTTCGGCTCGGCCAGGTTCAGGTCGCCGAGCATCGCGAACGACGCCGTGACGCCGCCCGTCGTCGGGTCCGTGAGGACGGAGACGTAGGGAATCCGCGCCGCCGCGAGGCGCGCGAGCGCCGCGGAGACCTTGCCCATCTGCATGAGCGAGAGGATCCCCTCCTGCATGCGCGCGCCGCCCGACGCGCTCACGACGACGAGAGGCCTCCGGCTCTTGAGCGCGAGCTCGGCCGAGCGCGCGAGGACCTCTCCCACGACGGAGCCCATCGAGCCGCCCATGAACGCATAGTCGAGGACCGCGACGACGGCCGGGACTCCGTCGATCGCCCCCTGGGCGGCGCGGATCGCATCCGGACGCCCGGTCTTCGCCTGGGAGTCGCGAAGGCGGTCGCGGTAGCGCTTGCTGTCCTTGAACTTCAGCGGATCTGAGGGGCGAACGCCCTCGAAGACCGGCTGGGCATCGTCGCCGAGGAGGAGTTTGATCCGTTCGGCCGCCGGCATCCGGAAGTGAAACCCGCACTTCGGGCAGACGCGGTGATTGCGCTCGACCTCCTTGAGATAGAGCGTCTCGCGGCAGGACTCGCACTTGAGGAACAGCCCCTCGCCGAGAGAGGCGGCCGTCCTGGGGTCACGCGGGGCGCGTGGGCCCCTGTCCTTGCGGAACCACATCGTCGAGCGCGCGATGTTACCCCGTCGGCCCCGGCCCGAACGAGACGAGAGGCCGTCCGCCGGGGCCTACGCTCACGCAGGCCGCCACGGCGAAGAGCTCGGAGAGGAGCGCCTGCGTGAGGGTGGCGGCGAGCGGCCCTTCGGCGAGGACGCGTCCTCCCGCGAGAAGGACCGCGTCGTCGGCGCCCTGCGAGGCGACGTCGAGCTCGTGTGTCGAGAACAGGACCGTGCCGCCGGCGTCGGCACGGCGGCGCATGGCGTCGAGGACGAGAAAGCGGTGGCGCGGGTCGAGGTTCGCGGTGGGCTCGTCGAGGAGGAGCACGGACGGCGCGCCCGCGAGGACGCGCGCGAGGAGGACGCGCTGGCGCTCGCCGCCCGACATCGCGCGGATGTCTGCCCTCGCGAGCGGCGCCCCGTCCATCTCGTCGAGCGCCGCCTCCACGGCGGCATGATCGGCCGCGTCCGGGGAGCCGAACGCGCCGAGGTGCGCCGTGCGCCCGAGGAGGACGAGCTCGAACGCGGTCATCGGGAAGAGCGGCTCGAATCCTTGCTGGAGATAGCCGATCGCGCGGGCGGCCTCGCGCCGCGGGACCGAGCCGAGCGGGCGGCCGTCGAGGAGGACCTCGCCCGCCTGGGGTTTCAGAGTGCCCGCGAGGGCGCGCAGCAACGTGGACTTGCCGGATCCGTTCTCCCCGAGCAGCGCGGCGACGCGACCGCCGCGGAGGGCGAGAGAGACGTTCCCGAGGACGGCCTTCGCGCCGTAGCCCGCCGCGAGAGAACGTGCCTCGAGGCGCGCCGCGTTCAAGGCCGCGCCCTCAGCAGGACGAGGAACGCCGGGGCGCCGAGAAGCGCCGTGACGGCGCCCACCGAGATCTCCGCCGGAGCGAAGAGCGTGCGCGCGAGGGCGTCGGCCGCGACGAGAAGGGCGGCGCCGCCGAGGAACGAAAAAACGAGAAGGGCGCCGTGTCCGCGCGCGAGGCGCCTCACGGCATGCGGGACGAGGAGGCCGACGAAGCCGATGATGCCCGTCGTCGCGACGGCGGCGGCCGCGAGCAGCGAGGCCGCGAGGTAGGCGATGCGCTTGACCGTCTCCACCGGGATGCCCAGCGTCGCGGCGGTCTCCTCGCCCAGCGCGAGTGCGTCGAAGGCACGGGCGAGCGGGAGGAGGAGGAGAAGCCCGAGGGCCGCGTACACGCCCAGCGCCTTCACCGCTCCCGGCGTTGCACCCGCGAGCGAGCCGAGCATCCAGAAGACGAACGACCGCATGTGCGCGGCATCGCCTGCCGAGAGGAGGAAGAGCAGGATCGCCGACGCGAGCGCGTTCACGACGACGCCCGACAGGAGGAGCCGCCCGCGGTCGAGCCGCCCGCCCACCGAGGCGCCCGCGCCCACGACGAGGATTGCGACGAGCGCTCCGAGGAACCCCGCCAGCGGCAGCGCGAAAGAACTCCCCCACGCGCCGCGTGCCCCGAGGCCCAGGAGCGCTCCGATGAGCGTCCCGCACGCGGCACCGCCAGAGACGCCGAGGAGGTACGGGTCCGCGAGTGGGTTCCCGAGCAGCGCCTGCAGGGCCGCTCCCGAGACCGCGAGCGCCCCGCCCACGAGGGCGCCAAGTAGCGCGCGCGGCAGGCGGAGCTCGCGGACGATCGTGACGGCACGCGCGTCGCCGGACCCGAGAAGCCCATCCCAGACTTCGCCCGGAGCGAGTCGCGCGCTTCCGAGAAGGAGCGAGCCGGCAAGAAGCGCGAGGAGCGTCGCGAGGAGCGCCGCCCCCGCCACCCACGGGGAGCGGCCGCGCCTGATGCCTCCGTTCACGGACCGCTCCCGAGCGCGGCGAGTTTCTCGAGCGCATCGACGAGGCGCGGACCGGGTCGCTCGAGAAGGTTTCCCGGCAGCGTCGCGATGCGTCCCTCCCGTACCGCCGGGACGATGCGGAAGGTGCCGCCCTCGAACGCGGCACGGAACGCTTCGGCGTTCTCCGCCGTCGCGGGACGCACGACGAGATCCGGATTCCATGCCGCGAGCGTCTCGAGAGAGACGCGCGGCCAGTCACCCGCGCCGGCGGGAACGGCGTTCACGAAGCCCGCGCGGTCGAGAAGGTCGCCGAGGAAGGTGCGGCGACCCGCGACGACGGGAGGGTCCGGCCACACGAGGACGCACGCCGTGTGGCCCCGGTGCACACGCCCGCGCGCCTCTGCCTTTGCGATGCGGCCCTCGAGCGACGCGACGAGCGCGGCGGCTCGTCCGCTCTCGCCGATCGCGGCACCGACGCGCGTGACGTCGTCGAGGACGCCGTCGAGCGTCGTCCCGCCCGTCACGAGGACGTTCATCCCCATCGCGGAGAGTCTCTCCCAGGCCGCCCGGTCGGTGCCGTCCTTCGAGACGACGACGAGATCGGGAGCGAGGAGCGCGACGCGCTCGAGGTCCGGCGTGAATCCTCCGAGGCGCGTCTTGCCTGCGGCGTCGGGCAGGTCGCGCGCGAAGTCACTCACACCCACGACGCGCGGCGCGGCACCGAGAGCAAAGAGGATCTCCGCCGCCGAGGGGGCGAGGGCGACGATGCGCCGGAGCGGAGCGGGAGTCGGGACCGGGACGGCGAGGAGGGCGAACGCGAGGAGGAACCGGAGGCTCAGGATTCCTCGGCTTCTTCGAGGTCGTTCGGGATCCCGAGCCTCAGGCACGCGGCCGCGTACATCTGCCGGGCCGCCTTCTGCGCGTTCTGCAGGTCCGCGAGGCGCTCCTTGACTTTCGCGAGCTCGGCCTGGATGTCGTCCTCGAGCTGGTCGATCTCCGCCTTGGTCGTCCTCAAGGCGCTCTCATAGAACTTCTTCTGTTCCTCGGAAAGACTCATGCACGATCTCCTGCGGCGAACGCTTCAGGGCCGGACGGCGATCGAGAAGGTCTTCCACATCTTGACCTTCACACCGTCTTTCGTCGCCGGCTGGATTGTCGCACCCTTCAGGGCGCGGGCGGCCGCCTCGTCGACGAACTTGTAGCTCGACGGGCGGATGACACGCGTTTCGAGGACGGCGCCCCTCTCGTCGACGAGAGCCATCAGGACGGGCACGCCGATCGAGCCGTCGGTGGCGCGCTTGATCTGCCGCGCCTGCGACGGCATTCCCGACATCGAGCCGAGGCGCACGAGCCTGGGCTCCGTGACTCCGTCGCCCGGCCCGACGAGGTCGCCCTGTTTGACGGGCGCGCCCGACGGCGTCGGAATCGCGGGTGGCGCTTCCGGGGTGGAGACCTCGGTCG
>JBAUSZ010000053.1:0-2035 GCA_049581965.1 Thermoanaerobaculia bacterium | reverse complement strand
GCCTCAGGACGCCTTCGCGGCCGGCCTCATCGAGGCCGGCCCGAGGTCCGTGAAGCGGTTGAGGAGCATCTGCTGGGCGATCGTGAGGACGTTCTGCATGAGCCAGTAGAGGACGAGGCCGGACGGGACGTCCTTGAAGAGAAAACCCATAACGAGCGGCATGATGTTCTGGACGCGCTTCATCGTCGCGTCGCCCGTCGTCGGCGTCATCTGCTGCTGGATCCACATCGTCGCCGTCATGAGGATCGGCGTCACGTAGTACGGGTCCTTTGCGGAGAGGTCCGTGATCCAGAGCATGAACGGCGCGTGGCGCAGCTCGATCGAGTGCGCGAGTAGGTTGTAGAACGCGATGAGGATCGGCATCTGCAGGAGGAGGGGGAGGCAGCCGCCCGCGGGGTTGACGCCCTCCTGCTTGTAGAGACCCATCATCTCCTCGTTCATCTTCGTGCGTGCCTGCGGGTCCTGCTTGATGCGCGACCCCCACTTCGTGCGGATCGCCTCCACCTTGGGCTGCAGCGCCCCCATCTTCTTCATCGAGACGAGTTGCTTGTGCGTGAGCGGGAAGAGGAGAACCTTGATGACGACCGTGATGAGGAGGATCGCGACGCCCCAGTTTCCGACGACCTTGTGGATCGCGCGCAATCCCCAGAGAAGCGGCTTCACGAGGATGGCGAACCACCCGTAATCGATCACGCGGTCGAGACCCGGCCGCGTCTTCTCGAGGATGTCGATCGCCTTCGGGCCGAGGAAGACGTCCGTCGAGAGCGCGCCCGTCCCGGAAAGAACGACCTCGCTCTCGACGTCCGCCGCCACGGGATTCGTTTCCCGGGCCGGCGTCGCCGCGGAAGCGGGCGCGGCCGCGGAACCGGCGGGGGGCGCGCTCAGGGAAACCGGACGGAGTGTCGCTGCGCCCTGCGCGAGGGGCAGGAATGCCGCCAGGAAGTAGTTGTCCTCGAGGCCCGCGGCCGTCAGGCCGGTGAGGCCCGTCAAGGGCTCCTTGAGGCCGTCCTTCGCGCGGCGCGTCACGGAGCCGCCCGCGCCTACGGTGATCGTCGCTCCGGGCTTCGAATAGCGGCTCGTGAGCTCGTCTCCGGAGGGGTTGCCAATGCTCGGCCCGAGGACGAGGCCAACCGGGCCCGCTGCGCCTTCGCGCGCGACCGCGACCGCGACGACGAACGAGTCGCGAAAGACGTAGCTCCTCGTGATCCCGCTTCCGTCCGCCTCGCGGTACCGGAAGCGCACGGTCTTCTCGATCCCGTTCTCCTCGCGGGTGACGGCGTACCGCGCCCGGGTCGCGCGCGCGAGGAAAGGGTCGGCCGGGTCCAGCTCGAGGATCCGCCCCGGGTAGGGCGCGCCCTGGCGCACGAGGTCGAGAGGCTTGCCCGTCGCGTCGCGGTGCTGAAGGAGGACGAACGACGTGAGGGCGCCGCCCTCGTTCGAGAGGCGAGCCGTGTAGCGCGGTTGGCGGATCTCGATGGTCTCGGCCGCCGAGGCGCCGACGGGCTCGACGGCAAGGGCCGGCGTCGTCCCGGCGGGCGGCGGAATCGCGGGAGCAGCCGTGCCGGCTGCGGCGGGGGAGGGCGTCGGGGGTTCGGCCTTGGCAGCCGTGGAGGGTGCCTCTCCGGTTGCCGTTCGCGGTTTCGCCGGCGCGGGCGGCGGCGGCGGGAACAGGACGTACCAGCCGAGCAGCACGGCGGCCGACAGGGCGAAGGCGAGGACGAGGCGCTTGGTCTCCAAGAGTTCTCCTTGGGATTTCCCTGGGGCGAATCTGTTCAGGGCACGGGGTCTGGGCCGCCGGCGTGGAAAGGATGGCATCGCGCGAGTCGCCGAGCCGTGAGCGCGAGGCCGCGCCGGAGACCGTGACGCAGGAACGCTTGCCGTGCGTACTCCGAACACGTGGGTGTGAACCGGCAGGCCGGCGGCATCAGGGGCGAAAGGAACCGCTTGTAGACGGCCAGTACCCCGGCGGCGCCGCGGGCGCCCGCGGAAGGGCCGCCAGGAACCGCGGTCACGGCTGCGGCCCTCACGCCTTCTC
>JBAUSZ010000052.1:0-6636 GCA_049581965.1 Thermoanaerobaculia bacterium | reverse complement strand
TCTGAAGGCGGGCGGGCGCCGGGTCGCGATGGCGGGCGACGGCGTCAACGACGCGCCGGCCCTCGCGCGCGCGGACGTCGGAATCGCGATGGGGACCGGCTCGGACGTCGCGATCGAAAGCGCGTCGGCGACGCTCGCGAGCGGGGACGTCTCCGCCCTCCCGAGGGCCGTGCGCCTTTCGCGGGCGACCCTGCGCAACATCCGGCAGAACCTGTTCTTCGCATTCGTTTACAACGTCGTCGGGGTCCCGGTCGCCGCGGGGGTCCTCTATCCGGCGTTCGGCCTTCTGCTCTCGCCGGTGATCGCGAGCGCCGCGATGACGTTCAGCTCGCTCTCCGTCGTGGGCAACGCGCTGCGCCTGCGGCGCGTCCGGCTCTGAGCAAGTGATACCGGCGTATCATGGCCGCGGGCTGCCCGCGGGTCCGAAGCTCACCGGGGGGTGTCCCATGTCCATGACCGCGGCCGCGCTCCTCGTGGCCCTCGCCGCCGTCGTCGTCGGAGGGGCGGTTCTCGCCCGGAAGTGGTTCCTCTGGAGGCGGGAACGCCTCATCACCTGCCCGGAAAACGAGAAGCCCGCGGCCGTGCGCGTGAATGCGTCGAAGGCCGTCGCGAGCGGCCTGACGGGACACGAGGGCCTGCGTCTCTCCGAGTGCTCGCGCTGGCCCGAGAAGCAGGGCTGCGGCCAGGAGTGCCTCGCGCAGATCGAGAAAGGGCCCGGCGAGTGCCTCGTGCGCACGCTCGTGGACCGGTGGTACGAGGGAAAGGCCTGCGCGTGCTGCGGCAAGCCGATCCGCGACGTTGCGTGGGCCGACCAGCGGCCCGGCCTGAGAGCGCCGGACGGGCGGGTCTTCGCGTGGCCGGACGTCGCGCCGGAGACGCTCCCGGAAGTGTTCCGGACGCACGCCCCGATCTGCTGGAATTGCCTCGTCGTCCAGAGGGTGGCCCGGGAGCACCCGGACGAGGTGACGGTGCGCCCGCCCCGCGAGCAGCTCTACAGCTGATCCGCGCGGCTCGTCCGAGCGCCCTGATTCCAACGCATCATGGAATGCGGGTCCGCGGCGGCCCATCCGTATGAGGGGGGTGTGTCATGACGATGCTCGGCGCCGGATTCGTCATCGTCGCGATCGCCGTCGCCACGGTCGGCCTGCTGTGGGTGCTGCCCGCCTATCAGGTGTACCGCGTGCGGCGCGTCGTGAAGTGCCCCGAGACGGGAGAGCCGGCCGGGGTCGACGTCGACACGGTGCGCGTCGCGCGCTCGGCCTGGCTGGGACCGCTCGACGTGCGCCTCACGGGGTGCTCGCGCTGGCCGGAGCGCGCCGCCTGCGGGAAGGAGTGCCTGAGCCAGCTCCCGATCCGGTGAGATCCCTGAGAATTGCCTGAGAAAACGTGCCCGGCGCGCCCCACGTTCGCGGCGAGAGGAGACGGTCATGAGACAGCTCCCGACCCCGCGCCAGTCCCTCGCGTCCTCTCTCGCAGTTGCGGTCCTCGCCGTCAGTGTCTCGGGGTGCACGAGCGTGGGCGTGACCGCCGCCGTCGCGCCCTCCGAGCCGGCCGCGAGCGGCCTCGACGTCCGTGTCTTCGACCGCGCCAGGGACGCGAAGGCGAACCACACGTCGTCCGGTCGCGTCACCTCGGACCTCGAGACGGCCGCGGGCGCTGCGGTCCACCACGCCGACGGGCCGGAGTGGTCGCTCTCGGGCCTCGCGCCCGGCGATTACCGGCTCACGATCCGGCAGTGGAAGAAGGGCAATCCGCGCTCGGAGAGCCCGGACGCCGAAACGACGAAGCGCCTGCTGCTGAAACCCGGTGAGCGGACCGCGGTCGACGTCATCGCTCGCAAGGTGACGACGGGGGCCATCCTCGGGACCGTGGCGGCGGTCGTCGTGGTGGCCGCCGTCATCGCGGCGGTCTCGGTGCAGAACTCCATGAGCCACATCAACCTGAAGTTCGAACGGCGCTCGACCGAGCCCGTGCCGCTCGGCGTCGCGGCGAGTCCGGTGCCGGGCACCGCGACGCCGTCGCCGGAGGAGCTCGAGAAGATCGCGCGCACGGTCGTGCGTGCGTTCCCGGAATGAGGGGGAGTCCGCGAGGTGGGCTCGCGTTTCCGGACGCGGCCCGCTTCTACGTGGACCTCGCCGCGCAGTACCGCGGCGCGGGCCGCGCGGACTTCGGATTCTGACGCGTCAGCGCCCCTCGACGCCGAGCCAGCCGCGCGTGCCGTAGTCGGCGAGGAGGTTGACGAGGAGGAGGAGGAGCATGAAGAGGCCGGAGAAGATCACGGCCGGGATGAGGCGCGAGTTCTCCTTCACGTGCATGAAGTAGAGGACGACGAGCGTCGCCTTCGTGATCGCGATCCCGAGCGCGACCGCGTTGTTCGCCCAGCCGAGATCGACGTAGGCGGCGGCGACCGTGAGCGCCGTGAAGCCGATGAGCGAGAAGAACACGACGAGGTACGTCGAGACGGGCATCACGTGCGGGGCCGGAGCGGCGGAATCCTGCGTGTGCGCCATCAGTGGTGCCGTCCGATCAGGTAGAGGAGCGGGAAGAGGAAGATCCAGATCAGGTCGACGAAGTGCCAGTAGAGGCCGAAGCCCTCGAGGAAGTTGTGGTTCTGCGGGGTCCAGGCGCCCCGCCACGCGGGCCGCAGCATCCAGACGAGAATCGCCGCCCCGATGACCATGTGGAGGGCATGGAGACCCGTCATGAGGAAGTACAGGCTGAAGAACAGCTGCGCGTGCGGGGCGTCCGGTCCCTCGAAGTGGAAGGAAGGCCCGGGAACGTGGTGCTCGACGAACTTGTGGTGGTACTCGAACGCCTTGACCGCGAGGAACGTCGAGCCGAGGGCGAGCGTCCCGAGGAGCATCCCGAACGTGACCCTCGGCTTTCCGGTCTGGCCGCCGCGGACGGCGAGGGCCATCGTGAGGGAGCTCCCGATCAGGACGGCCGTGTTGAACGTCCCGAGCCGGATGTCGAGCGTGTGGCTCGCGGCGCGGAAGACCTCCGGATAGAGCGAACGGTAGAGGCTGTACGCGGCGAAGAGCCCGCCGAAGAAGAGGATCTCCGTGACGAGAAACGTCCACATCCCGAGGGTCGCGGACTCCTTCTGCTGCTCGTAGCTGTCGAAATGGTGCGCGAGGCCCGGGAGGCTCGCGCCATGCGCGTCACGCGCCAACGGGAGCCTCCTTTCCTCTCGCCGGCTGCGGGGCGTACGTGTAGGGCGGCGCCGTTACGACGGGCTGGCGCTCGAAGTTCTCGGTCGGCGGGGGGGAGGTCGTCTGCCACTCGAGGCCCGTCGCGCCCCACGGGTTCGCGCTCGCGTGCGGGCCGTAGCGCATGGACCAGACGAAGTAGATGAGCGGGACCAGGTAGCCGATTCCGAGGATCGTCGCGCCCGCCGACGACATGACGTTCAGGACCTGGAATTCCGGCGGGTAGGAATGGTAGCGGCGCGGCATCCCGAGGTAGCCGAGGATGAACTGCGGAAAGAACGTGACGTTGAAGCCGATGAAGATCACGAGCGCCGAGAGCTTCGACCAGAAGACCGGGTAGAGACGCCCCGTGATCTTGGGCCACCAGAAGTGGAGGCCGCCGAGGTAGCCCATGATCGCGCCGCCGACCATGATGTAGTGGAAGTGGGCGATGATGAAGTACGTGTCGTGCACGTGCGCGTCGATCCCGAGCGTCGCGAGCATGACGCCCGTCAGCCCGCCGATCGTGAAGAGTCCGATGAAGCCGAGCGCGTAGAGCATCGGCGTCTCCCACAGGATCGAGCCCTTGTAGAGCGTCGCCGTCCAGTTGAAGACCTTCACGGCGGACGGCACGGCCACGAGCATCGAGAGGATCGAGAAGACGACGCCCGCGTAGATCGACTGCCCGGCGACGAACATGTGGTGGCCCCACACGAGGAAGCCGAGGACCGCGATTCCGATCGACGCGAACGCGACGAACTTGTAGCCGAAGATCGGCTTGCGCGCGAAGGCCGCGATGAGCTCCGAGATCACGCCCATCGAGGGCAGGATCATGATGTAGACGGCCGGGTGCGAGTAGAACCAGAACAGGTGCTGGAAGAGGACCGGATCGCCCCCGAGCTTCGGGTCGAAGACGCCGATGTGGAGGGCCCGCTCGGCCGCCACGAGGAGGATCGCGATCGCGACGACGGGCGTCCCGAGGATCTGGATGATGCTCGTCGCGTAGGAGCTCCACACGAAGAGCGGGAGCCGGAACCACGTGAGGCCCGGGGCCCGCATCCGGTGGATCGTCACGATGAAGTTGAGGCCCGTGAGAATCGACGAGAAGCCCGCGATGAAGACGCCCACCCCGACCGTCAGGACCGCCGTGTTCACGTAATTGGTCGAGAGGGGCGTGTAGAACGTCCAGCCCGTGTCGACGCCTCCGTGGAGGAGGGCCCACAGCGTGAACGCCCCGCCGATCGTGTAGAGGTACCACGAGAGGAGGTTGATCCGCGGGAACGCGAGGTCCTTCGCGCCGATCATGAGAGGGATCAGGAAGTTCCCGAGCACCGCCGGGACGCCCGGGATCAGGAAGAAGAAGATCATCAGCACGCCGTGCATCGTGAACAGGCGGTTGTAGACGTCCGGCTGGAAGAGGTCGCCGTCCGGCGTCGCGAGCTCCATGCGAATGAGGACCGCCATGAGGCCGCCCAGCGCGAAGAAGACGCTCACGGACACGAGGTAGAGGAGGGCGATCCTCTTGTGATCGCGAGTCCAGAGCCACGACTTGAGCCCGTAGGCCGCGTTGAGGTAGTGGGTGCGGGGGGGCTGCACGGGCGGGACCGTGGTGGGCGACGTCGTCATTTCCGGGCCTCCGCCGCGCCGCCGGCGGGCGCCTCGAGCGTCTTGACGTAGTTCACGAGCTGGATCAGCTCCTCCTCGGTGACCTGCCCCTTGAAGGTGGGCATGATGGGCTGGTAGCCCCGCACGATCTTCGCGGCGGGGTTCAGGATGGACTCGCGGATGTAGTCCTCGTTCGCGGTGACCTTCGTCCCGTCCTGGAGCGTCACCTGTGTCCCGAAGGCGCCGTTCAGGATCGGCGCGCGCGCCGAGCTGTCGGGCCGGTGGCAGGTGTTGCAGGACTTCGTGACGAAGAGCTGCTCTCCCGACGCGACGGCCGGGAGAGGGCCTCCCGCACTCTCGCCCGCGAGCCAGGCCTCGTATGCGCGGGGCTCCATGACGACGACGTTCCCGACCATTTTCGAGTGCTCGGCGCCGCAGTACTGGCCGCAGAAGAGGTGGAACGTGCCCGTCCTGTTCGCCTTGAACCAGTAGGTCGTGTAGCGCGACGGGAGGACGTCGACGTGAATCCGGAACGCGGGCACGAAGAAGTCGTGGATGACGTCCTCGGAGATCATCCGGAGCTGGACGGCCTGGCCGACCGGGACGTGGAGCTCGTTGATCTCGCGGCGGCCGTTCGGGTGCTGGATCTTCCACATCCACTGGCGGCCCGTGACCCAGTACTGGACGGCGCCCGCAGGCGGCCGGTTCTGGTCGAAGAAGACCTTCGTGCCCCAGCCGAAGAGGATCAGGAGGAGGACGAGGGGGATCACGGACCACACGACCTCGAGGATGAAGGACTTCGGGTTCGTCTCGTAGACGTCGACGCCGACCTCGTCCGCGCTCCGGCGGCGGTACTTGACCATGAAATAGAGGACGAGGACGGCGATGAGAACCGAGAAGAAGACGAGCCCGGAGAGGGCGAAGAGCATGAGGTGGTCGACGGAACGGGCGACGTCCGAACCCTGGGGCGGCAGGAGCGGGGTGCTCGGGATGTTCGGCATCAGGACCCCGATCCCCGCTTCTCGCGCCTGAGGAGCGTAAGGACGAGGCCGAGGACGGCGGCGAGCGTGAGGGCGGCGCCGGACCGCACGATGTTCTGGATCGCGGCGGTGTAACGGCCCGTCTTCGGGTCGTAGTGGTAGCAGAGGAGCAGGAGCTGGTCGACGACCGTGCCGATCCTCTCCTCCGAGGCTTCGACGAGGCCGAGGCGGAGGTCCTTGGCGGGGTATTCGATGCCGAAGAAGTAGCGAGCGATCTTCCCCTGCGGCGTCAGGACGAGGACGCCCGTCGCGTGGGCAAACTGCTTCTGCTCCGCGTCCCACACGTAGCGGAAGCCGACGGCCGAAGTCAGCGCGTCGACCGACGCCTTGTCGCCCGTCAGGAAATGCCAGCCCTCCGCGCCGCCCTTGCGTCCGTACTGGCGCATGACGGGACCCTTCTTCGCGGAGGCCATCTCGGGCGTCTCGCGCGGGTCGAAGCTCACCGAGAGGACCTCGAAATCCGTCCCGGCCGAGAAGCGCAGCGCGCGCAGGCTCCGGACGAGACCGTCTGTCGTCATCCCGCAGAGCATCGGGCAGTCGAAGTAGACGAGGGAGAGGATGACCGGGCGCCGGCCCATGTAGTCGCGCAGGTGGACGGTCTTGCCCGCCTCGTCGCGGAAGGGGAGGTCGAGGGGAACGGCCTCGCCGAGGCGCTGGTCGAAGCCGATGTCTTTCAGCGGCGGGGCCGGGAGCGAAGCCTCGGGCGGAGCGCCCGGCGCGGTCGCGCGGAGCTCTCCGGAGAGGGCGAACGCGAGCGCGGCGGCGAGGGCGGCGCCGAGCCGCACGGAACGCGTCACTTCTTC
>JBAUSZ010000051.1:0-9607 GCA_049581965.1 Thermoanaerobaculia bacterium | reverse complement strand
CCTTCGTCGATGCCGATCTGCGGCGCCTCGAGGCTGCGGGCGCGCGCCTGCTTTTCTTCGGCGACGCCGAGTACCCGGGACTCGTGCGTGAGATCACGGATCCACCGCCGCTGCTCTTTGCGCGAGGGGCACCGCTTCCGCCCGCGCCTGCCGTCGCGCTCGTCGGGGCCCGGCGCGCGTCCCGGGCCGGGCTCGAGGCCGCGCGTTTCCTCGCGCACGGGCTCGTGACGGCGGGCGTGTGCGTCGTGTCGGGCTTCGCGCGGGGCGTCGACGCAGCCGCACACCGTGCCGCGCTCGAGGCCGGTGGCCCCACCGTCGCCTTGTTCGGGTGCGGCGTGGATGTCTGTTACCCGGCCGAACAACGCTCGCTGCTCGAGTCGCTTCTCGCGTCCGGAACGGCACTTTCGGAGTTTCCGCTGGGAGACGGCCCCGAGGCGTGGCACTTCCCGGTTCGCAACCGGCTCATCGCGGGCCTCTCGCGGATCGTCTGCGTCGTCGAGGCGGCCGAAAAGAGTGGCTCCCTCATCACGGCGCGCTGCGCCGCGGGCTACGGACGCGACGTCGCGGCGGTGCCGGGCCCGATTCTCGCGCCTCTGGCCGCGGGCTCGAACGCGCTCCTGAAGGATGGCGCGATCCTCGTGAGGAGTGCCGACGACCTCCTCGCAGAGCTTCCGGAAGAAGACCGCGGTCGCCTGAACCGCGCGGCTGCGGTGCGGGCCGCGGCCGCGGTTCCCGACCTGCCGCCCGACGCCGCGGCGCTTCTCGCCGCCCTCGACCCCGACGAACCGCGTGACGCGGACGGCCTGATCCCGGCCGCCGGTCTCGACGCGGCGCGGTTCTCGGCGGCCTTGCTCCATCTCGAAATCGAAGGCCTCGCGACCGCTCTCCCGGGGGCTCTCTTCGTCAGGTCGCGTGCCCGAAGTTGACAGGCGTGGCATCGTGACGGTTCCCCTATGGCCAAGTCGCTCGTGATCGTCGAGTCCCCCGCGAAAGCCGCGACCCTCGGGAAGTTCCTTGGAAAGGACTTCACCGTCGTCGCCTGCTACGGGCACGTCCGCGACCTGCCACGAAAGGGCATCGCCGTGGACCGCGCGCACCGGTATGCGCCGACGTACGAGGTCCTCCCGGGCAAGGAGCGCACCGTCGCCGACCTCAAGCGGGCCGCGAAGGGCGCCGAGACGATTTACCTCGCGGCGGACCCCGACCGCGAAGGGGAGGCGATCTGCTGGCACCTGCAGGAGATCCTGAAGCCCGCGCTCCCGAAGACGACGTTCCATCGCGCCGAGTTTCACGAGATCACGAAGTCCGCCGTCACGCGCGCCGTGGAGCACCCGGGCACGATCGACCAGAACCGCGTCAACGCGCAGCAGGCGCGCCGGATCATCGACCGGCTCGTCGGCTACGAGGTCTCCGACCTCCTGTGGTCGAAGGTCTGGCGGGGTCTCTCGGCCGGGCGCGTCCAGACGGTCGCGCTCCGGATCATCGTCGAGCGTGAGAGCGAGCGGGAACGCTTCGTGGCGGTCCCGTACTTCTCCGTGCCCGTCACGCTCCGCAAGGGCGACGCGACGTTTCCGGCGCGCGTCGTCTCCTGGAAGGGCGAAAAACTCAAGTTCGACGGGACCGACCCGCGCCTCGCAACCGCCGAGCAGGCCGAGGCGGCCCGGGCTCACGTCGCCGCGTCCGAACCCGTCGCCGTGAGCGTCGACGCGAAGGAGCGCCGGTCGAGCCCGCCGCCGCCCTTCACGACCTCCAAGCTCCAGCAGGGGGCCGCGCGGTCCCTCGGCTTCACCGTGCGCCGGACGATGCAGGTCGCCCAGCGCCTCTACGAGGGCAAGACGCTCGGGGAGCGGGGCTCGATCGGCCTCATCACGTACATGCGGACGGACTCGACGCGCACCGCCGAAGAGGCGGTCGTGGCGGTTCGCGACTTCATCGGGAAGACCTACGGCCCCGGTGCGCTCCCGGAGGAAGCTCGCCGCTTCCGTCAGAAAAAGGATGCGCAGGACGCCCACGAGGCGATCCGGCCGACATCGATGGACCTTTCCCCGGACGCCGTCCAGCGTTACCTCTCGTCCGAGGAGCTCAAGCTCTACAGGCTCATCTGGAGCCGCTTCGTCGCCTCGCAGATGAGTCCGTCGCTCTCGGAGATCACGACGGTCGACTTCGAGGCACGCCGGTCCGGATCCCCCGACCTCGCGATCGTTCGCGCGACAGGCTCCGTCCTCAAGGACGCCGGCTGGCTGCGCGTCTACGAGAAGGAACCCGACGCCGTCGAGGAGGAAACCCCCGGCGAGGGCGAGAACGGGGACGCGGCGAAAGTCCGCCTGCCCGCGGTCGCGGTCGGCGAGGTCGTGGCGGTCGTGGACGTCCAGTCCGAGGGGCACGAGACGCAGCCGCCGCCTCGGTTCAACGAGGCGTCGCTCGTGAAGTTCCTCGAGGAGAACGGCATCGGCCGCCCGTCCACGTACGCGGAGATTCTCCGCAAGATCGAGGACCGCGAATACGTGCGGAAGAAGGACCGGCGGTTCACGCCCACGCCTCTCGGCCGCGTGATCGTGGACCTGATGCGCGAGGGCTTCGACGACTTCTTCCAGACGGAGTACACGGCGCGCATGGAGGAGGAGCTGGACGAGGTCGAGGAAGGAAAACTGGACTGGCGCGAGGCCCTCGCCGAGTTCGACGGCAAGTTCGTCAAGGACCGCGAGAAAGCGAAAAAGAAGATGGTCTCGCTCAAGGCGGGCCTGCCGCTCGCGGAGGTACGCAAGCGCTTCGTCGATTTCCGCCTCACGAACGATCCGGGCGACGCGTGTCCGAAGAGCGGCCATCCCCTGAAGCTCCGGATGGGGAAGGCCGGCCTTTTCATCGCGTGCTCGGGCTACCCGGATTGCGACTTCACGCAGGACATCCCCGAGGTCGAGGAAGACCCGATCGACGCGACCGAGCTCGAGGGCCAGACGTGCGAGGAATGCGGCAGCCCGATGAAGCTCCGGACGGGACGGAACGGCTCCTCGTTCCTCGGGTGCACGGCCTACCCCGTCTGCCGCAACACCGTTCCGGTCAAGGTCGCGGGCGGCAAGGCCGAGGCCAAGCCCGACATCCCGACCGGCGAGAAGTGCCCGAACTGCGGTCATGCGCTCGTGACGCGCCACGGCCGCTTCGGCGACTACGTTTCGTGTTCGAACTACCCAGCGTGCCGCTTCAAGCCGCCCAAGCCCGTTACCCTCACGGGCGTCAAGTGTCCCGTCTGCAGGTCGGGAGACATCCTCGTGCGGCGCGGGCGCTTCGGGCCCTTCTATGGCTGCTCGAACTACCCGGCCTGCGAGAAGAACTTCCGCGCACGGCCCGTCCCGAAGACCTGCCCAAACTGCGGGGCGCCGTACCTGCTCGTGCGCGACCGCAAGGCCGGCCCGTTCTACGTCTGCGAGTCGGAGGGCTGCGGCCTGGACGTCCCGGCGAGCGACCTCGGCGTCTTCCTGCCCATGACGCGCATTCCGGAAGGCGCGCTCGAGACCGCGATCGCCGAGGCGCGGGCGCCCGCGCCGGTCAAGAACGCGAGGAAGCGGGCGGCGAAGCCGAAGGCGAAAGCCGCGCCGCCGGATGGTCCTCCGCCGAGTACCGCACGTTCACCGAGGAAGCCCGCCCGTCCGCGCCGAGCGAAAACGTAACCGTTCCGTCCCCGAGTGGGAAGTAGAACCGCGTCGGTGATAGCGGGATGAGGCCCGCCGCGAATCGGCCTTCGAGCTCCGCCGTCAGGAGATCCGGCTTCTTCGTCACCGTGAGCTTGCGGCCGTCCGCCATCGCGTAGATCCCTTCGAGGCGCGCGTATTCCTCCGTGGACAACGCGGCGACGGACCCCGAAACAGGCATGTCCCACGGCAGGCCGAGGACCATCGCGGACACGTCGCGGACGACGGACGAGAGACGGGCGCGGTCGAGGTTGCAAAAGAAGACGAGGGTCAGGCCTTCGTCCGGGAACTTCACGAAGTCGGACGTGTAGCCGGGCAGGCTGCCGCTGTGCCGATAGCGCCTCCGCCCGAAACCCTCGCCGGAGAACCAGCCGTAACCGTAGTTCTCGAGGCCCGGCGCGAAGACCTCGTCCGCCTCTTTCTTCGGGACGAGCGCGCTCCCGTCCATCGCGCGGCTCCACGCGAGGAGGTCGTCGACGGTCGCGTAGAGGCCGGCGTCGCCCGCGGGCGGCGTGAGCGGGAGGCGCGGCCGCGCCACGAGGTGGCCGGCCGTGAGCGGCGACCCGGCGAGCAACCTTGCCCACCCGAGCTCGGGATGGGTGTAGCCCGCCGCGAGCCCTTCCGGGACCGTTTTCCCGTCGAACATGCCCGCGCGCATCATGCCCGCCGGGCACAGAAGCGTCTCGGTGACGAAGGCGTTGAAAGGCCGCCCGGAGACGTTCTCGACGACCCCGGCGAGGACGAGGTAGCCCGTGTTGCTGTATCGGAACTTCGTGCCGGGCGGAAAGTCGAGCGGTTTGCCCGTCGCCTCGGCGACGAAGCGACGGCTGGTGCCTTCCTGCGTCATGACGGCGACGTACTTTTCCGACCCGAGCTCGAGGGGGTCCTCGTAGTCGGGAATGCCGGACGTGTGCCGCATGAGCTGCTGCACGGTGACGGACTTCCAGGCGTCCGGACACGCCGGAAGATGCGCGCAGACGGAGTCGTCCAGCTTCAGCTTCCCCGCGTCGCGGAGCTTCAGCGTCGCCATCGCCGTGAACATCTTCGTGATCGAGGCGACCGCGTGCCGTGTCTCGGGCGTGTAGGGCGCGCGGCGCGCGACGTCGGCGAAGCCGTAGCCCTTGCGGAAGAGGATCCGATCCCCCTTCGCCACGAGGACCGCCCCGGAGAACCGTCCCAGCTCCGTTCGGGCCGTGAGGTAACGGTCGAGCGACTCCGCGACCGGGCCCGGAACGTCGGAGCGCGAGAGAGAAGGGGCGAGGGCGAGCGGCGGGACGAGGACGAGGAGCAGGGCCACGGCGCGGCCGGTCCGGGTGAAGAGCATCGTGCCGGAGAGACGCGCGGAGCGGCCGCAAGGTTTCGGGGGGAATAACTTTCGGCCCCGGGCGCGTTCGGGAAACGCATGCCCGTACTCCGCTCGGTCTCCCGCGTCGTCCCTGGCGTCGTCACGTTCGAGGGGGGCGGCTTTCCGGTGCGCCGCCCGTTCCCGATTCCCGCTCTCGACGCGATCGACCCGTTCCTCCTCCTCGACGAGATGGGGCCGGTCGACTACGCGCCGGGCAAGGCGATCGGCGCACCGGACCACCCGCACCGCGGCTTCGAGACCGTGACGTACCTCCTTGCGGGCGCGATGCGCCACCGCGACTCGCGGGGCCACGCCGGGAAGCTCGCCCCGGGAGATGTCCAGTGGATGACCGCGGGCGACGGGGTCGTTCACTCCGAGATGCCCGACGCCGAGTTTCAGAGCAAAGGCGGCCGCATGCACGGCTTCCAGCTCTGGGTGAACCTCCCGAAGAAGGACAAGCGGATGCGTCCGCGCTACCAGGAGATTCCCTCCGCGCGCATTCCCGAGGGCACGAGTGCCGACGGAAAGGTCCGCGTGCGCGTGATCGCGGGCGAATCCCTCGGTCATAAGGCCGTCATCGAGACGCGGACGCCGATTCTGTATCTCCACTTCACGCTCGCGGCAGGCGGCCGCGTTGCGCAGCCGGTGCCCGAGGGCTTCAACGTCTTTGCGTTCGTCGTGTCGGGCGCGGGCCGCTTCGGCCTGGCCGGGACGCCGGGCGTCGACGGCGACTGCGTGATCTTCGGCAAGGGCGAGGGCGACGTCGTTCTCGAGGCAACGGAAGCAGCCGAAATCCTCCTCATCGGCGGCCAGCCCCTGAAGGAGCCGATCGCCCGCTACGGCCCCTTCGTCATGAACACGAGAGCCGAGATCGTCGAGGCCTTCGAGGACTTCGAGGCCGGGCGGATGGGGACGATCGAGCCCGAGCTCTCCTAGAAATCGATCTCGCCCCGCATCATGAGAACGGCGCTGCCTTCGACGGTGACGCCGGAGGGCCGGCCGTTCTCGACGAGGACCCTCACCTCGAGCTCCGACGGGCGGCCCATCTCGACGCCCTGATCGATCGTGAAGCGGCCGAGCCCCTGCACGAGGCCGCCGGGCAGGGCGTCGTGAAGCGCGAGGTAGACACCGAGCGGGCCCGCCGCCGAGCCCGTGGCCGGGTCCTCGGGCACACCCGCGCCGGGCGCGAACATCCGGGCCCTGAGGCGCGTGGGTCCACGAGTCTCGTCGAACGCGAAGAAGAAGAGGCCGAGGACGGAGAGCTCCTTCTCGACGTGATTGAGCATGCGCGTGTCGGCGAGGGCCGAGGAGACGGCCCCGACGGAGGCGAGCGGCACCATGAGGAACGTGTTCCCGGTCCCGACGGCCCGGGGCGGAAGCTCCGGATGGAGCGCGTCGAACGGGACGCCGAGCGCGGCCGCGATCTGTCCCTTGACGTCGTCGCCCTTGACGGGCTCTCTCCACTCGGGCCTTCCCTGTTCCATCCGCACGCGCGAGACGCGTCCGTCCTTCTTCAGGAGCTCGAGGTTCAGCGGGCCGAAGCCGACCTCGATCGTGACGGGAACGGTCCCGTCCGGCGCCTGCTCCGCGACCTTCCCGAGCGACGCCATCACGACGGCGGTCCCGACGGTCGGATGACCCGCGTACGGGATCTCCTTGACGGGAACGAAGGTTCTCTGGAGGTAGGCGCACGCGGGGTTTCTCGACGGCAGGACGAACGTGGATTCGGAGTAGTTGATTTCGCGCGTGACGGCCTGCATCTGCGCGGGCGAAAGGCTGCGCGCGTCCGGCACGACGAGGAGCGGGTTGCCCGCGAACGGCCGGTCCGTGAAGACGTCGCACGTGACGAAGGAGACCCTCATGACGGAGACGTTAACGCCCTCAGGCACGTCCGGAAACGGCAGAGGCCGACCATCGGAAAGGCGCGGTCGAGCGCGCCGAGAACGGGGTAGGGGCTCGCGGAGAAGAAAAGATCCTCGACGCCGAACCCGGCGGCCGCGACGAGTGCCGTGACGCGATGCGCGGTCCGGACGGCGATGTGGTCCTCCTGCTGGAAGAGCGGCATGGCGGCCTTGATGCGCTCGGCCCAGTGCTCCCTGTTCGGCGTGTAGATCGCGAGGGCGCCGCCCGGCCGGAGGGCCCTTCGCGCGCTTTCGAGACAAGGGACGAGGACGTCGTCAAGAACGTGCTCGACGAAGTCGGCGAGGAGGACGACGTCGAACGGCCTTCCCCGAACTTCCGAGAGATCGCGGGCGTCGGCTCTTTCGAACCGGACGTTCGCAGGGCCGCGCCCGGCCTGCCGGGCCCGCGCGGCTCCGATGGCGGCGGGCGCGGCGTCGATCCCGACGACCTCGAGGACGCGCGGCGCGAGGAAGAACGCCGTATCGCCCCGCGCCGATCCGACCTCGAGAACGCGCAACGCGGGAGTCGGTCGCACGATTCGCAGCAGCGCCGCCTCGCGCTCTGCGTACTTTCGACTGTTCCTCAGGAACCAGTGCCGCCGGTACATCCTCTCGTAGTAGCCCGCGTCGTAGACCTCGGCGTTCGGGGCGAATCGACCGGCTGGCCCGCTCACGGCTTCACCGCGCGCATCAGGATGCGGTACCGGAACGTCTCCCCGAGCAAGGGAAGTGGGGCGAGGGCGCGCTCGACCCACCGCACGAGGGGAAACGGCGAGACGGACCACGCGTCGAGGTCGAGGCGGAGGCCCGCCTCCGCGAGGAACCGGCGGTACGCCTCCGCGCGCCGCACGGCGATGTGTTGCGGGAACTGCTTCAGGACGAGGTCATGCGCCTTGAGGCGCTCGACGTAATGCGCGCGGTCGGGGGTGTAGAGACCGAGGCGCCCGCCTCTCTTGAGGACGCGGTGGCTCTCTCTCAGCATCGCGGCGAGCGTGTGGTCGTCGACGTGCTCGACGAGGTCGATCGCGGCGACGGCGTCGAAAGAGCCGTCCGCGAAGGCCGAGAGGTCCGCGACGTCGCCCTTCACGAAGGAGACGTTGGCGATTCCGCGCTCCGCACGGGCGCGCTCGGCGAGGGAGATCGCGTCGTCCGAGGCGTCGAGGCCGACGACCTCCCGAGCGTGGCGGGCCAGGAGAAACGTGATGTCGCCGCGGGCCGAGCCCAGCTCGAGGACCCGGTCGGACGGCCGAGAGGCCACGACGCGCAGGGTGTCGCGGTTTCGCTCCGCGTACTTGCGCGGCGGGTTCGTGAACCAGTGGCTCTTGTGGAGACCCTCGAAGTAGCCCGGGTCGTAGAGATGTCCCTCGAACGTCACGGGCGGAAGTCTACGCACGGCCTCCCGGACCGGCCTCTAGAATCGCTCCATGGCGGCTCCCCGCGTCACGGTGATCGGCGGCGGCTTCGCGGGGGTCGAGTGCGCGCACCAGCTCCTGCGCCGGGGGCATGCCGTCGCGCTCGTCGAGATGCGCCCGGTCCGGACCACGGACGCACACTCGACGGACCGCCTCGCGGAGATGGTCTGCTCGAACTCGTTCCGGTCGGACAATCCCGCGAACGCCGTTGGCCTCCTGAAGCGGGAGATGGAGTGCGTCGGCTCGCTGATCCTCGAGGAGGCGCGGAAGGCGGCGGTGCCGGCGGGAGATGCGCTGGCCGTCGACCGGACCGCCTTCGCGGACGCCGTCACGCACCGCCTCGCACCGGAGCCCCTCCTCACCCTCGTGCGGGCCGAGGCGGAGACGTTGCCGGACCCCGGCGACGGCTTCGTCGTCGTCGCGACGGGCCCCCTCACGTCGCCGGCACTCGGGAAGGCGCTCCTCGCCCTCCTCGGCGAGCGATACCTCTACTTCTACGACGCGATGGCGCCCATCGTCGAGGCGTCGTCGCTGGAGATGTCGAAGCTCTACGCCCTCTCGCGCTACGGGAAGGGAGGCGGCGACGACTACCTGAACGTGCCGCTCACGAAGGCGGAGTACGACGCGTTCGTGGCCGCCCTTCTCGCGGGCGAAAGGGTCCCGTTCCACGACTTCGAGAAGGCCGTCTACTTCGAGGGCTGCCTGCCCGTGGAGGCGATGGCCGAGCGGGGCCCCGAGACGCTCCGGCACGGCCCGATGAAACCGTTCGGGCTGCCCGATCCCCGTACGGGGAAAGAGCCCTACGCCGTCGTGCAGCTGCGCCAGGACGACCTCGCGCGCGCGCATTACAACCTCGTGGGCTTCCAGACGAAGCTCAGGGTCGGCGAGCAGCGCCGCGTGTTCCGGATGCTGCCGGGACTGGAAAACGCCGAGTTCGTCCGCTACGGAATGCTGCATCGCAACACCTACATCAACGGCCCGGCGCACCTCGACCGCTTCTTGCGCTGGCGAAGGGACCCGCGCGTGTTCTTCGCGGGCCAGCTCACGGGGGTCGAGGGATACCTCGAGTCGGCCGCCACGGGCCTCATGGTCGGCGCGACGCTCGCGCAGCTCCTCGAAGGCCGCGAACCGGTCCCCCTCGTCTTCACGACGGCACTCGGATCCCTGGCGAAGCACGTCTCGACGCCGCGCGAGGGGGACTTCACGCCCATGAACGTCACGTTCGGCCTCATCGAGGACGACGGGCTCGCCCCCACGAAGGAC
>JBAUSZ010000050.1:0-4763 GCA_049581965.1 Thermoanaerobaculia bacterium | reverse complement strand
CGCCCGGGCGGCCCACGCGTGGGAAACGGCGATCGAGGCCGTTCGCCTGCCGCCGCCCCCGGTCATTCCGGGCGAGGAGGCGGACGCGCTTCGGCTGCTCGCGTCCCTCGCGCGGATGCGCACCGGGCTCGCCGTGGACGTCGAGGCACTCCAGCCGCGTCTCGCGCTGCTCCTCGCGGCCGAGGCGTGGGCGGCAGGGTCCTTCCGGCAGCTCTGGAGGCGAATGCGGGACCTGCCCCCCGGGCACCCCCTGCTCGAGCGTCTCGTCGATTCGATCGCCGACGCGACGTCCCGTTTCTTCGCCGACTCCGCGGCCCTCGACGCTCTCTCCGACGAGATCGCCCCCGAGCGCCTCCTCGCGCTCGGGGGAGACGGCGTCCTGGACGTGTGGTGCGTCGGATGCGGTACGGGGGAGGAGGTCTGGTCGGCAGCCATCCGCTTCTCGGAGCGCGGCCTCGTGGCGAACCGGCGCGTCAGGATCCGCGGCACCGACATGTCGGGGGCGGCGATCCGCCACGCCCGCGCCGGCGTCTACGGCCCGCACGCCCTCCGGGGCGTCCCCGAGGCCGTCCGGGCGCGTCACTTCCAGCCTCTCTCGAACGGACGCTACCGCGTGCGAGAAGCCCTCCGGGACGCCACCTTCTTCGAGGTCCGCCTGCTCGCCGACGAGCCGGCCGGCGCCGGCAAGCACGACGCGATCGTCTGCCACGGCCTGCTGGGTCAGCTGCCTCCCGAGTCGCGCACGGCGGCCGTGGAGCGCCTCGGCACGTGCCTCAAGCCGGGTGGCTACCTGCTCGTCGGGCGCGAGGACCACGAGGCCGCGGCCTCCTCGTCGCTCGCGCCCGTCCTTCTCGGTCGAGACCTCGCCTACCGGACGCCCGGCGCCCTCGTTTACACTCGCGCGCTCTCATGACGACGACGGGCAGCGCGCGCGGCGACGAGATCCGGCGCATCGAGACGAAGTGGCGCGAACGCTGGGAGAAGGACCGCGCGGCCTTCGTAGACACGGGGAAGCCGGCGGGAGACGGGACGTACCTTCTCGTCATGCTCCCGTACCCCTCGGGGGACCGGCTCCACGTGGGCCACGCGAGGACGTATTTCCTGACCGACGCGCTTCACCGTTACCTCCGCCAGCGAGGCCGCACGATCTTCTGCCCGATGGGCTGGGACGCGTTCGGGCTGCCGGCGGAGAACTACGCGATCCAGAAGGGCGTCCACCCGCGCACCTCGACGCTCGCGAACATCGCGGCGATGAAGGAGCAGTTCCGCGCGTGGGGCGTGCTCTACGACTGGACCAAGGAAGTCACGACCTGCGAGCCCGAGTACTACCGCTGGAACCAGTGGTTCTTCCTGAAACTGCTCGAGAAGGGACTCGCCGTTCGCCGGAAGTCCGCCGTGAACTGGTGCCCCTCGTGCGAAACGGTCCTCGCAAACGAACAGGCGGAGGGCGGCGTCTGCGAGCGGTGCGGGACGCCGGTCGTCCAGCGCGAGCTCGAGCAGTGGTTCCTCAGGATCACGGACTACGCCGAGAGCCTCCTCGCCGGCCTCGACGCCCTCGGGGATTGGCCCGAGAAGGTCGTCACGATGCAGCGGAACTGGATCGGCAAGTCGACGGGCGCCGACCTCGACTTCGCGATCCCCGCGCTCGGGGAAAGCGTCCGCGTCTTCACGACGCGGCCCGATACCGTGTACGGCGCGACCGCGCTCATCCTGGCGCCCGAGCACGCGCTCGTCCCGCGCCTGATCCAGAAACATCCCCGGAAGGCCGAGGTCCAGGCCTGGGTCACGGCCATTCGCAACCAGGAGCGCCTCGAGCGGGAGTCCGAAGGGGCCGAGAAAGAGGGTCGCGACACGGGCGTCAAGGCCATCAACCCTTTCACGGGTCGGGAGATCCCCGTCTGGCTCGCGAACTTCGTGATCGCCGACTACGGCACGGGTGCGCTCATGGCGGTTCCCGCGCACGACACGCGCGACTTCGAATTCGCGAAAAAGTACGGCATTCCGGTCGTCGAAGTGATCGAGGAACGCCCGAAGAGCACCGAAGATCTTCTTAGAAGGAAAGAGGGGGGCGCCGCGGCGGCTGGCACCAGCGGTGCCCCAGGCGCGGCCGGCGCCCCCGCTCGGGACCATTCGAAGAAATCCTCTTCGGACGGTGCGGTTGCTCCGCCGGACTGCTACACGGGCGAGGGCTTCCTCGTTGCCTCTGGCATCTTCTCAGCAAAATCTTCTTCCGAAGCCCGCGAACTGATCGCGGCGGAGGCCGCCAGGAGAGGGATCGGAGGTCCCCGGATTCGATACCGTTTGAGGGACTGGCTGATTTCCCGCCAGCGCTACTGGGGGACGCCGATCCCGATGATCCGGTGTCCGAAGGACGGGTGGATCCCGGTGCCCGAGAAGGACCTGCCGGTCGTCCTGCCGCCCGACGCGCCGTTCACCGGCAAGGGGGGCAACCCCCTCGAGAAGGTCGCCTCCTTCGTGAACACGACGTGCCCGGCGTGCGGCGGCCCCGCGCGTCGCGAGACGGACACGATGGACACCTTCGTGGACTCCTCCTGGTACTACCTGCGGTACCTCGACCCGGCGAACGACGGGGCGCCGTTCGACCGGGTCCGGGCGGCGGAGTGGGCGCCCGTCGACCAGTACATCGGGGGGATCGAGCACGCGATCCTGCACCTGCTCTACGCGCGCTTCTTCGCGCGGGTCATGAAGGACCTCGGCCTCGTGCGCTTCGAGGAGCCGTTCTCGGCCCTCTTCAACCAGGGGATGATCACGCGCCTTTCGCCGACGGGGCGCGTGGAGAAAATGTCGAAGTCGCGCGGCAATGCCGTGTCCCTCGACCCGCTCATCGCCGAGAAGGGCGCGGACGCCGTGCGCGCCTTCGTCCTTTTTCTGGGGCCACCGGAGAAGGACGCCGAATGGAGCGACGAGGGAATCAGTGGTCCCGAGCGCTTCCTCGGGCGTGTCCGGACGGCCGTCGAGCGCTTCGTCGCGTCGGGCGCCGACCCCCTTCGCGCGCCCGCGAGGGCGGATTCGCCCGCGGCGCGTGCGCGCCACATGGCCGTCAAGCGGGTCACGGGAGACTTCGACGCGTTCTCGTTCCACACGGGCGTTGCCCATCTCATGGAATTCGGCTCGCACGCGGCGACGCTCGTCGGCGACGCGGGCGCGGATCCGGGAGAGACGGCGGCGACCCTTCGGGCCCTCGTCGCGCTCCTGCACCCCATCGCTCCGCACCTCTCCGAGGAGCTGAACGAGAAGCTCGGCGGGACGCGGAGCCTCCTCGTCTCGGGCTGGCCCGCGTTCGATCCGGCACTTGCGGTGGAGGAGATGGCTTCCATCGCCGTGCAGGTGTCGGGGAAGGTGCGCGCCGAACTCAAGGTCCGAAGAGGAGCTTCCGAGAGTGAGGTCGTGGAGGCCGCCGAAGCCGATCCGGCCGTCGCTCGCTGGCTGGAAGGGACGCGGCGCGTCAAGGCCGTCTGGGTGCAGGACCGCCTCCTGAACCTGGTCGTGAAGTGAGAAACATCTCTCTCCTCTCCCTCGTTCTCGCTCTGGGCGGCTGTGGCTACTCACTCGTCGGAACCGGCGCAAGCGCGCTGCCGCCGAACGTCAAGACGGTGTGGGTCCCCACCTTCGTCAACGACACGACGGTGGTGGGCGTCGAGCAGGAGCTGACGGACGCCGTCCTGAGGGAGCTGTCGGCCCGCGGGCGTCTCAAGCCCTCCGGGGACCGGACGCAGGCCGACGCGGAGCTGAGCGGCCGCCTGACGTCGCTCAGCGTCTCGCCCGTGCGCTTCGACAGCCAGGGCCTCGCGGTGGAGTACCAGGTGACCGTGACGGCGAGGCTCGCGCTCGTCGACCGCGCGACGGAAAAGCCACTCTTCACGGAACCGTCGTTCGTCTTCCGGCAACCCTACGTCGTGCCGGGGACGTCGCGGTCGTACTACGACCGAGAGCGCGAAGCGATCCTCGCCCTGGCGCGGCCGTTCGCGCAGAGCCTCGTCACGACCATTCTGGAAGGTTTCTAGAAGCCCTAGGTCGCCCTCGCGGCCAACTTCTTCGCCTTGTTCGCGGTCTTCGTGATGCGCGACTTGAGGCGCGAGGCGGTCTTCCGGTGGAGGACGCCCTTGCGGACCGCGACGTCCAGCTCGGAGATCGCGCCCGAGAGCATCCCGCCGACCTTCGAGGCCTCGGTTTCCGCGGTCTTGCGGAGGTTCTTGACGACGTTTCTCACGCGCGTCACGACGGAGCGGTTTCGCGTGCGGCGCCTCTCACTCTGGGCGGCGCGCTTCTTGGCTTGCTTGGTGTTTGCCATGTGCGGGGAGGGTCCCTTTCTATGCTTTTTTCCTACCGGGCGTCACCGCCGAGAGCCTTGAGCCGCTGGCGCGCGCTCTTGGCCTCGTCGGAGCCCGGGAACTGGTTGACGACGTAGTTGAGCTCGACCATCGCCTGGGCCTTCTCGCCGAGTTCGAGATGGGCGAGCCCCTTCTTGAGGTGGGCGGCGGAAGCCTTGTCGCTCTGCGGGTAGGTCCGGAAGAGCTTGTCGTACGCGGCGATCGCCTCGTGTGGTTTCTTCTGCGCCGACCAGCACTCGCCCGCCCAGTAGAGCGCGTCGTCGGAGAGGTCGGTGCGCGGAAACTTCTCGGCGTAGTCCTCGAAGCCCTGCCGCGCGAGGTCGTAACGACCCCGCTGGTAGTCGGCCGTGGCCTGCGCGAAGAGGTCGGCGGGGGAGATGCCGCCCCCCTTGGGCGCGGATGGGGCAGCCG
>JBAUSZ010000049.1:0-5461 GCA_049581965.1 Thermoanaerobaculia bacterium | reverse complement strand
CCGCCGTACCGCCGGTCGAAGGCGCGGGCCAGCGCCTCTCCCGGGAGGAGCAATGCGCCGCGGCCGAGGGCCTCGGGCGAGCGCCGGTCCGCGGGGTCGGCCGCGCGCACGACCTCGTCCGCGATCTGCCGTGCCGATTCCTCGAGCGCGGACCGGTCGTTCCCCCAGGCCTGGGCGATCCTGAGGAGCAGCGTCCTAAACCCCGCCCGGCCGTGCCGGTCCTCCGGCGGGAAGTACGTGCCCGCGAAGAAGGGCTTGCCGTCGGGCAGGAGGAAGGCCGAGAGCGGCCAGCCGCCCCGCCCCGTCGTGAGCTGGACCGCGGTCATGTAGACGTCGTCCACGTCCGGGCGCTCCTCGCGGTCCACCTTGATCGAGACGAAGTGCTCGTTCAGGAGGTCCGCGACGTCCGCGTTCTCGAACGACTCCTTCTCCATGACGTGGCACCAGTGGCAGGCCGAGTAGCCGATCGAGAGAAAGACCGGTTTGCTCTCTTCGCGCGCACGCGCGAAGGCCTCGGCCCCCCATGGGTACCAGTCGACCGGGTTGTGCGCATGCTGGAGGAGATAAGGCGACGTCTCGCCCGCGAGGCGGTTGCTCACCGTCGTAGCATCTCACCGTGGGCAAAGCGGACTACGGGGTCGACGCTCCGGGCGTCGTCCGGAACCTCTTCGTGACCGCGGGCCTGCTTCTCGCGGCGCTCGTCTTCGGGCCGCCGCGGGTCGGGCCTTTCGACGCGGCCGGCGCGCGCCTGACGATCGAGCTCCGCGGCATGTTCGCGGGAGGGGCCGTCTCGTGCCTCCTCGGAGGCGCGCTCATGATCCTGTACGCGGAGTGGGGAAAGTTCCGCCACCGGGACCGGATGCTCGCTCTGATTCCGTGGACCGGCGCCGAGACCGTCCTCGACGTGGGGACCGGGCGCGGCCTCCTCGCCCTCGGCGCCGCGAAGCGGCTCAGGACCGGGACCGTCGTCGGGATCGACGTCTGGAACCCACGGGACCTCTCGGGGAACACGGCCGACGCCTTTCTCGCGAACGCCGAGGCCGAGGGCGTCGCCGAGCGTATCGAGGTCCGCAACGGGGACGCACGGGCGATGCCGTTCCCGGACGAATCCTTCGACGTGGTTCTCTCGAACGTGTGTCTTCACAACATCCCCGACGCCCGCGGGCGAGCCGAGGCGTGCCACGAGATCGCCCGCGTTCTCAAGAGAGGCGGCGTCGCGCTCGTCTCGGATTTCGTGAGGACCGCCGACTACGCGCGCTCTTTCGAGGCCGCGGGCCTCGCCGTGACGCGCACGGGGCCGCACCTCGTCGACGTCTTCCCGCCGCTTCGGATCGTCCGCGCGACCAAGAGCGCCGCCTGAATCAGCCGAGAAGCGTCCGCGCGAAGGGGCGCACGAGGACCCCGAAAACGCTCGGAGCGACGCGGCCGGCGGCCAGCTTCCTCAGCCGGACGATCTGCTCGGCGGCGATCCCGCCGAAAACCGTGATTTTCGGCAGGTCCGACGGTTCGAAAACGACGAGCGCCCCGAGGACGGACGTCGCGGCGAGAGGTCCGAACATGACGAGGAGGAAGATCGCGCCGATCCGCCCCCACCGCACGCCGTCGAACCCGAAGCGCTCGGCAAGACGGACCTGATCGTCCACCCGAAGAAGGCCCGCCAGCGGCTCGACCATCGCAAACCGGTCCCGGGCCTCGCGGTCCCGGTCCACTTCGACGTCCGAGACGACGTTCTCCTTCGGGTTCGGCCGTCCCGTGGCCTGGACCCTCGGGCGTTCGAGGTGGCGCCACGCCTCGTACGCGAGCGTGCCGACGAACGTGCCGATCGGACGGCCCTGCAGGACGCACACGACGAGACGCGCCGTGGACTCGGCCAGGAGATAAACCCCGAAGACGAGAACCGGCGTCGGGAGCGAGCCCGCGCCTCCGACGGTGGACGCGATCAGCAGGATCAGCGAGACCCACCCGAGAATCCAGAGCGGCAGCGACGACGCGAGGCTCAGGCGTCGGGCGGGGACGTTGTATTCCTGCTCGAGCCGCTCCTGCACGTGGGCGGGCAGCGAGCCCGCGAGCGGTGCGATCGCCAGCACGTAGACGTGGCGATCCGATCGCTCCGCTGCGTCGGCTCGCTCGAGCGCGCGCGCGGCTTCCGTCTCGCTGCTGTAGGTTTCGACGACGCGCATCGTGTGGCGGTCGTCCCAGCGGGCGAGGACGTACTGGACGGCCGCGCCGCCGTGCGGGCGGACCTCGAGGACCTCGAAAAACTGGTCCTCCCAGCGCACGGCGCTCCCCGGGTGCTCCGCAGAGGTCGGCGTCGAGGGACTGCGGCCGCGCCACCCCTTCGGGACCTCGCAGTCGAGGAGGAGGCGCCCACCCGCCTCGACGCCGAGTCGGTCGCGTCCGAGCGCGCGCGGCATGCGAGCCACCCCCCGCGCGGGAATGTTAGCTCGGGGTGTATAACTCCGCGGCGATGAGGCTGGTCTCCTTCATGCCCCCGGAAGGCGGAACCTCCGCGTCCGGAGTCTTCCGTCGCAGTCCCCGGATCGGGGCCGTCATCGGGGAGGACCGCATCCTGGATTTCGCGCGCGCCCACTCGCGCTTCGCGAACGTCACGATGCTCGACCTCGTGCAGCGCTCCGAGGAGCTGCTCCCCGAGGCGCACGCGCTCGTCGGAATGGCTTCCGAGCTGCCCCGCGAGGCCTTCTGGGGCGAGGCGACGGCGACACTCCTCGCGCCGCTCCCGAGGCCCGTTTCCATCCGCGACGGCTACGCGTTTCGCCGGCACGTCGAAACGGCCCGGAAAAACCGCGGCCTCCCGATGATCCCGGAGTTCGACCAGCTCCCCGTCTTCTACTTCACGAACGCCCTGGCGGCCATCGGGCCCGGGGAACTGCGCGTCGGCGGACGGCGTCTCGAGAAGCTCGACTTCGAGCTCGAGTGCTTCTGCGTCATCGGGCGGAGGGTCACGAACCCCACGCTCGCCGAGGCCGACGACGCAATCTTCGGCTACGGCGTCATGAACGACTTCTCGGCCCGCGTCCTCCAGATGGAGGAGATGAAGCTCAACCTCGGGCCGGCCAAAGGCAAGGACTTCGCGACGGGCCTCGGGCCGTGGCTCGTCACGAAGGACGAGGTCGCCGACCGGCTTCGCCCCTCGCCGAAAGGCAACGTGTTCTACGCGAAGATGGAGGCGACCGTGAACCACGTCCCCTTGTCGCACGGGGACGTCTCCGAGATGAACTGGACGTTTGCAGAGATCATCCGCCGGGCGGCGGATGGCGTCACCCTCGAGCCCGGGGAGGTGATCGGCTCGGGCACCGTCGGGACCGGCTGCTTCCTCGAGCTGAACGGCTCGAAGATCACGCACGACCAGTGGCTGCAGCCGGGCGACGTCGTGAGCCTCACGATCGACGGCCTCGGGACGCTCACGCACCACGTCGTGGAGGACCCCGCCCGGTGACCTTTCCGCCGGACGACCTCGCCTCGCTCTATGCCTTCAACGCCTGGGCCAACGCGCGCGTCGTCGAGGCCCTGCGCACGATCCCGGAGCAGGACTACGAGAAAGAGCAGGGCGGCGGCTGGCCGTCGCTGAGGGCGACGCTCGTCCACATCGCGGGCGCGACGGATGCCTGGGCCGAGCGCTTCGCGGGCCGTGACGCCACCCGCCTGCCGACGATCCACGAGCTGCCGACGCTCGACGATGCGGTGCGCGTGCTCCTCGCCGCACAGAAAAAGCACGCGACCCTCCTCCCTTCGTACGACGCCGCGCGTCTTGCGGGACCCTTCACGTGGAAGAACCTCAAGGGCGAGGAGAAGACCGCGCCCTTCTGGGTCGTCGTTCGGCACGTCGTCAACCACCAGACGTACCACCGGGGCCAGATCTCCTCGATGCTGCGCCGCCTCGGCCATGCGCCAAGGGCCACGGACATGGTCGTCTGGGGCATCGAGGTCGCGTCCGGCGGCTGAGGCGTCCCTCTTCTAGAATCCCCCGAAACATGCCCTCGCTCGAGCAGTCGTTCTTCGACCGCTGGATCCGCCGCGGCCTCATTGCGAGTTTCGGGTTCGGCTTCACGCTCCCCTACTTCCGCCTCCTGAATCGCATCCACGCCGACGGCGACGCGATCCTCGACGACCTCCCGCGCCGGAACGTCGTCTTCCTGTCCAACCACCAGACGTACTTCATGGAGGCGATCGCGTTCTTCGATCTCGTATACATGCGGCATCGTTTTCCTCTCGAGGACCCGCTCCTGCGCTTCTCCGCGGCGACCGAGACGATGCAGAAGAACCTCGTCACGCAGATCTTCACGAAGGCCGGCGGCGTCACCTTCAGACGCAGCTTCCGCGAGGGTGGGCGCGCGGTGAAGCGCTCCGTGGATTTCGAGGGCGTCGCGAAGGTCGAGGAAGCCATCGCTCAGGGGTGGCTCCTCCATTTCCCCGCCGGAACGACGCAGGAAGGCGCGCCGCTCAGGCCCGGGGTCGCCCAGCTCCTCCACCGGACGAAAGCCATCGCCGTGCCCCTGCGGGTGGACGGCTTCCGCAGGCTCCTCCTCTACAGGCAAATCCCGGGGAAGATCCTACGAAGGTGTCACCTGCGGCTGCATCCCCCTCTCGACCTCGACGCGTTCTACGCGGCGCCGTATCACAAGGACACGGGCGCGAAGGTCGTCGAGCGTCTCTCGAGAATCCTCGCGGACCCGGACTGACCCCGGCCCTCCCTCAGGAAATGGTCAGCTCGAACGCGGGCGGCTCGACCATGTGCTTCTTGACGGCGCACTGGTCGACCGCACGCTGGATCGCCCCCCGGTACTTCTCCGGGAAACCCGGCGGAAGTTCCAGCGCGACCTTGATCGCCGCGAGCCGCTTCCTCTCCGCGTCGCGCGTCGTGTCGAGCGAGAGGCCGAGCCCCTCCGTCGAGATCCCGCGTTCCTGACAGAAGCGCAGGGCGTAGTAGCCCATGCACGTCGCGATCGAGGCGAGGAAGAGGTCGAACGGGGCCGGAGCTCCGTCCTCCCCCCACGGGCGCGGCTGATCCGTGCGGACGACGTGGTTCGCGACACGGGCCTCGACGCCGGCCCCGCCCGGGAAGGAGACGCCGATCGTCACGCGGCTCTCCCTGCGTTCGGCGGCACCGCGGCCCCGGGCAGGGCGTCCCTCACGCCGGCCTTCCGGAGGATCGCCATCATGGGGCAGCTCTTGGAGAACCCGCTCTGGAGGAGGTTCGCCCCCACGAAGGCCGTGAAGAGGAAGAACCCGGGGTGGACCCAGTATCCGAGGGCGAGGGAGACCAGGACGAAGAATCCGGCGATGGCTCGAAGGGCGTCGTTGACGGTCATCGATCTCTCCTTCTCGGGCCGGAATTCCGGCCCTTGACTTTTATAACCATATAGTTACATAGTAGCTCACGTGAACCAGAAAAGCAACTCCCTGGTCGTCGCCGTTCTCCTCGCGTGGGGCGGCGCCGCCC
>JBAUSZ010000048.1:0-52185 GCA_049581965.1 Thermoanaerobaculia bacterium | reverse complement strand
ACGGCTACGTCTGGTCCAACGCCTACCTCTGGAGCAACGCCTACCTCTGGTCCAACGGCTACGTCTGGTCCAACGCCTACGTCTGGTCCAACGGCCTGACCGAAGCTTCCGCGATCAACAACTGGGTCAATCAGGAGTAAACGCGGCGCCGCCGCATGCCCAACTGGATAAGGAGTTCTGCGAATGCACGTTCACCTGAGGCAGAAACAGGGCCGGCTCCTCGGGACCGTCGCATCCCTTCTTGTCGCCCTTTCCGTCTTCGTCGCAGCGCACCGTTTCTCGGAGTCGCGCGCGACCTCCGCGATCGTCCAGTCGTCGAGCGCAGCCGAGGCCGAGGCACTCGTGAAGAGCGTCGGCGGGACCGTCACGCACGAGCTCGGCATCATCGACGCCGTCGGGGCAAGGCTCACGTCCTCGCAGCTCGCCGCCGTCAAGGAGAAGGGCGCCCGCGTCTACGGCGACGGCCAGGTCAAAGTCGCCGATTACGGCTCTTCCAGCGCCTCCTATCCCAACTCGGTCTACCCCACGCTCGTCGGCGCCGCGACCCTCCACCAGCAGGGGATCACGGGCAAGGGCGTCACCGTCGCGATCCTCGACACCGGCTGGTGGTATGGAAACAGCGCGGAGCGCGACAACACCTCGACCGACGACCGGAGCATCCGGGCCGAGTACAGCGCGATCACGAACACGGTCGGCCGTCTGCCGAGTGACGGTTACGGCCACGGCACGCACGTTTTGAGCGTGATCATGGGGAGCCAGAAGGCCGACGACGGGACCTGGATGGGAATCGCGCCCGACGCCAATCTCGTCGCGGTCCAAGCGTTCGACTCCTACGGGATCGCAACCTACGCCAACGTCATCCGTGGCCTCAACTGGATCCTCGCCAACAAGACCAAATACAACATTCGCGTCCTGAACTGCTCGTTCGCGGGCGTGCCACTTTCCCGGTATTGGGACGACCCGGTCAACCAGGCCGTCACGAAGCTCTGGCAGGCAGGCATCGTCGTCGTCGCCTCGGCGGGAAACGCCGGCCCGAGCCCGATGACGATCGGCGTCCCGGGCAATAACCCGTACGTCATCACGGTGGGCGCGATGACGGACAACTACACGCCGTCGGACCCGAGCGACGACAAGCTCGCTTCCTTCTCCTCCACCGGGCCCACGACGGAGGGCTTCGTCAAACCCGAGATCGTCGCCCCGGGCGGCCACATGCTGGGCTTCATGGATCCGGCGCATGCGCTTCTCGCCAAGCAGTTCCCGCAGTTCTCGACCCCCAACACGCAGGAGTTCGTCATGTCGGGAACGTCGCAGGCGGCGGCGGTCGTGAGCGGCATCGCGGCCCTCGTCCTGCAGAAGTACCCCACGCTCACGCCGGACCAGGTGAAGTACAGGATCATGAACACCGCGAATCCGCGCCTGAACTCGAACGGCACGCTCGCCTATACCGTCTTCCAGCAAGGAGCGGGCTTCGTGGACGCGTACGACGCCGTCATGAGCAGCAGATTCGGCAACGCCAACGCCGGCCTCGACGTGAACAAGGACGTCGCCGGGACCGCGCACTACGGCGGGACCGCCCAGCAGTACCCCAACAACGGCGCCTATTACATACCCGGAATGAGCGCCTACAACTGGTCCGGCTCGTACCCCGGCGCCGCCGGTTACGTCTGGTCCAACGGCTACGTCTGGAGCAACGGCTACGTCTGGTCCAACGCGTACGTCTGGAGCAACGGCTACGTCTGGTCCAACGGCTACGTCTGGTCCAACTTCTTCCCCAGCGGCTACGTCTGGAGCAACAGCCTGGCCGAACCGACCTCCGTCAACTTCTGGGTGAAACAGGAGTAGTGCCGCGGCCATCCGGCTCGCAAATGGAGCATCCGATGACGGCGACGATTCTCCCGACCCGGGCGGAGAGCGCGGCGAAGGCCGGGGGGCGCGAAGCTTCTCCGAGCCGGGCGGGCGTCCTCGCCTTCCTGCCGCGGCGCATCCCCGCGACCGATTCCGGCGTTCACGCCGTGCCCCGCAAGCGCCCGGTCCTCCTCCTCGCCGACCGCGAGCCCGCGGTTCTCCTCGCGGCCTGCCGGTACCTCGAGAAGGCCGGGTTCGAGGTGCAGCGGGCCTCCACGGCGGGCGAAACCTTCGCGCTCTTTTCCAAGGTCCGTCCCGACCTCGTCGTGATCGACGGCGCGCTCCCGGACGGCGACGGCTTCGCTCTCTGCGAAGCCCTCCGGAAGACGCCGGAGGGGCAGGAGCTGCCCCTCGTCATCGCCACCGACTCCGAGGACTACGAGTCCGTCCGGAGGTCCCACGACGCCGGCGCCTCGGATTTCGTCCTGAGGCCCATCAACTGGTGGATCCTCTCGAGAAGACTCTGGAATCTGATCGAGGCGGACCGGGCGCGCCGGCGCCTCCGCCTGAGCAAGGCGCTCCTCCGCGAAGCCGAGGAGGTGGCCTGCCTCGCGAGCTGGAACCACGACGTCTCGACGGGCGGGATCGAGTGGTCGCCTGAGGCGGCCAACCTCCTCGGTTTCGAGGACGCCGTCGACGGCCGCCCCGAGGCGTTCCTCGCTCTCGTCCATCCGGACGACCGGCCGTTCGTCGAGGCCGAGATCCTGAGCGCGGCCCGCGATCGGCGGCCCTTCGGCGCGGAGCACCGGATCCGGAGGCCGAAGGACGGCGCCGTCCGGTTCGTCCGCCACTGGGCGGACTTCTCCCTGGACGGCGACGGCGAGACCCGCTGGCTCCGCGGCATCGTGCAGGACGTCACGGAGCAGATGCGCGCGGAAGAGCAGATCTGGCAGCTCTCGAACGTGGACGGCCTCACCGGCCTTCCGAACCGGTCCATGCTCCAGCAGCTTCTCGGTCACGCCCTCGCGCAGGGCTCGCGTACGAACCGGCTCGTCGCCACGCTGTTCCTCGACATCGACCGATTCGCGGAGATCAACGAGAGCTACGGCCCCTCGGAAGGCGACCGGCTCATCGTGGACGTCGCCGGCCGCCTCCAGCAGTGTCTGAGGCGGGGCGACATGGTGGCCCACTCCTCGCCCATCGAGACGGCGCAGTCCCTCGCCCGGCTCTCCGGGGACGAGTTCGTCGTGATCTTGACTGATGTCGAGAAGGCCGAGGATGCCGCACGCGTCGCCAAGAGGATTCTCGACGCTCTCGCAGGGAGCTACCAGGCCGGGCCCGGCGAGGTCTTCGTCACGGCCAGCGTCGGAATCGCCCTGGGCCCTCAGGACGGCGGCGATCCCGGGCTCCTGATCCAGCACGCGCAGACCGCGCTGACGCAGGCCAAAAAGCAGGGGCGCGGCACGTACCGCTTCTACGGCGACACCGTGAACGGCGAGGTCGCCGCCCGGCTCTCCCTCGAGAGTGGTCTTCACCGGGCTCTCGAGCGCGGCGAGCTCTCGCTCCACTACCAGCCGCTCGTGGACGGAAAGAGCCGCGAGGTGACCGGCTTCGAGGCGCTCCTGCGCTGGAACTCCCCCGCGCTGGGCGCGATCCCGCCGGCCCGGTTCATCCCCGTGGCGGAGGAGAGCGGACTCATCCTCGGATTCGGCGACTGGGTCCTGAGGACCGCCTGCCGCCAGGCCGCCGCGTGGGCCTCGGAGGGGCTCGGGCCCCTGGACGTCGCCGTGAACGTCTCGACGTTCCAGCTCAGGCAGTCCGGCTTCCCGTGGGTCGTTAGGGACGCGCTTCGCCAGACGGGGCTGCCGCCGGAGCGGCTCTGCCTCGAGATCACCGAGAGCGCCCTCCTCGCGCACGACGACGTGACGACCGCCGGCCTTTCCGAGCTCAAGAGGATCGGCGTCCGTCTCGTGATCGACGATTTCGGGACGGGCTATTCGGCCCTGCGCTACCTCAAGAACTTCCCCATCGACTCCCTGAAGATCGACCGCTCCTTCGTGGACGGAATCGCCACGAGCGCGGGCGACACGGCCATCGTCTCGGCTCTCGTCGCCATGTCCCGCGGCCTGGGAATCACGGTCGTGGCCGAGGGCGTGGAGACCGAGGAGCAGTTCCGGTATCTCCAGTCCCTCGAGTGCGACCAGGCGCAGGGATTCCTCTTCTCGCGGCCTCTCGAGGCCGAGGCGTTCGGCCGGATGCTCCGTTCCGTGCGGCCTCCGGGAGCCGAAGAGGCCGTATAATTCTCGGAACGAGAAGAAACTGGCTCCGGTTGCTCCTTCCGCCGGAGGTGCGTAGGAGGTAATGATCGGCTCGTCCAGCGGTCGCAGGCACGTGGCGATGCATTCGAACCGTGGCGGTCTCGCTTCCGCCGCGAGGCACTTTGCCTGCGCGGCCGTTGCGGCCTCTCTTTTTTCGACGTGGGCCGGCGGCCTCTCGGCCGAAACGGCGCGTTACGTCCGCTTCACCAACATCTCCCTCGAGCAGGGCCTCTCCCAGAGCGCGGTCAACTGCATTTTGCAGGACCACCGCGGCTACATGTGGTTCGGTACGCAGGACGGCCTGAACCGCTGGGACGGTTACGACTTCACCGTTTTCAAGAACGATCCCCAGAGCCCGGATTCCCTGCCTGCGAACGTGATCTGGGCCCTCCACGAGGACGGCGAGGGATCGCTCTGGATCGGAACCGACGGGGGGGGCCTGGCGCGCCTGGACCTCCACACGAACTCGTTCTCGACCCTCCGGAACGACCTCGCGAACACGTCCAGCCTCAGCAGCAACCGGGTCCGGTCCATCGCCGAGACGCCGGACGGCGCGCTGTGGGTCGGCACGGACGGCGGGGGCCTGAACCGGCTCAACCGGAGGACGGGCGCCGTGACGCGGTTCCTCCACGACCCGTCCAGGCCGGACAGCCTCGCGAACGACCGCGTCCGAGCCCTCGCGGTGGACGCGAAGGGCAGCCTCTGGGTCGGCACGCAGGGGGGCCTCGACCGCCTCGACGCGGGAGGGGGCGGCTTTCTCCACTACCGGAACGACCCGGGCAAGGCCGATAGCCTGGGAGACGACCGGATCCGGTCCCTGCTCGTCGGGAAGGACGGCACGATCTGGGTGGGCGGCTACGCGAAGGGACTCGACCGCCTCGACCCCGCCGGCGTCTCCTTCTCGCATTTCCGGAATGACCCGAAGGACGCCGCCAGCCTCTCGGACAACACGGTCTGGTCGCTCCTCGAGGATTCGGAAGGGACGCTCTGGGTCGGGACGAACAACGGCCTGAACGCCCTGCGCAAGGGCGAGACGGCTTTTGCCCGGTACGTCCATCAGGCCACCGACCCGGCCAGCCTCGCCGACAGCCGCGTCCTCTCGCTTCACCAGGACCGCGGCGGGGTGGTCTGGGTGGGCACCCAGGGAAGCGGCCTGGACAAGTGGAACCCTCTCACGGGGGCGTTCGTCCTCTTCAAGTCGGACCTCTCGGCGGGCTCGACGCTGAGCAACGATTTCGTCCAGGCCTTCGCGACGGCTCCCGACGGGACGCTCATCGTCGGGACGTGGGGCGGCCTGAACATCTTCGATCCGGCGCGGCGAGCGGTCCACCTCTTTCGTCACGATCCGAAGAACCCGGCGAGCCTCGCCGACGACCGGGTCATGACGCTGGCCCGCGAGGACGACGGAACGGTCTGGGTCGGGACGCTCGAGGCCGGACTCGACCGGTTCGATCCGGCGCGCGGCACCTTCCGCCACTTCCGGCGCGACGCCGCGAAGCCCTCGAGCCTGAGCGGCAACGGCGTCACCTCGCTCCTGATCGACCACGAAGGCGTCCTCTGGATCGGCGTGATGGGCGGCGGCCTGAACCGCTACCAGCCCGTGACGGAGACGTTCGTGCCCTACCGGCACGACGCGGCGGCGCCGGCGAGCCTGAGCGACGACAACGTCCTGACCGTCGCGGAGGATTCGAGCGGAACGATCTGGGTCGGCACCGAGCACGGCGGACTCAACCGGTTCGACCGCGCCTCCGGCGGGTTCGCGAGCTACCGGAACAATCCGGCCCGCGCGGACAGCCTCGCGCCCGGAGTGGTCTTCTGCGTCCACGAGGACAGGAAGGGAACCCTCTGGATCGGCACCCAGGGCGGCGGGCTCAGCGGCTGGAGCCCCGAGGACCGCAAGGCCGGCCGCGCGGCGTTCCGGCGCTACGGCGACAAGAACGGCCTGCCGAACGACACCGTCTACGGCATCCTCGAGGACGAGAAGGGAACGCTCTGGCTCAGCACGAACCGCGGCCTCTCGAACTTCGACCCGGAGGCCGGGACGTTCCGGAACTTCGACCAGTCGTACGGGCTCCAGAGCAACGAGTTCAACTTCGGCGCCTCGCACCGGAGCGCGTCCGGCGAGATGTTCTTCGGGGGGATCAACGGCTTCAACGCCTTCTTCCCGGAGCGCATCCGGCGCAACGCCCACATGCCGCCGGTACTCCTGACGGGTTTCTACAAGCTCACGAAGCCGGTGCGCCTGCCGCAGGACATCTCGGAAACGACGGAGACCCGCCTCACCTACAAAGACTACGTCGTCTCGTTCGAGTTCGCGGCGCTCGACTACACGGCGCCCGCCAAGAACCGCTACGCCTACATGCTCGAGGGCTTCGACCGCGACTGGATCGACCCGGGATCGAGCCGGCGGGCGACCTACACGAACCTCCCCGCCGGCCGGTTCGTGTTCCGCGTCAAGGGCTCGAACAGCGACGGTGTCTGGAACGAGAAGGGAGCCTCGCTCGGCATCGTCGTGGAGCCCCCGCCCTGGAAAAGCGCATGGGCGTACATGCTCTACGCGCTCGCGATCGCCGGCGCGGTCGCCTATTTCGTTCGCCGCTCCCGAAGGCAGCTCGAGCAGGAGGCCGAGCGCGGCCGCCTCCTCGAAGCCGAGGTCCAGAAGCGCACGAAGGAGCTCGGCGTCCGCAACGAAGAGCTGAGGGACGCGATCCAGAAGCTCCAGGCGTCGAGCCTCACCGACTCCCTGACCGGCCTCCACAACCGCCGCTTCCTGATGACGGAGATCGACAAGGAGATCGGGCTCGTCGACCGCTACTACGCGTCCATGGAGGGCGGCGGGCCGGACGTCTCGGTCCCCCGGCCCGACTTCGTTCTCCTGATGGTCGACCTCGACGGGTTCAAGCCCGTGAACGACTCCTACGGGCACGCCGCGGGAGACCGGGTCCTCCTCGAGATGAAGAACGTCCTCGAGCGGGCGTGCCGCCGTTCCGACACGATCCTGAGGTGGGGCGGCGACGAGTTTCTCGTCATCGGACGCTTCGCGCAGCCGTCCGTCGCGGAGGCGCTCGCGCAACGCATCTGTTCCCTCGTCGCGGAGCATTCGTTCGACCTCGGGGAGGGGCACTCGGCGCGGCTGACGTGCTCGATCGGCTTCGCATTCTTCCCGTTCATCCCGTCCACGCCGAGAGGCGTGACGTGGGAACAGGTGGTCATCATCGCGGACCGCGCCCTCTACGTCGCAAAAGCGAGCGGGAAGAACGCGTGGGTCGGCATCTTCTCGACGAAGAAGACGCCCACCGACAACATCGCGCCCCTCATCAATTCCCGTCTCGAAATCTTCGTGCTCGACGGCTCGATCGAGCTCCACACGTCCTTCACGGATCCGGCACGGCTCGTTCTCGGACGCGTGTAGACGGCCCCGTCAGAACAGCTTCATCTGCCTGAGCTCGCGGATCCGGTCGCGGAGCTGCGCGGCCTTCTCGAATTCCAGCTCCTTGGCCGCGACCTTCATCTCCTTCTCGAGGTCCGCGATCTCGCGGTCGAGAGAGGGCGCGTCCTTGGCCTTGGGGCGGCGGTCGAGGCGGCTGGGCTCGAGGTAGTCGAGTTCGGCCATCTGGAGGAGTGGCGAGTCGACCGCCTTCACGATCGACTCGGGCACGATTCCGTGCTCGCTGTTCCACGCGCTCTGGAGCTTGCGCCGCCGCTCGGTCTCGCTCATCGCCCGCCGCATGGAGTCCGTGACCCTGTCGGCGTAGAAGACGGCAATTCCGTTCACGTTGCGCGCCGCGCGGCCCGCCGTCTGGATGAGAGAGGTCTCGGACCTCAAGAAGCCTTCCTTGTCCGCGTCGAGGACCGCGACGAGGGACACCTCGGGAAGGTCGAGCCCCTCGCGCAGGAGGTTGACGCCCACGAGAGCGTCGAAGACGCCGCGGCGGAAGTCCCCCACGATCTGGACGCGCTCGAGCGTCTCGATGTCGCTGTGGAGGTACCGCACGCGCACGCCCAGCTCGAGGAAGTAGTTCGTGAGGTCCTCCGCCATGCGCTTCGTGAGCGTCGTAACGAGCGTGCGCTCGTTCTTTAGGGCCCGCTCCTTCACGCGCGAGAGGAGGTCGTCCACCTGCCCCTTGACCGGCCGCACCTCGATCGGCGGGTCGAGCAGGCCCGTGGGCCGCAGGATCTGCTCGACGACCTCGCCGCCCGTTTCCTGGAGCTCGTAGGCCGCGGGCGTCGCCGAGACGAACAGGCGCTGGCCCGTCCGCTCGAGCCACTCCTCGAACTTGAGCGGCCGGTTGTCGAGGGCCGACGGCAGGCGGAAACCGTACTCGACGAGCGTCCCCTTGCGCGACTGGTCGCCGTGGTACATCGCACGCACCTGGGGGATGGTCTGGTGGCTCTCGTCCACGATCGTGAGGTAGTCGGACGGGAAGTAGTCGAGGAGCGTCGGCGGCGGCTCCCCCGGCCTGCGGCCCGAGAGGTGGCGGGAATAGTTCTCGATCCCCGCGCAGTAGCCGATCTCGCGCATCATCTCGAGGTCGAAGCGCGTCCTCTGCTCGAGCCGCCGGGCCTCGAGGAGCTTGTTCTGGACCTTGAGCTCTTCGAGCCGCACGACGAGCTCGGCCTCGATGGAGCCGAGCGCGCGCGTGCGCGTTTCCTCGGGCGTCACGTAGTGAGACTTCGGGAAGAGCTCGAAGCGCGCGATCTCGCCGACGCTCTTCCCCGTCACGACCTCGAAACGCGTGATCCGCTCGATTTCGTCCCCGAAGAGCTCGACCCTCAGGCCGAGGTCCTCGTAGGACGGGAGGACGTCGAGCACGTCGCCGCGCACCCGGAAGGTCCCCCGCGAAAGGTCGAGGTTCGTGCGCTCGTACTGTGCTTCGACGAGACGCTTGAGGTACCACGTCATCCCGTACTTCGCGCCCTTGTCGAACTCGATCGCCATCTTCCCGAACGACTCGGGGCTCCCGAGGCCGTAGATGCACGAGACCGAGGCCACGATGAGGACGTCGCGCCGCTCGAAGAGCGCGGCCGTCGCCGCGATCCTCAGCTTGTCGATCTCGTCGTTGATCTGGGTCTCCTTCTCGATGTACGTGTCCGACTGCGGCACGTAGGCCTCGGGCTGGTAGTAGTCGTAGTAGGAGACGAAGTACTCGACGCGGTTCTTCGGGAAGAACGACCGGAACTCCTGGTAGAGCTGCGCCGCGAGCGTCTTGTTGTGCGACAGGACGAGCGTCGGGCGGTTGAGCGCCTCGACGACCTTCGCCATCGTGAAGGTCTTGCCCGAGCCGGTGACGCCGAGGAGGACCTGCCTCTCGCGTCCCTCGCGAAACCCCGCGACGAGCTGCTCGATCGCGTGCGGCTGGTCGCCCTGCGGCGTGAGCGGGGAGAGGACCTGGAAGTCGGGCACGTGCCTTACGGAGCCGGGGCGGGCGGCGGCGCGGCGCCGGACGTGTCGAGCCACATCGTGAGGCTCCGGATCTCGTCTCCCGTGACGCGGCCGTCCGCGAGCGCGCTCGACACGCGCGTCTGCCAGGCCTGGACGACGGCGGGCTGTACCTTGCCGGACTTCGCCCGCTCGGCGAACGCGGTCAGGCTCGTCCGGAAGCGCTCCTTGTCGGCGGGAGTCACCTCCGGAGCGGCGGCGGCGACGACCTGGTCGCCGATCTTCTCGAACGCGAGGCCCATGAGCTTCTTGGCGTTCGACAGGATGAACAGGAGGCCGACGATCACGAGGACGGACGCCCCGGCGCACCCGACGAGGCCCCACTTGAGGCAGCCCTGGCGCCGGCCGCGCGCGGCCTCGTCCTCGAAGGGCAGGGTCGTGGGGAGCTTCGGGATCTGCGGCGCCGGCACCGGCGGCACGGGTTCCTCGGCCATTCGTCCTCCGCGGCGAGACGGTACCACGCGTTTCCCGCGTGCGAGAATGGGCCGTGAGCGCACGCCGCGTCGCGGCCCTCGCCGTTCTCGTCGTCCCCGTCCTCCTCGTCGCCGGCCTCGGCGTTGCCGCGGGGTACGGACTCTCGCGCGCGATCCGCATCCCGAAGGTCTCCGAGCTCGCGACGTACCGACCCGACATCGTGACGGAGATCCGAGGCGCGGACGGCTCGACGATCGCGCGCTTCGCGATCGAGCGCCGCGTCCTCGTCGCGCGCAAGGACATTCCCGACGTCATGGTCCGGGCGCTTCTCGCGGCCGAGGACGCGCGCTTTTTCGACCACAGCGGGATCGACCTCGTGCGGATCGGCGGCGCTCTCCTGAAGGACATCGCGACGCGCCGGATGTCGCAGGGAGCGTCGACTCTCACCCAACAGCTGGCGCGTGCCGTGTTCTTGTCCCCCGAGAAAACGATCGCGCGGAAGGTGAACGAGGCTTTCCTGACGATCGAGATCGAACGCCAGTACTCGAAGGACCAGATCCTCACGATGTACCTCAACCAGATCCCGTTCGGGCACGGGAACTACGGGGTCGAGGCCGCGTCGCGCTGGTACTTCGGCCATCCAGCCGGCGCGCTCACGCTGCCCGAGGCGGCGCTCCTGGCCGGGATCATCCAGCGCCCCGCGTACTACTCGCCCCTGCGCAGCGCTTCCGCGGCAAAATCCCGGCGCGACTTCGTCCTGAGGCGCATGCGCGAGGAGAGTTACATCACGGAGGCGCAGCGCGCCGCCGCGGCCGCGACGCCGATCGAGGTCGCGAAGGGGACGCGGGAGTTCACCGTGGGTCCGTACTTCTGCGAGGAGGTGCGGCAGTACCTCGAGAAACAGTACGGCGAGACGGAGCTGTACCGCGAGGGACTGCGCGTGGACTCGACGCTCGATCCGCGTTTCCAGCGCTGGGCCGAGGATGCGCTCCGCTGGGGCCTCAGGCGCCAGGACCGGCGCTCCGGGTTCCGCAAGCCGCGCAACCTCGTCGCGGAAGGCCTCGATCCCGACACATGGAAAGACCCGTCCTGGGAAGACGGAGGGGGGGCCGACGTCCTGACGGCGGTCGTTCTCTCCGCGTCGAAGGCCGGGGCCGAGGTGCGCGTCGGCGACCGGCGCTTCACGCTGGGCCCTTCGGCGTTCGCGTGGACGCGCGCCGGCAGCCCCGCGAAGGCCGTCAGGCGGGGTGACGTCGTCCAGATCGAGTCCGTCCCGAACGAGGCGGGCAAGGCCGAGACCATCGTCTCGCAGGACCCGAACGTCGAGGGCGCCGCCGTGATTCTCGAGAACGGCACGGGCGCCGTTCGCGCGCTCGTCGGCGGCTACGACTTCAACAAGTCGAAGTTCGATCGCGCCGTGCAGGCGCTCCGCCAGGTGGGCTCGGCGTTCAAGCCCGTCGTCTACCTCACGGCGATCGAGCAGGGATTCACGCCGGCCGACACCGTCCTCGACGCGCCAATCTCGATCACGGTCGATCCGAAGCAGGAGCCCTGGGAACCGCAGAACTTCGAGCGCCAGTACCACGGAATCGTGACCTATCAGTACGCGCTCGAGCACTCCGTCAACCTCGCGACCGTGCGAGTCGACCTCCTCGTCGGCACGAAGGCCGTCGTCGAGACGGCCCGGCGCCTCGGGATCCGGCAGAACCTCCTTGCGTACCCGTCGCTCGCCCTCGGAGCGTTCGAGGTGACGCCGATGGAGATGGCCTCGGCGTACGCGTCCGTCGCGAGCGGCGGCCTCGTCTACAAGCCCGCTTTCATCGAGAAGATCCGCAACGCCGACGGCGTCACGCTCGAGCAGTGGAGTCCCGAGCCCCGCGAAGCGACGTCGCCGGCGTCGGCTTACGTCCTGCTCGGGATGATGCGGGGCGTCACGCAGCGCGGAACGGCCGCGTCCGCGGCCCGGCTCGGCCTGAACCTCGCGGGCAAGACGGGCACGACGAACGACTACTCGGACGCGTGGTTCATCGGAATGACGCCGAAGTACACGATCGCGGTCTGGGTCGGACACGACACGCGCAAGCCCCTCGCGGGCGGCGTCCACGCGCAAGGCGGCGAGGTCGCGCTCCCGATCTTCATGAAGATCGCCGAGCGGATGAAGGCGGAGGCCGTCGTCACCGAGGCCGACGACTTCGAGACGCCGCCCGGCATCGTCCTCGTGCCCGTGGACGAGGCGACCGGCTACCGCGCCACTCCCGGTTGCTCGAAGGTCGTCCTCATGGCGTTCGTGAACGGGACGCAGCCGACCGAGATGTGCGGAGACCAGCCGCACGCGGTCGCGAATCTCCCGCAGTACCTGCAGCGCGCGCTCTACGCACCCAAGCGCGGCGAGACGAAGGGCGACGAGGTCACGCTCACGGACGCCCCGAAGCTCGCGGCCCCGCCCCCGAAGCCGGGCAAGGAGGGCGGGCCCCCGGGCTGAAGGAAAACGGCCGTCCTTCTCAAACCGCCGCGATCGGAAGGACCTCGACGGTCACGCCGACGGTCACGTCCTTGTGGAGCTTGACGTGGACCGTGTGCGTGCCGAGGCGCTTGATGGGCTCCTCGAGCTCGACGCGGCGCTTGTCGACCGTGATGCCCTTGGCGGCGAGGCCGTCGGCGACTTCCGCCGCCGTCACCGAGCCGTAGAGGTGGTCGCCCTCGCCCGCCTTCTTGTGGAGGACGATCGTCGTCCCCTCGACGGACTTCGCGATCACCTCGGCCTGTTCCTTCTCCTTCGCGACGCGGACGTCGTAGCGCTTCTTCTCCTGTTCGAGGCGCTTGAGGTTTCCGGGCGTCGCCGGGTACGCGAGCGTCTTCGGAAGCAGGAAGTTGCGGCCGTAGCCGTCGGCGACGTTCACGACGTCGCCCCGGTGCCCCAGCCCCTTCACGTCGTCGGTCAGGACCACTTTCATCGCGGGACTCCTCGGTTCTCTGTCGGGATCTTCATGTCGTTCTGCCGCTCTCAGAAGCCGTCCGGCCCGCCGCCCGCCGGAGGAAGCCGGTCGAGCCGCGCCCGGACGTCGACGAACTCGTCGAAGAGCCCCCCGAGCGCGAGGAGGAAGGGAAACGGCATCTGAAAGACCAGCGCATAGACGAGCGCCCGGCCGATGAGGCCGGCTCTTCCCCGGTCGAGAAGAGCGCGGATTATGGCGAGCCCCCGCAGAAAAAACAAGACGGCGAGAGGCAGGAGAACGTCCACGGCGGGCCGGCGCAGGTCCGGCCCGCCCACGGCCGCGAGGAGGCCCGCCGGGACGAACAGGGCCGCGGCGGCGAGCGGAGTCCGGAACCGGCTGAAGGACGTCTCCTCCCACTCGGCGCCGGCAATCCCCGACGCTCGCGCGAAGCCGTAGACGACGAGAGCCGCGTGAACCATCGCGACCGCGAGGACGATCCCCGGAAGCTGGTCCCGGAGCGTCACCCGGAGGATCTCGAAGAGCCGCGAAACGGTCGCGAGGGACGACTCCCCCCACCCGCTCGAGCGGTAGGTGCCGAGCATCTCGGGGACGGCCGCGGCCCAGCGCGCCGCGGCCGCTTCGCCGGGATCCCGCCCCGTCGCAACCTGCGCGCCCAGCAAAGCCGCGAGGGCGCCGATGCCCGTCACGGCGAACACGACGAGGAGCACGCGGTCGCGACGGAGCCCGCCCTGCCCCGTCGCATAGAGGGCGGCCGCCGGGAGCGAGACGAACGCCGTTGCGACGACGAATGCCGCTCCCGCGGCTCCGGGGGCGAGGAGGGCGCCGAGCAGGAGCGCGAGAGGCGGCGCGCAGGCCGGAAGGAGGAACCCCCACGCCGGCTGCTCGGTCGTGAGCGCGGCAACGCCGAGGCGCCCCGCCGCGAAGGGCAGCAGGAAGACTCCGAAAGGCGGCGCCGCGGCGGTCACGGCCGCGGCCAGCGCCGCCCAGAAGGCGGAGAACGATTTCCTAATCAGACACGTAGGGGAGCAGCGCGAGGTACCGGGCGCGCTTGATCGCCGTGGCGAGCTTGCGCTGGTAGAACGCGGAGGTCCCGCTGATGCGGCGCGGGAGGATCTTGGCGCGCTCGGGGACGAAGCCCGCGAGGAGCTTCACGTCCTTGAAGTCGATGTAGCCGATCTTCTCCACCGTGAACTTGCAGACGCGCTTGCGGCGAACGAAGAACTTCTTCTTGGCGGGCTTTCGGATCGGTGCGGCCATGGCGATCTCCTACTCGCGCCCTTCCGCGGCGCCTTCCGGCGCGACGGGGACGCTCGGGGCGGCGTACGGAGCGTCCGTCGGCTCGGGACGCGGACGCCGCGGCTTCGTGTTGCGGGCGACCTTGAGGCCGTGCTTGACCTCCTCGTCGATGCGAACGGTCAGGTAGCGGAGGATGTCCTCCGAGAGGCGCAGCTTGCGCTGGACCTCGGCGACGCAGGCCGCAGAGCCGCGGAACAGGAAGTTGTGATACGTCGCCTCGTTTCTCTTCTTGATCGTGTACGCGAGGCGGCGGCGGCCCATCGGCTCGTCCTTCTCGATCGTCGCGCCGTTGTCGACGAGGAGTTTACGAAAGTCCTCGACGATGCCTTGGGCACCGGCCTCGTCTTTTTCGGGGACGACCAGGAAGACCATGTCGTACTGGCGTTGGATGTTCGGGGTGACCACGGGATTTCCTCCTTCTGGATCGCGGCGAGCTGGCCCGTCGCGAGGCGCGGCTGTGGACGGTGGTCCTGTGCCGAGCCAAGGTTGTGATTCAGTTCGCCGGGGCGGATTCCTCGGGCGAACGGTTGAAGCGGTTCATGGCGGCGTCGATGCCGTCCGTGACGAAGACGTCCAGGGCGTCGCAGCCCGTCGCGATCGCCTCGTCGATCACGGGGCGCTCTTTCTTCGAGAAGCGGGAGAGCACATAGTCGTCCATCGGCTCTTCGGGCTGGAAGTTCTCGCCGCGCACGCCGAGGCGAAGGCGCGGGAACTCCTGCGTCCCGAAACAGTCGATGATGGACTGGAGTCCCTTCTGGCCGGCGGACGAGCCCGCCCGGCGGACGCGGACCGAGCCGACCGGCAGCGCGACGTCGTCGAGGACGACGATGAGGCGCTCGAGCGGCACGTCGTACTTCAGGGCGAGTCCCTTGACGGACTCCCCGGAGGCGTTCATGTAGGTCTGGGGCCGCGCGACGAGAACGGGGCGACTCCCCACCCGCACCCGCCCGGTCAGCGCGCGGCAGTCGAGTCGGTCGAGGCGCGGCGGGCCGCCTGCGGCCCTCTTCGCGAACGCCGCGACGACGTCGAAGCCGACGTTGTGCCGCGTCCCGGAATACCGGTCGCCGGGGTTGCCGAGTCCCACCACGAGGAAGAGTTCGTCCGTGCCTATTTCTTTTCCTTCTTCTCGGCCTTGGCCTCGGCCTTCGCAGGAGCGGCCTTGGCGGGAGCGCCCTTGGCGGGAGCGGCCTCGACGACGTCCTCTTCCTTCTTGCCCTTCTTGATCACCTCGGGCTCGGCGGAAGGAGCGGCGACGCCCTCGACGCCCGGTTCGGCGGCCACGACGGCGACCGGAACCTCCTCGGCCTTCGGCACGCCGACGTGCGCGAGGACGCGGTCCGCGCTCTCGAGGACCTTGATCCTGTCGCCGACTTTGAGGTCGGAGACGCGGAAAGAGTCGTGGAGTTCCATTCCGGAGACGTCGATCTTGATCGACTCGGGGATGTCGGCCGGGAGGCACTCGATGAGGATCGAGTGCGTCACGATGTTGAGGATTCCGCCCGTGTTCTTGACGCCGTTCGGCACGCCGACGACGTCGATGTCGCTCTTGACCCGCAGCTTCTTGTCGAGGAGCACGCGGACGAAATCCACGTGGAGCATCGCGCGCGTGATCGGGTCGAGGGTGAGGTCGCGGATCATGACGTGGCGCTGCTGCTCGGTGCCCTTGAGCCGCAACTTGAAGATCGCGTTCGCGTGCAGGCCCTTGTTGAGGAGGCTCGCGAGCGTCTTGCGCGGGACGGTGAGCGGCCACGTGTCCATTCCCTTGCCGCCGCCGTAGAGGACGGCGGGGATGAGGTCCTTGGCGCGGAAGCGGTTCGCGGCGTTCTTGCCGGTCTCGAGCCTCTTCTCGACTTCGACGACGATGTTTTCCTGGAGCATGTTTCCTTTCTTCGGGCGCCCGGTCCGGGAGGAATTTCCCGGGCGGGCGGTCCGGCGGGGGCGGTTAGACGAAGAGCGAGCTGACGGACGCTCCCTGGTGGATGCGCTGGATCGCCTCGGCGAGGAGCGGGGCGATCGAGAGCGGCGTCAGGAGGGGGCAGCGCGCGAGCTTCTCCTCGAGGGGAAGGGTGTTCGCGCAGAAGACGCGCTCGATCGGGCTGCCGTTGATGCGGTCGATGGCGGGGCCGGAGAGGACGGCGTGGACGCAGCCCGCGAAGATGCGCCGGGCCCCGGCGTCCTTGAGGGCGATCACCGTGTTGATGAGCGTCCCGGCCGTGTCGATGATGTCGTCGACGACGATCACGTTTCGGTCTCTCACGTCGCCGATGACGTGGAGGACCTCCACCTCGTTCTTCCCCTTGCGTCGCTTGTCCACGATCGCGAGGCCGGCGCCGAGGCGCTTCGCGAACGCGCGCGCGCGCTCGACGCCGCCGGCGTCTGGCGAGACGACCGTGAGCGGGTCGAGGCTCGTGTCTCGGATCGCGTCGAGGAGAACCGGCGCCGCGAAGAGGTGGTCGACGGGTATGTTGAAGAAGCCCTGGATCTGGGCCGCATGGAGGTCCACGCAGAGCACCCGGTCGGCGCCCGCCGCCACGATGAGGTCGGCCACGAGCTTGGCGGTGATCGGCACGCGGGGCTTGTCCTTGCGATCCTGCCGCGCGTATCCGTAGTACGGGAGCACGGCCGTCACGCGCGACGCCGAGGAGCGCTTGAAGGCGTCGAGCATGATGAGAAGTTCCATGATGTTGTGGTTTGCCGGGGGCCCCGTGGGCTGGACGATGAAGACGTCCGCGCCGCGCACGTTCTCGTCGATCTGGCAGTAGTTCTCGCCGTCGGAGAAGCTGTAGAGCGTGACCCGACCCGCCTCGCGTCCCAGGTTGCGGCAGATCTCGCCCGTGAGCGCCGGGTGAGCCCGGCCGCCGAAGACTTTCAGTTCACCGTACGCGAAACGCTCCATCGTCGTCAGGAAGGATGGCTGGGGAGGGAGGATTCGAACCTCCGAATGGCGGTTCCAAAGACCGCTGACTTACCACTTGTCGACTCCCCATCCGGAAGCCTTCCGTGGATTTTCGCGCAGACGGCTTTCATCCGCGTTGCGCGAGCCGGACCGGAGTTGCGCGGCGCGCGAACTCGGCCCTCGAAACGGTCTTCACGATCGTCATCTTTGCCTTCGTCTCGTTTCCGAGCCCCTCGAGCGACTCCCGCGCCTTCGCGGCCTCGTCCTTCGTCCCGAACGTCCCGAACACGGTCGAGCCGCTCCCGGAAAGCCGGGCGCTCCGCGCCCCGGATCCCGCGAGCGCGGACCGGATGCGGCGCAACTCTCCCCGGAGAGATTCCGCCGCCTGCTCGAGATCGTTCCGCTCCGGCCCGCCACCGGTCTCGGAACCGGAAACTTTAGTGGCAGAAGGACTTCCCGTCAAGGCGCGGGCCGGGAGGCGGCCGTAAACCTCTGCCGTGGAAAGGGAAAAGGGCGGGAAAACGAGGAGGACCCACTCCTCGGGGCCGTCGGGCAGCGGCGTGAGGACCTCCCCGCGGCCCTGGCCGCGCGCGCGGCCGCCGAGAAGGAAGAAAGGGACGTCCGAGCCGAGGGAGGCCGCGACGGCGTGCAGGGTTCTCTTCCCCAGCGGAAGGTCCCAGAGCGTGGTCAGCCCCCTCAAAGCCGCCGCCGCATTTGAACTGCCGCCGCCGAGACCGCCTCCGACCGGGATCTTCTTGGAAAGATGGATGCGGGCCCCTCGGCGCACGTTGAACCGCTCGCGCAGAGCGGCGGCGGCGCGGAGGACGAGATTGCTGCCGTCCGCGGGAAGGTCGGCGCCCTCGATCGTGAGCGAGACCTCCCCGCCGCCTTCTTCCTCTTCCAGCAAATCCAGGGTTTCGGTCAGGTCCACGGTCTGGAACACGGTGTCGAGCTCGTGGAACCCGTCCGGCCTCTTTCCGAGGACGCGCAATTCTCGGTTGATCTTCGCGAACGACGTCACGCGCAGCCCCCCGCGCTCGTCGCTCACAGGGGCGGGACCTCTTCGCCCACGGACCACGGGCCATAGCTTTCGAGCACGAGGACGGCGCGGCCGTCGGGCCCCTTCGCCTCGACGCGCCGGGGCACGCCTTCGCCCGGCTGGAACGAAACGACCTCGCCGTTCGGGAAGTGCATCTCGATCACATGCCCGTCACGATCCAGGAGCGCGGTGCGCTTCGTGCCTTCGATGCGCAAACTCCAGCCCCTCGGCGTTTCTTCGAAGGGTGACGAGGGAGGAGCCGGGGCAGCCGGCGTGCCCAGGATGCAGGCGATGAGGTCGGCGGCGGCGAGCTTCCCCGGAAGCGGCAGCGCCTCGGCGTCGCCGACCGCGGCATCTTCCTTCCTTCTTTCCGTTCGAAGAATTCCCCCTCTTCCGCTTCCGGCAATGGGCGCCGAGAGTCGCCATTCGAGGCCTCCGCTCGCCCCGTCCCACCACACGGAAAGATACCCGCGGCCGATCGCGCCAACCTTCGGCGAGGCCTCCGCCCTGAAGAGCGCCTTGAAGCGGCGGGTGGGATCCCACGCCCGGACGCGCGCAGCGTCGTAGGCCGACAGGACCGAAGAGGAGATTTCTTTGAGGGGAGAAGAGGGCGGCGCCGCGGCAGATCCCGACGGCGCGGCGCTGTCCGGCGCGCCCGTCGGCAGCCCGCTGCTGCATGCGCATTCCGAGAAAAAAACCACCGCAACCGCCAACACACCGGTCACCCGCAGCGCGCGTGGGCGGCCCGCGCCGCTCTCTCTCACTTCTTCGATTCGAGGTGATCGGTCTTCCGGAGCTTGTCCTCGAGGCGGCTCTTGTTCTCGGTCTCGGGCTTGAGCGTCAGCGCACGCTTCCAGCTTTCCCGTGCCCTGGCGAGGTCGCCTTTCTTCTCCCAGAGGTCGCCCAGGTGCTCCTCGACGGTGGCGTCGTCCGGGTTCAGCGTCGAGGCGGCGACGAGGTTTTCCTCGGCCTTGTCGAGCCTGCCGATCCGGAAGTAGACCCACCCGAGCGAATCGAGATACGCGCCGTTGGACGGCTCGAGGTCCACGGCCTTGCGGATGAGCTCGAGCGCGCGCGGAAGGTTCTCGCCCCGGTCCGCCCACATGTAGCCCAGGTAGTTCATCCCCGGCGCATGGTCGGCGCGCACCTTGAGGAGCCGCTCGAACGCCGCCTCGGACTCCCCGAGCTTCTTGTCGCGCTCGAGCGACGCCGCCAGCCGGAAGAGAAGATCCGGTTCTTCGGGATCGCGCTCGAGGCCCTGGCGGGCGACGTCGGCCGCGCGGGCGTACTGGTCGAGGCGCTGCCAGGCGTCGGCCGCGGCCAGGATGCCGGCCTTGTCTTCGGCCGCGAGCGCGGCGAGGATCTTCTCGCCCTCGGCCCTGTCGGAGGCGCCGCCCGATCGCAGGAGAAACTCCGCGAACGTCGCGCGGACGTTCGGCGACTTCCTGCCGTCCTTCTCGTAGGCCTCGCGCGCGAGACGCTGGCCGCCCGCCCAGTCCTCCCGGTCGCGCGCGATCTGCGCGAGCAGGTTGAACGCCTGCGGGTTGAGGCCGTCGCCGTCCCAGAGGCGCGGTGTCAGGAGCGACGTCGCGCGGGCGTAGTCCTTTCTCAGGTATGCGACGTACGCGAGCTGTCCGTCGATCTGCCCGCCTTCGGGGCCCTCCGCCTTCTTGGCGGGGAGACTCTTCTTGAGGTCGCCGAGCGCGCGCTCGGCCTCCGTCAGGCGCCGCGCCTCGAGAAAGTTCATCGCACGGCGGTAGGCGATGTCCGGCTCGTCCGGCTCGAGCGCCTCGAGCTTGCGGAGAATCTCGTCGGCCTTGTCCGTCTCGCGCGTCTCCGACAGGAGCGCCGCGTACATTCGGAGGGCCTCGCGGTTCCCGGGATCGGCGGCGAGGACCTGCTCGAAGACCTTTCGCGATTCGGGAAAACGCCGCGCACGGAGGAGGACGGTCGCGTACTGGGTGCGGGCGGCGAGATTGCCGGGCTGGCCCTTCACGAGCGTCTCGAGGAGCGATGCCTCCTTGTCGAACTGACGCGAGCGCTCGTAAACGCGCAGGAGCCCCACCGACGCCGCGCGGTTCTCGGGATCCTGTTTCAGGAGCGACTTGTAGATTTCCTCGGCCCTGGCCGTCTGTCCGTCGCGCTCCAGCGCCTCGCCGAAGAGAAGCAGATAGGGGGCGCCGTGGGCACGGTCCACGACCGATTCGAGCGCGGCGACGGCCTCCTTCGCCTTCTCGAGCCTCAGGTACGCCTGGGCGAGAGCGACGGCGCCCTGCGGGTCGGGCGGCCCGAGCTCGGCGGATTTCTTCAGCTCGGAGGCGGCCTCCTCGGCACGCGCCTTGTCCTTCGCGGTCGCGAGCAGGACCTGTCCGAGCAGGCGGTGCGCCCCCGCGCTCGAGGGCATCAGCTCGACGGCCTTGCGCGCCTCGCGCTCGGCCTCGGGGTAGATCGGAATGTCGCGCAGGAGCTCTCCGTACTCGCGGCGGAGCGCGCCGTCGGCCGGATCGAGGTCGATCGCCTTGCGAAACTCCTTGACGGCCTCCTCGAACTCGGAGTCCTGCGCGAAAAGGCGCGCCCTCAGGTAGTGCTCGACGGCCTCCTTGCGCTTCGCCTCTACGGGCGTGAGCGAGGGCCCGGACGACGGCGACTGGGAACGCGCCGGGAGGGCCGCAGTGGTCAGGAGGAGGGCCGCGACCGCGAAAACGTGTCGAACAGGCATCACCGAGGAGTGTACCCCGCAAGATTCGGGCCGCAGCGCCCTCAGAAGACCGCCGGCTCCTCGTACGTCGCGAAAACCTCGCGCATGACGTCCGAGATTTCCCCGACCGTCGCGTACGCCTTCACGGCCTCGACGAGCGGTGGCATGACGTTCGCTCCGCCGGCGCAGGCCGCCTTCAGGTCGGCCAGCGTCTGCATCGCCTTCCGGGAGTCGCGCGTGCGACGGACCTCGCTCAGGACCTTCACCTGCTCGGCGGCGGTCTCCTCGGAGATCACGAGAGTCGGCACCTCGTCCTCGGGAACGGACTCGGTGAAGGCGTTGGCGCCGACCATCACCTTCTCCTTCGCGTCGAACGCCCGCTGGAACCGGTAGGCGGCGTCCATGATTTCCCTCTGCGGGAAGCCCGCCTCGATGGCCTCGACCATCCCGCCGAAGGCGTCGATGCGCCGGAAGTAGTCGAAGGCGCCAGCCTCCATCCGGTTCGTGAGCTCCTCGACGAGGTACGAGCCGCCGAGGGGATCGATCGAGTTGACGACGCCCGTCTCGTGGAGGATGACCTGTTGGGTGCGCACGGCGATCTTCGCGGCGAACTCCGTCGGAAGAGCGAGCGTCTCGTCGAGGGCGTTCGCGTGGAGGGAGTTCGTTCCCCCGAGGACGGCCGCGAGGGACTGGATCGCGACGCGCGCCACGTTGTTGTACGGCTGCTGCGCCGTGAGCGTGACGCCCGCGGTCTGCGCGTGGAAGCGCATCTTCCAGCTCTCCGGCCTCTTCGCGCCGTAGCGGTCGCGCATGACCTGCGCCCAGATCCGGCGGGCCGCGCGGTACTTCGCGATCTCCTCGAAGAAGTCGTTGTGCGCGTTGAAGAAGAAGGACAGGCGGGGCGCGAAGTCGTCGACGTTAAGGCCCGCGCCGACCCCGTACTTGACGTACTCCATCCCGTCGCGCAGCGTGAAGGCGAGCTCCTGGAGCGCCGTCGCGCCGGCTTCCCGGATGTGGTACCCCGAGATCGAGACGGTGTTCCACCTCGGAACGTGCTGCGCACAGAACGCGAACTGGTCCGTCACGAGCCGCATCGAGGGACGCGGCGGGAAGATGTATTCCTTCTGGGCGATGTATTCCTTGAGGATGTCGTTCTGGAGCGTCCCGCCGACCTTCGACCACGGGGTCCCGTGCCTCTCGGCGACCGCGAGGTACATCGCGAGGGCGATCGGAGCGGTCGAGTTGATCGTCATCGACGTCGTGACCGCGCCGAGGTCGATCCCGTCGAAAAGGACCTCGAAGTCGCGCAGCGTGTCCACGGCGACGCCGCACTTCCCCACCTCGCCGGCCGACATCGGGTGGTCCGAGTCGTAGCCGTAGAGCGTCGGGAGGTGAAAGGCCGTCGAGAGGCCCGTCTGCCCGTGCGCCAGGAGCTGCTTGAAGCGCTCGTTCGTCTGGCGGGCCGTCCCGAATCCCGCGAACTGCCGGATCGTCCACGGCTTGCCGCGGTACATCGTCGGCTGCACGCCGCGCGTGTATGGGAACTCGCCGGGCCAGCCGAGGTCGCGCGCGTAGTCGAAGCCGCCGAGGTCGTCGGGCGTCGCGAGGGGGTTCACCTCGGCCGAGGAGACCGTCGTGAAGTCCTTCCGCCACGCGGGCGTCTTCGCGAAGGCGGCGGCGGCCTTCTTCCGCCATTCCTCCTTCGCGGCACGGATGCGCGCCTGCCCGGGGCTCAGGGGAGGGGCGACGGCCTCCGGAACCTTGACGCTCATGCCGATGATTCTAACGGGCCGGGCGCGAGAAGGAGACTCAGCGGCCGACCGTCGCCATCGCGGCCGCCGGGTAGCGCTCCCCCGCGGGCGCGCCGGGAGGAAAGGCCGCGTCGAGTTCGGCGAGATCGACCTTCGTGAGGGCGAGGTCCGTCGCGTCGAGGTTCTCCTGAAGGCGGTCCCTGTTCTTCGTCCCGAAGATCGGGACGACGTCCTTCCCCCGCGACAGGACCCACGCGAGGGCGACCTGCGCCGGGGTCGCGCGGCGGCGCCGCGCGATCTCCTCCACCCTCGCGATGAGCCCGAGATTCGTCGCGAGGTTCGCGCCCTGGAAGCGCGGCGCCGAGCGGCGGTAGTCGCCTTCCGGAAAGTCCGCGAGACTCCGGTACCGGCCCGAGAGCAGGCCACGCCCGAGAGGGCTGTAGGCCACGAACCCGACCCCGAGCTCGCGGCACGCGGGCAGGACGGCCGCCTCGACGTCCCGCGAGAAGAGCGAGTACTCGCTCTGGAGCGCGGCGATCGGGTGGACGCGGCTCGCGCGCCGCAGCGTCTCCGGCGAGACCTCCGACAGTCCGATCCAGCGGACCTTCCCTTCCCTCACGAGGCCCGCCATCGCTCCGACCGTGTCCTCGACAGGCGTCGCCGGGTCTACGCGATGGAGGTAGTAGAGATCGATGGTCTCGACGCCGAGACGCTTGAGGCTGCCCTCGCACGAGGACCTCACGTAGTCGGGGCGCCCGCAGACGCCGCGCTTCGCGGGGTCTGCCGGATCGCGCACGATGCCGAACTTCGTCGCGAGGACGACCCTGTCGCGCCGATCCGCAATCGCTCTTCCGACGAGCTCCTCGTTCGTGTATGGGCCGTACACGTCGGCAGTGTCGAGGAGGTCCATGCCGGCGTCGAGGGCCGCGTGGATCGTGAGGATCGACTCCTCGTCGTCGCGCGTCCCGTAAAACTCGGACATTCCCATGCAGCCGAGCCCGAGCTCCGAGACGACGGGGCCGTGGGTGCCGAGCGAACGAACGTCCATACGGCCTCCCTGCGGCCGGCCATTATCCACCCGGCGCAGCCGCCGTCAGAACGGCGTCTTCTGGCGCGCCCGCAGCTCGGCGACGCGCGGCGGGCGGTTCAGGAGAGCGAGGCGGCCCCCGCGGACTCCGACCTCCGCGGGCCACTCGTGCGAGAGGAACAGCGGCATCGACTCCGTGTAGCCGTATGCGCCGGCGTTCTCGAACGCGAGCAGGTCGCCGCGCGCGGGCAGCGGCATCTGCGCGGCCGGGTGCAGGATGTCGAGGGACGTACAGAGGGGACCGGAAATGACCAGGGATTTTTCGGAAGGTAAAGAGGGCACAGGGCGGCCAATCGTCCCCTTCCGGACGAGCCGCACACCGTGAGAGGTCTCGAGGAGAACCGGCCTCAGGAAGTGGTGGACGCCTCCGTCCACGAGGACGACGTCGGCGCCGCGGTTCCTCTTCGTGCCGAGAACGCGGGTCACGTACGTCCCGGCCTCCGCGACGAGAAAGCGGCCCGGCTCGAACACAAGCCGCACGGACTCGGGAAGGCCGCTCGCGCGGGCCTCGCGCGCCACTGCCTGCAGGCCCTTTCGAAGAACTCCGAGATCCAGGAGCTCTTCGGAGCCGGCATAAGGCACCCCGAAGCCGCCTCCGAAGTCGACGGAGCGAAGAGGGACCGAGTATTTCCTTGAAAGTGAGAGAGCCAGGTCCAGGACGCGGCGCGTGTTGTCGAGGAGAAGCGCCGCGTCGAGGACGTTCGACGCGTTGAACACCTGGAAGCCGCAGATGTCGAGATGGGAGAAGAGGCTGCCGCCGCTCTTTCTCATTCGAAGAATCTTTCCGGCGCTTCTCAAGTCGAAGCCAAACTTCTTCGCGCCGGATCCGCCGATGATGACGCGCTTTTCGGCGATGCCCCACGGCGGATTCAGACGGAGGCCGACCCGCACCGTCCGCCGCAGGCGCCGCGCGATCTCCTCCAGCCGCCTCAGCTCCCACTCGCCTTCCGCATGGATGATCGACACGCGCGCGCGCACGAGCGCTTCGAGCTCCTCGTCGGACTTCGCGGGGCCGGTCGAGAGGATCTTCGAAGGATGAAATCCCGCACGTCGCGCGGCCGCGAGCTCGCCCCGGGACGCCACGTCCGAGGAGAGACCGAATCTGCTCAGGAAGTGAAGAACCCCGAGCGACGGGTTGGCCTTTACCGCGTAGGCGAGTGTGAAGCGAGGGCCGAGGGCGCGTCGGAGGCACAGCACCTGACGCTCGACGACGTCGAAGTCATAGAGATACAGCGGCGTGCCGTACCGAGCCGCAGCCAACCGCAGAACGGAATCCGCCAAGCCCTATTCCCTTCTTAGAATTCTTCTCTTCCACGTGGCCGAAGGCTGCGTGCAGATCTCTCGTTCTTCTGTTCTCAACGCAGCGCGCTCTCGAGCACCGTTCTTGCGTCCGTCTTCGCGTCGCGGTACTTCACGATGACCGGCGTCGCGAGCGACAGGCCGTGATGTCTGCCCCACGAGCCCGGCGCCGGGCGTGCGCCCATGACGACGACCGCGCCGTCCGGCACGACGAGCGGCCGCTCGGCCGTCGAGCGGTACTCCTTCTCGCGCACGAGGTCGAAGAGGACGCTGGACGCCGTGAGAATCACGCCCGCCGCGAGCACGGCCCGCCTCTTGACGCAGACGCCTTCGTAGACGCCCGCCCCGCCGCCCACGAAGACCTCGTCCTCCAGGACCACGGGAACCGCCCCGGCCGGCTCGAGGACGCCGCCCACCTGCGCGGCCGCCGAGAGGTGCACGCGCTTTCCCACCTGCGCGCAAGAGCCGACGAGGGCATGGCTGTCGATCATGGAACCCTCGTCCACGTACGCGCCCACGTTGACGTACGCGGGCGGCATCACGACGACGCCCTTCGCGAGGTAGGACCCGCGCCTCAGCGCCGTTCCACCCGGTACGACGCGGACACCGTCGGGCAGCGGGCGACGCGGGGGCAGCGTGTCCCGGTCGCGGAAGAGGAAGGGCCCGGCCTCGGACGACTCCTCGAGTCCGTGCCGGAACGCGGCGAGGATTCCTTCCTTCACGGGCGCGTGCGCCACCCAGAAACCGTCCGCGCCCGGCGAGGCGGCGCGGACCTCCCCCGCCTCCAGGGCCTCGAGAAGGCGAAAGACGTCCTCGCGCGTCACGCCGTCACCGCCTCGACGGGTCGGCCAGCCGCGTCGAGAAGTCCGGCGCCCGCGAGCGCGTCCTCGACCGCCCTGTGCTGCGCGGGCGAGAGCGGCACGAGCGGAAGGCGCAGGGTGCCGCCGATGAGGCCCAGCCGTTCGAGCGCCCACTTCACGGGGATCGGGTTCGACTCGCGGAAATTCGCCTTCATGAGCGGGAAGAGCCGCGCCTGGAGCTCCGCGGCCCGCGCGCGGTCGCCCGCGAGAGCCGCCGCGACCAGCTGGACGGTGAGCGCCGGCGCCTCGTTCGAGACGACGGCGATGACCCCGTCTCCCCCGCAGGCGACGATCGGCAGCGCGAGCGAGTCCTCCCCGGAGAGGACCGCGAAGCCCGCGGGACGTGAGCGCAGGATCTCGCAGGCCTGGTCGAGGCTTCCGGAGGCCTCCTTGACGCCCGCGATACGCGGGTCCGTCGCAAGCTCGAGCACCGTCTCGGGCAGCATGTTGAGGCCCGTCCGGCCCGGCACGTTGTAGACGACGAGCGGGATCTGGCCCGCGTCCGCGACGGCCGAGAAGTGCTCGGCGAGACCCCGTGGTGTCGGCTTGTTGTAGTAGGGCGTCACGACGAGGAGGGCGTCCGCTCCCACTGCCCGGCAGCGGGCCGCAAGGCGCTGCGATTTCCTGGTGTCGTTCGAGCCGCAGCCCGCGATGACCTTGACGCGCCGGTCCGCGGCGTGCGCCACCTCGACCGTGATCGCGACGACGCGCTCGTGCTCGTCCGGATCGAGCGTGACGGCCTCCCCCGTCGTCCCGCACGGGACGAGCCCATCGACTCCGCCCGCGATCTGGCGGCGCACGAGGCGCCGCAGCCCGGGCTCGTCGAGACGGCCGTCTTCGCGAAACGGCGTCACGAGTGCCGTAAAGACGCCGGAGAACGGAGAATTCCTCGAAGGTGAAGAGATCATGGTTCCCGCCTCACGGGCCGTGCCCCACGCCGGCCTCGCTCATCGCCGCGAAGAATTCCTCGAACGTCAGGGGTCCCCCGCGCTCCGTGGCCACCATCCACTCTCCGGCGCTCACGGCTCCCTGCGCGAAGATCGCGCGGGAGCGAGCGCGGTGGACGAGCTCGAGGGTCTCGTCCTCTCCCTCGAAGAAGAGCGCGTGCTCCCCGGGCGTCCCGCCCTGGCGCAATGACACGATCGGGATCTCCTGCCGCCCGGACACCCGCGCGACGTCGGATGCGAGCGCCCTCGCCGTGCCCGACGGGGCATCCTTCTTGGCCGCGTGATGCCGCTCGACGATCCCGGGCTGGAAACCGCGAAACGGGGCGAGGGCCGTGGAGAGCGCCGCGGCCGCGCGCCGCATCGCGGCGACGCCGAGGGAGAAGTTCGGGGAGTGGAGGAACGGGACCGAGTGCTCCGTCGCGAGCCGCACCGCCTCGGTCGTGTCCCAGCCCGTGGTTCCGGAAAGAACGGGGATTCTCTTCGAAAGGAGGAAGGGGACGAGATGCCGTGCGGCGTCCGGGGCCGTGAATTCGAATGCGAGATCGCACACCGCCGCGTCGTCGCCCCCTGCCCTGTTCCCTCCTGGGAAGCCTCCCTCTTCTCTTCCTCTGCGTTTCTCGACAACCCTGTGGCCGCGCTGGAGCAGCACGACCTCGACCGCCTTTCCCATCTTCCCGTATCCCACGAGCAGCGCTTTCATTTTCATCGCGCCTCCCCCCTCGAAGGATCCCGCGTCACGCCGAACTCGAGGACGTCGGCCAACCGGTCACCGCACCGGGGTCCGCGCGGCCAGCCGGCCTTGCGCGAGGAGAAGCTCGGCGTTGAGCAGGGCCGCGCCCGCGGCGCCGCGGACCGTGTTGTGGACGAGCAAAGTGAAGCGCACGTCGTACACGGGGTCGGGACGCAGGCGGCCGACGGTGACCGTCATGCCGGCGCCGGCTTCGACGTCGCGGATGGGCTGCGGGCGGTCACGCTCCTCGCGCACCGCGATCGGCCGCGCGGGAGCCGACGGGAGCTTCAGGCGCTGCGGCTCTCCGGTGAAGCCCTCGAGGGCGGCTCTCACGTCCGCCAGGGAGGCCTTCGCCCCGAGCTTCAGGAAGACCGACTCGGTGTGTCCGTCACGCACCGGCACGCGGTTGACGGACACGCTGATCGGGAAGTCGGCATCGACGACCCGGCCCCCCTCGAGACGGCCGAGGATCTTTTTCGGCTCGCGTTCGATCTTCTCCTCCTCGCCGTCGATGAAGGGGATGACGTTCGCGTTCGCGTCGAGGGACGGCACGCCGGGGTAGCCCGCGCCCGACAGAGCCTGCAGCGTCGTGACGGCGACGGCCTCGACGCCGAAGGCGCGGTGAAGCGGGGCGAGCGCCATCGCGAGCCCGACGACGGAACAGTTCGGGTTCGTCACGATTCCGCCGCCCGAGGCCCGCGTGGGCTGGCCGTCGAGGAGGGCGAGGTGGTCCGCGTTCACCTCGGGGATCACGAGCGGCACGTCGGGCCGCATCCGGAACGATTTGGTGTTCGAGACGACGAGCTTCCCGCGCCCCGCCTGCAGCGGCTCGATCGTGTCCGCGACCGAGGCGTCGAGACCGGAGAGGAGAACCGGCGAGGCGAAGTCGGCGTCGACCTGCGTCACGACGAGGCCGCGCGCCTCCTCCGGGATGTCTCCCGGAAGGATCCAGCGGGTCGCCTCCGCGTACGTCCTCCCCGCCGAGCGCTCGGAGGCCGCGACCTCGGCGAGGACGAACTGCGGGTGGCCGTCCAGCAGCGAGACGAGGCGCTGCCCGACGGCACCGGTCGCGCCGAGGACGGCCACGGGAATGCGGGAATCGGGTCGTGACATGCCGGGCTCCTTCGAAACGAAAGGGCCCGCCGTTTCCGGCGGGCCCTGGTGTCTTCTGGTGATCGCCGAATTTCCGCGACCTACAGGACGCTCCATCGCCCGCCGCACGGCGGCGTCGTCTTCGTCGCGGTCATCCGCTTTCGGGAGACGGTGGCGGCGTTCATGGGCGCGGAGCGTAGGCGGTTCGCGGCCCGGGTGTCAAGGCGGGCCACAAGGCGAGTCGTGTTCATCGTGACCTCCTGTACCCGTTCATTTCGCGGCCTTTGTCGGCGTCGGCAGCGGCGTCCGCGTCACGAGGGGACGGGTCCCTCCCTCACCGGACGATCGGCGCGGCGACGGCACCGGATCGCAGCGTCACGGACACCAGAGGCGCCTCCCCCGTGCAATCGCCCGCGCGAGAAGGACTCATCTTCGGACTGCTCTTCCAGTAGGAGGCGTCCCGGCCGCCCACCTTGATCGTCTTGGCGCCGGCCGTCGCGTAAACGTGCGTCGGGAGCGTCGTCGACGCGCCCGTGAGAGCGTGCCCTTCGCCGCCGAGCGGGGAGTCCCCCCAGTCGACGAGGGCGTTCGAGCAGGGACCCGTCGAGGTGATCGTGAGCGTGACGCCCGTCCCGACGAACGGTGCCGCCGCGGAGGCGCCGGTGATCCGGGGCACGAGGCTCACGGACCGCAGTGCACCGGGCGCGAGCTGGAGGTTTTTCGCGCCCGCCGCCGGCGTCGGCTGCCCCGAATACTCGATCGTCGCGTCGGCGGCGTTCAACACGAAGGTCTCGCCCGCCGCCCCGCCGCCGCCTCGCGCGCCGCTCGTCTGATAGGAGGACAGGAAAACGTCCTTGAGCGTGATGACGAGGTAATCCTGCTGGGTCCCCCCCGCCTTTCGCACCGAGAGCGTGGCGGACGGGATGTGCTTTCCGGTCGCGCAGAACTTCATGAGTGCGGGGCTCGCCTTGTCCGTCGACTTCGTGATGTTGATGTCGTGGACGCTGACCTTGCCCGCTCCGACTCGGGTTTTCGCGCCGCCGACCCTGGCGGAGTCCCGGAGCTGAACGAGCTGGAAGGAGCTCACCTCGATCCAGCCGGGGTGTTTCGCGTCCAGGCTCTCACCCTGGACCCCGTCGATCTTCAGGAAGGCGTCGACGGCCGCGCTCGCGGACGGGGCGAAGACGAGGCCGGCGGCGAGAAGAAGAGCGAGGGCGGAAACGGCGGAGAACCTCGTGTGGGTCATGGATGCCTCCTGATACCGGGATTCAATCTACGCCGCGAGCGCCCGCCCGCAAGGGAAATCCATGGTCCCGGGGCGAAACGACGTGGTCCCTGCGCGCCGCGTCGGAGGTTTTGGTGATCCCGCGCACCGTGGGAGATTCCCGCCGAAAGGACGCCGGTTTGACCCCCCCGGCACCGCCTTCGATAATCGCCCTCCTCGCCGTGCTCCGCGGCGGACCCACGACATGACGTCCCTCTCTCCCGAGCGCTTGAAGGACCTCTACCGCACGATGCTGCTGAACCGGCTGCTCGAGGAGCGGCTCGTGAACCTGTACCGCCAGGGCAAGGTCGTCGGGGGCCTCTACCGCTCGCTCGGACAGGAGGCGACGTCCGTCGCGACCGCCTTCGCCCTCGAGCCGGGCGACCTCCTCGCGCCGCTCATCCGCAACCTCGGCTCCGTCCTCGCCCGGGGGATCCCGGCTCGCGACGTTTTCACCCAGTACCTCGCGCGCGCCACCTCTCCGTCGCACGGCAAGGACGCGAACCTCCACTTTTCCGTTCCCCAGAAGGGTGTCTACTCGCCCATCGCGATGCTCGGCACGCTCGTTCCCGTCCTGTCGGGGATGCTCCTCGCCGAGCGCATGAAGGGAAACCGCGTCGTCGGCATGACGTACCTCGGCGACGGCGGCACCTCGGTCGGCGCCTTCCACGAGGGAATCAACTTCGCCGCCGTCCAGAAGCTCCCGCTCGTCCTCGTCGTCGAGTTCAACGGCTGGGCGTACTCGACGCCGTTCGAGAAGCAGTGTGCCGCCAGGACGCTCGCGGACAAGGCGATCGGCTACGGGATCCCGGGCGAGGTCGTGGACGGCAACGACGCGATCGCCGTGTACGAGGTCGCAAGCGCCGCCGTCGACCGCGCGCGCTCGGGCGGGGGGCCCACGCTCCTCGAGTGCAAGACGTACCGCATGAAGGGCCACGCCGAGCACGACGCGCAGGCCTACGTGGACCCGCAGGAGCTCGCCGAGTGGCGCGCGCAGGACCCGCTCGCGCGCTTCGCGAAGGTGCTGTCCGAGTCCGGGATCCTGGCCGCAGCCGACTTTCGCGCCGCACACGAGGAGATCGAGCGTTCTCTCGACGCCGACGTCGCGTTTGCCGAGGCGTCTCCCTTCCCCGACCCGTCGCTCGCCTTCGAGGGCGTGTGGGCGGACGACGCACTCTCCAGGCGCAGCCGGGCCGGCGTCTTCACGGGAGGCCACTGATGGCCGACCCGCGCGTCGCTCGGGGCGGCGTCACGTACACGCTCACGGCGGGCGAGGGGCCCGGCGTGGAGACGACCTATCTCGAGGCCATCCGGCAGGCCCTCTTCGAGGAGATGGAGCGCGACCCGTCCGTGTTCGTCCTCGGCGAGGACGTCGGCGTCTACGGCGGCGCCTTCAAGGCGACCGAGGGCCTCCTCGAGCGCTTCGGACCGGAGCGCGTCCTCGACACCCCGCTCGCCGAGGAGGCGATCGTCGGGGCCGCGATCGGCGCGGCGATGCGGGGGCTGCGCCCCGTCGCCGAGATGCAGTTCATCGACTTCATCTCGCGCGCGTTCGACCTCCTGACGAACTTCGCGGCCAAGAACCGCTACCGGACGGGGATCGGCGTTCCGCTCGTCGTGCGCGGCCCTTCGGGCGCCGGCGTTCACGGCGGGCCGTTTCACTCGCAGTCGCCCGAGATGTACTTCGTGAAGACGCCGGGCCTCAAGGTCGTCGCTCCGGCGACCGCGGCGGACGCGCGCGCCCTCCTGAAGGCCGCGATCCGCGACGACGACCCGGTCATCTTTCTCGAGCACAAGTTCCTTTATCGCCGCGTGCGCGACCGCCTGCTCCCCGGCGAGGACGCCGGCACCCTCGGTCAGGCCGCCGTGCGAAGGCCCGGGAACGACCTCACGATCGTGACGTACGGCGCGATGCTCTGGACGGCGCTCGAGGCCGCGCCAGCCCTCGAGGTGGACGGCATCTCCCCTGAAATTCTCGATCTGCGCACCCTCATGCCGTGGGACGAGGACGCCGTCCTCACATCCGTCAAGAAGACCGGCAAGTGCCTGATCCTCCACGAAGACACGCGCACGGCCGGACTCGGGGCCGAGATCGCCGCGACGCTTTCGGAGAAGGCGTTCGAGTGGCTGGACGGCCCGATCCTGCGCGTCACGGCGCCCGACACGCCGGTGCCGTACTCTCCACCCCTGGAGGAGGCGTTCCTCCCCAACGCGAAGACGCTGCTTGCCGCCGCGCGGCAGCTCGTGGAGTACTGACCCGAACGGAGACGAACATGCCGACGAACGTCATCATGCCGCAGATGGGCGAGTCGATCGCCGAGGGCACGCTCACGAAGTGGCTCAAGAAGCCCGGCGATCCCGTCAAGCGCGACGAGCCGCTCTTCGAGATCTCGACCGACAAGGTCGACGCCGAGATCCCGGCCCCCGCCTCCGGCACGCTCGTCGAGATCCTCGTTCCCGAGGGCCAGACGGTCCCGATCAACACGGTCGTCGCGCGGCTGGCGGAGGCCGGAGAGGATTCTTCGAACGTTCAGCAGCCGGCTCCAGCCGCGGCTCCAGCGCCCCAGCCCGCGGCGGCGATGCACGCGCCTTCGGAGAAATCCGAAGATTCTTTGAAGGTGGAGAGAGCCGCCAGCCCCGCGGCGCCGCCTGCCCCGTTTGCGGTGCTCACGCCCGCGCCTTCTCAGAAATCCCCATCTCCCTCTTACTCTTATCCCCCGACTCCGATCGCGCCGCCGCAGCCCGGCGAATCGAAGGAAGACCTGCTCCGGCGGCGCTCGTCGCCCGTCGTCCGCGCGATCGCGGAGGACAAGGGCGTCGACATCTCGCAGATTTCGGGCACCGGCATCTCGGGCCGCGTGACGAAGCAGGACATCGAGGCCTTTCTAACCGGAGGCGCGCCGCCCGCGGCGGCGCCCGCCTCCGCGCCTTCTGAGAAATCCCCCCCTTCGCTTTCCGCCCCGCTCGCCGCACGCCCGATGACCGAGCCCGTCCCCGCGCGTGCGCCCTCCACGCTCGCCTTCCCCGGCGGCAACGTCTCGATCGAGCCGATGACGCCGATGCGCCGGAAGATCGCGCAGCGGATGGTGGAGTCCAAGCAAACCTCCGCTCACGTCACGACGGTCTTCGAAGTCGACTACTCGAACGTCGCAAGAATCCGCAACCGCGTGAAGGCGCGCTTCGAGGAGGAGTACGGCACGAAGCTGACGTACCTGCCCTTCGTCCTCCGTGCGGCCATCGCGGCGCTCAAGGCGCGCCCGCTCGTGAACGCCTCGATCGTGGGCGACGACGTCGTCTTCCACAGGGACGTGAACCTCGGGATCGCGGTCGCGCTCGACTGGGGCCTCATCGTCCCCGTCATCCGGCGTGCGGACGATCTTTCCCTCGTGGGCCTCGCCCGCGCCGCGACGGATCTCGCGTCACGTGCGCGTGCCAAGAAGCTCCTCCCGGACGAGGTCGCGGGCGGGACGTTCACGGTCACGAACCACGGCTCCTTCGGCTCGCTCTTCGCGACCCCCGTCATCAACCAGCCGCAGGTCGCGATCATGGGCGTCGGGACGATCGAGAAGCGCGCGAAGGTCGTCGAAATGCCGGACGGCTCCGATTCGTTCGCGATCAAGACGATGGGCTACATCGCGCTCACCTTCGACCACCGGCTCATCGACGGCTCCGAGGGCGACGCCTTCGTGAACGTCGTCAAGTCGACGCTCGAAGAGGGGACCTGGCCCGAGCTGGAGTAGCCGCCCGTCAGCGCCGCGCCCAGACCGGCGACGACCACGCCTGCTGGCCGTCGGACTGCGTGACGCGCACGTACCAGCTCGTCTCCCCTGCCGCGTCGGGCGTGTCCGTCACGGTGAAGGAAAGGCGCCGGGTGTCCTTCGCCGGGAGCCAGTTGACCCCTTGTGGTTCTTTCGGGTCGTAGAGAACGTATTCGCCGTCCGGCGCGCCGGGACTCTGGTGCATCCGGACGGCCGCGAACGTGTCCCTCAGGTTCCGCACGATCTCGACGCGGTCGATCGGGGCGGTTCCCTCGACGCGCACGTCGAGCGTCAGGAGAGAGGTCGACCCCAGAATCGAGCCCATCGGCTCGCCGTTCGCCGTGAACTCGAGAACGATGCGCGCACCCGTCGTCGCATAGTTCCGGCGGTGGCGGATCGCCTCGAAGATCGACGCGCGGTCCAGCCCCTCGGCGAGGACGGCCGTGAGCCCGCCCTCGCCCGGCGAGAGGTGGTGCGTGTCGCTCGCGCCCATGACCCCGACGTGCCGTCCGAGGCGCAGGGCGTCCTGGTACTGGTGGCCCGGCACCTGCCGCCGGCCCTCGCGCGGGTTGCCGTAGAACTCGTACCGGCCGTGCCAGGAGGCGATCTCGAAGTTCGGCTCGAGGGCCTCGTCGTGGGGCGCGGCCGGGTTCCAGCGTCCCCACAGCGCGTTGCCCGTGTGGTGCGGCGAAAGCAGGGCGTCGTGCTCCTTCGCGTGGCGGTAGAGCTTCTCGATCGTGTCGCCCTCCGCGTCCGAGGAGCGCAGCGCGCGCGACGGTCCTTCGTCCTTGTAAAGGAGAACGCGGTGGCCGAACTTCGAACCGGCCGTCCATTCCCAGCCCGTGAGGCTCACGAACCGGCCCGGCGCGTCGAACGCCGCGGCGGTCCCGCGCAGCTCCGCAAACTCCGACGGCTGGAGGAGGCCCATCTCGGAGTGGTCGCTCACGACGTCGAAGTCGAGGCCGAGCCGGTCGCGTGAAAGCGCGAGGAGCTGGTCCGGCAGGCCGGTCTTCGCGTCGCTGAGGATGCTGTGGCTGTGCGGATCGCCGAAGTAGACGTGCCAGCGGCCCCCGGCCTCGGTCGCCGTCCGCGGCTCGGGGCCCGGCGAGCGCGGCTCGAGGTCGGGCCAGGCATCGAAGTGGTCGGGCGGCGCCGCCGCGATCTCCCCGGGCGTCCAGCCGTCGGGAGGGGCGGCGAGCGTCCCGACGAGGACGACGTTCGGGCTCGAGTGCGTGTTGTAGGCGTCCACGTCTCCGCCCGTCGTCTCCTCGCCCGGCCTCGGCAGCGCCTGCGCCTCCCACGCGAGCGCGAGCGAGCCGTCGGGAGCGAGCGCCGCGGAGGGAAACTCGTCGCGACCGGGCGAGAACGTCGTGAGACGGAGCTCCGGCGACCAGCGCTGCCCGTCGTGGACGCGCGCCCAGAGATCGAAATTGTGGGCGCCGGTCGCGTCCGTCCGCCAGACGATCCACGCGCGCCCCGCCCCGTCGAGGAAGACCGACGGGTAGTTCTGCGTCTGCTTCCAGTGCCAATAGGGCTCCTCGGTGTCGCGCGCGGACTTGTCGACCGTTCCGAAGCTGACCTGGCCCGTCAGAGCGGCCGGCGCGGTGCCGAGCGGGGCGGAGAAGACGGCGTCCTTGTAGACGCGGACGAAGGCGTCGCCCGAGTGCCGGTCGGTGCGGAATTCGTCCGCCGAGTGGCCGCGCGTCGAGTTCCAGGCGATCCACAGCGCGCCGTCCCTGCCGCAGGCGAGGGACGGCGAGTCGTCGATCGCGGCGTCGGAGGTGACGGCGACGGGCGCGTCGAGTCTCGGGGCGGCGGCCCCGGCGGAGCGAGCCCGGAGGAGAAAGACGTCGTAATTGCCCGTCCGCGTCGAGTCCCACGCGAGCCAGACGCCCCCGTCCGGCGGCGCCCCGAGCGCGGGCCGGCGGTCGGTGCCGTCACTCGCGACCTGCGCCGGCGCGCTCCAGCCGGAGCCGTTCTCGCCCACGAGCGAGATCGAGAACCCGCCCCGTTTGAACTCCTCCCATGCGACCCACAGCCGCCCCGCCGAATCGCGTGCGACGACGGGATGGAGAGCATCTCTTCCCTTCGCAGAAACCCTCTTCTCCTCTCCCCAAGCGCGGCCGTTCCACGTTCGCGAGAAAACGGCCCACTCGCCCTTCCGCTTGCCGTGCCAGAAAACGCGCAGCCTCCGCTTGCCGTCGAGGACGAGCTTCGCCCCCGACTCGAGGCCCTCCCCGGCGTCGAGACGTTCCTCCTCCGACCACGCCCCCTCTCTCCGGCGCCTCACGACGATGCGGTCGGTTCCTGCTTCCGTCGTCGTGTACGCGCACCAGAGGTCGCCCGCCGCGTCGAAGGCGACGGACGGGTACTTGTCGAACCGGCCCGGAGCCGAAAGCGTTTCGACTCGCCCGAGGGCCGACGGTGCGGAAGGTCTCTGCCGGAGACGAACTCCCGCGGGAGGCTCCGTGCGTCCGGCCTCGCGCAGGGCCTCCACGACAACTTCCGACAGCAGAACGCCGCCGTCCGAGACCTTCGAGGCCGAGAGGAACGTCGTGTAGAGGTCGCCGCCCTGCGCGAGGAAGCTGTTCGTCGCGACGCGGTACGGCCGCGCGTCGTCGAGCGGCCGGCCGCCCACGTCGGCGGAGAGCAGGCGCGAGCCGATGGGGTGGCCGAGATCGTACGTGCCCGTAAGGCCCGAGACCTGGACGAGCCCGCGCTCGAGCGTGAGGCCCTGCTCGAGAACCTCGCGGATCTGTCTCCCGGTCATCTCGAGCGTGACGAGGGAGTTCACGAACGGGAGCGCGTCGATCACGTTCGCGCGCGTCACCTCTCCCGCCGGGAGGTCGGCACGCAGGCCCCCGGCGTTCTGGAAGGCGAGGTCGGCGCCGGCTTTCCGGCGCATGACGTCGGTGACGAAGTCGCCCAGCGAAGACTCGGCGCGGTAGTCGCGGACGAGGCGTTTCACGAGCGTCCCGGCGGGTGCACCGGCGGCCTTCCGCGCCTCGTCGCGGTAGGGGGCGAGGAGTCTGACGACGTCAGGGTCGGGCGGCAGCTCGTCGGACCTCACCTCGAGGAGCTCGCCGTGGTAGTCGGCCACGCGCCCGTCCTTCAGTTTCAGCTTCAGATAGCCCAGGCGCGTTCCGTATCCGTAGGTCTGGACGATGAGCGTGCCCGTCTTCGGGTGGACGTACGGTCTCTCGATCCCGCGGTGCGCGTGGCCCCCGACGAAAACGTCGATCCCTGGCACGGCACCGGCGAGCGCGATGTCCTCGGCGAAGTCGCGCTGGACCTCGGGTCGCCCCTCGGCATCCGTCTGCATCGGGCCCGTCTTCCCCTGGTGGGCGAGGACGACGACGAGGTCCACCTTCGGCCGCAGCTCCTTCACGGCGGCGCGGACTTCCGCCACCGGATCCGTGAAGTCGAGGGACGTGATGCCGGACGGGAGCGCGACGCTGCGCGCGTCCAGCCCGATGATCCCGATCACCCCGACCCTGAGGCCGTCCCGCTCGAGGACGACGCTGGGACTGGAATACCTCCTCCCGGTCGTCCGGTCGTAGATGTTCGCGCCGAGGACGGGAAACGACGCGCCCTTCATGAGCGGCGTGAAGACTCCCGAGCCGTAGTCGAACTCGTGGTTTCCGATCGCCATCGCGTCCACGCGCAGGACGTCCCAGAGGCGCATCAAGGCCTCGCCCTTCGTGAGGAACGAGAAGGTCCCCGTGAAAAGATCGCCCGAGTCGAAGAGGAACGTCGTCTTTTCGCGCGCGCGGATCCGGTTGATGAGCGTCGCGATCTGCGCGGCGCCGCCGAGGCGCGGCGACCCGGCTCGCCAGTATGCCGGGATCGGATCGATCGCCGAGTGGAAGTCGTTCGTGTAGAGGATCGTGACCTCGCGCTCCGCGGCGGACAGGACCGGCGCGGCGACGAGGAGGCCGACGGCGAGGAGGCGGGACGCGGCGCGCAGCGACTTCATGGAGAACGAGTGTATCGGCGGGGCCCCGCGGAGACGAGGATTCCCTTACTCGAAATACCCGTTTACGTCGACGATGGCGTGAGCAGCCCCCACGGAGGCGTTCTGCACCTTGAAGCCCGTCGCGTCGACGGCGAGAGGAACGATCGTGGCTCCCGCGCGGGTCTGCCCCGGCCCGAAGCTCAGCTGGCTCGCGACGGGAAGCGTTCCGTCGGCCGCGTAGAGCGTGAAGTACCCGGCCGCCGCCGGTGCCGTCACGGTCACGTTCACCGAGAGAGCGGCTGCGGTCGCCGGGATGCGGCACTTCTGAGCCGTCCCGACGACCCGGACCTCTCCCGCGGACAGAGCGGGCGAGCCCGCGTCAGGCCCGGACGTGATGCGTGTATCGATGAGGCGACAGGGGGGCACGGCGTAGAACGTCAGCTGCAGGACGGGCGGCGGGCACGTGACCGGCGACGTGCTCCCGAGGACGAACACGCTCGAGTCGCCCGAGTCGCGGCCCAGGAGGCTCACGGTGTGGCTCATCCCGCACCTGACGCCGAACCCGAGGGCCACCCGCGACGGCGTGTATGTCGTGCCGGACGCAGGCGGCGGGTTCGACTGGTCGGGGCGCCAGTCGTAGACCACTGAACCGTCCACCAGAACCTGGAACGAAACCACTTTCTGTCCCGACGCGAGGTTGATCGTGAACGGCTCGACGACGATCTGGCACGTCCGCGCGTTGAACGTCTTGCAGCCCGCGTGGATGGGGCTCGCGAAGACCAGAGGCGAGCGAGCGGCCGGCGCCGGCTCCACACCTCGCGCCGCCCCCGCAGAGATCGCAATCAGGGCGAGTGCCGCGTACCGCGCAGGGCGAGCCCCTCTCGTCGCCGTCAGGGCACGGTGGTCGGACACGTGAACTGCCCGGTGAGGCCGAGGCTGAACAGGCTCGTGTCGCCGCTGTCCCGCCCCTGCAAGTTCACCTCGTAGCTGCTGCCGCAGGTCGCTGCGAAATCCTGGGTCACCAGGGACGGCGTGTAGGTCGTCCCGGTCGGCGGCGGTGGGTTCGACTGGTCGGGGCGCCAGTCGTAGATCGTCGTCTGGACTCCGGTGCCAGAAATCGCGACGAGCTTGAACAATACGAGTTTCGTCCCCGGCGCGATGTTGATCGTGAACGGCTCGACGTGGATCTTGCACTGCCCGGGCGCTGCGATGTAACAGCCGCCGTGGACCGGGCTCGCGAAAACAAGGGGCGTCCGGGACGCGAGCGGGGCGGCTCGCGCCGACGCTTCGGGCGCCCGACCGGAATCCTGCGCCACGACGCGCGGCGCCGCTGCCAGAATGAACGCAAGGGTTACGAGAATCGTGGGGCTGAAGCGCTTGTTCATGGGCGCCCTCCGGATCCTGGCGGCATTTATAGTCTCACCGACCCTGAAACGCCAGCCGGGGTGGGTCCCGGTCGCGAACCGTGCCCTTCGGCCTACCGTGTGCTGTAGCATTCATCATGCGTCGCGCGACGGAGGTTGTTTCTCTGCTCTCCCGGGGCCCGGTCTCGTGGGACTCCGCTTTCGCGCTCCAGAAGGAAGCCGAGGCGCGGGTCAAGACGGGCGGCCCCGAGACGCTCTTCCTCCTCGAGCACGAAGACGTCATCACCGTGGGCCGCAACGCGGGTCTCGGCGAGCTCCTCGTCTCCGAGAACGTCCTCCTCCAGCGCGGGATCGCGCTCCGCGTCGCCGACCGCGGCGGCAGGCTCACGTTCCACGGCCCCGGCCAGCTCGTCGCGTACCCGGTCCTCGACCTCTCCCCAGACCGCTGCGACGTCCGCCGCTACGTGCGCGACCTCGAGGAGGTCCTCATCCGCACGGCACGCGACTTCGGAGTCGAGGCGGCGCGTAGCCCGATGCCGGGGCGATGGGCGTCCGTGTGGGTCGGGAACGACAAGCTCGCGGCCATCGGCGTCCACCTGTCGCGCTGGGTCACGACGCACGGTGTCGCGTTGAACGTCTCGACCGACCTGGCACGATTCTCGCTGCTGGTTCCATGCGGCATCGCCGACGGCGGCGTGACGTCGCTCGCGGAGGTTTCCGCGGCGCCGGCGCCGTCGCTCGAGGACGCCGCACGACGTTTCGTGTCGCACTTCACCGACGTTTTCGAGCGGGAGGCAGGCACATGGGCGAACGGGCTCCTCGCGGCATCTACGAGCTCCTGACGGCGCGCCTCGCGCCGTACGCGGGCGAAGGCGAGGCGATCGCCTTCGACCGGATCGTTCGCGCGCCGGTGGACGACGAGACGGTCGGCCTCGTCGCCGAAGCTCTCGTGGACGAGGACGCGGAGACGCGCCGGGCGGGCCTCTTCATCTTCGCGGGCCTGCAGGACGAATCGAAAGAACGCCTCGAGCCCTTCCGTCCCCTCGCGTCGAAGGTGCGCGAACTTCTCCTCGACAGCGACGCGGGCGTGCGCTGCGACGCCCTCATGGCCTTCGCGTACTTCGAAGAGGAGGACCTGACCGTCGCCGTCCGAGAGTTCCTCGGAGACCCCGACGGGCGCAACCGCCTCCAGGCCGTCCGGATTCTCGACGCCGAGGGCAAGCCCGAGAACCTCCCGACGCTCCTGACGCTCGGGGTCGACCCGTACCACGAGAGCGCGGAGGACGCGCGCGAGTGGCTCGTCGTCCGCGAGGCCGCGCGCGTCGCCGTGGAGCGAACGGCCCGCGTGCGCCTCCCCGCGCCCCTCGCCGAAGAGGAGGTCGAAGGGGTCCGGTGCGTGTACCACGCCTGGGACTCCGTGTGGAGATGGGCGGCGCGCGAGGGGATCCGCGGCCGGGGCTAGATCGTCACCGCGGCCAGAGCCAGCCGAAAAAGCCCGCCGTGAGGAGGCCGTAGACGAGGCCGTCGAAGCAGCTCCGGAGCGTCGTCCCCCAGGCCTTCTTGTACCAGATCGAGTTCTGGATGAGCGCGAGGGAGTACCCGTAGAACGCCGTCGCGCCGGCAAAACGGAAGACGGCCTTGTAGGGTGCGCCCGCCGGAAGCGCGCGGCCGGAGATGTACGCGGCCGTGATCCCGATGAGGATCGAGTAGAGGAACCACTGGAAGAGCTGCGCGCCCATCTTGATGTCGCCGCCCGGGAAGAACGTGACGACCGCGCGCGGGCCGGCCTTGAACTTCTCCATGAAGGCCGGTTCCTTGAACGCCTTCATGCTGCCTGCACACGGGACCATGTAGTCCCCCGGCGGGATGTCGAACTTGCGAAGCGCGGCCATGACTTCGTCCTCGGCCGGCAGCTTCTTGTAGTCGGCCGCGTGGTAGCCGAGGGCCATGTGAATGATCGAGCTGACGATGAAGACGGCGACGGCGGAGAGCAGGATGGGCAGCCAGAGCGACGCGATGGACACCATCGGGGCCTCCTTGCGTTGAGATCGCATCTCCGGCGGATCCTATCCTGTCCCGGTACACTCGCTCGGTGAGCGCGAACGCCCGCCCCCTTTACGGCGTCACCCCCCGGCCCGAGTGGCTGAAGGTGCGCGTGAGGGCAGGCGGGTCGGAGCCCGAGATCGCCCGCCTCGTCGAGGACAAGAGCCTCAACACCGTCTGCCAGGAGGCCCGCTGCCCCAACCTCGCCGAGTGCTGGGGCACCCTGCGGACGGCCACGTTCATGCTCATGGGCGACGTCTGCACGCGCCGCTGCGGCTTCTGCGCGGTGACCCAGGGGACCGGCCGGCCGCTCGACCCGGAGGAGCCGCGCCACGTCGCCGAGGCGGTCAAGACCCTCGGCGTGGCGCACGCCGTCGTCACGTCCGTGAACCGCGACGAGCTGCCCGACGGCGGCGCGGCGCACTTCGCGGCGACCATCCGCGCGATCCGCGCGCTCGCGCCGGGCGTCACCGTCGAGGTCCTCGTTCCGGACTTCCTCGGGAGCGAGCCCGCGCTCGAGACCGTCCTCGCCGAGGCGCCCGAGGTCCTGAACCACAACGTGGAAACCGTCCCCCGCCTCTATCGGCGCGTGAGGCCCGACGCGATCTACGCGCGGTCGCTGGAACTCCTGCGGCGCGCCGCCGGGAGAAGGGACGAAGAAAAGAAGAAGATTTCCTTGAACGTGAAGAGCGGGGTGATGGTGGGGCTCGGCGAGTCACGAGAGGAGTTGCGGGAGACGCTCCGCGATCTGCGCTCTTCCGGCGTCGACGTCGTGACGGTGGGCCAGTACCTCCAGCCGCACGCGCGAAGGCTGCCGATCGAGCGGTATTACACGCCGCAGGAGTTCGAGGAGATCCGGAAGGAAGGCGAGGAGCTCGGATTCTGGAGAGTGGAATCGGGGCCGCTCGTGAGGTCGAGCTACCACGCGAGACGCGCGCTCGCAGCGGGAGGCGGTCTGCAAAGTTCTTAGAAAGGTGAATCGACTCCGGGGCACATCGCGGGGCCACCGCGCGCTGGTGCTCCGGCTTTCCCCCTCCTCCCTTCTAAGAAATTCCCCTCTTCGTCTTCTCTTCCCTACTCGCCATCATTGCCGATCGCCTCGACCGGGCAGGAGTCCATCGCCTCCTGGCACTGGGCCTCTTCCTCGGGCGTCGACGCCTGCTTCGACACGTAGGAGTAGCCCTTCTCCTCCTGCCGGGTGAAGTTGTTCGGGGCCGTCACGCGGCACACGTCGCAGTCGATGCACTGGGTGTCGACGTAGAACTTCCCCGGGGCGTTGTCCGCGTAGCGGTCGTCCTTGTTCGCCATCGGCGCGAAAGATAGCACGCCCCCCGTGCGCGGAAGCCTCTCCCGTTGCATGATGCCCTCGATGTCGGGGCGCCGCCTCGTCCGCCTCTTTCCCCTCCCGAACGTCGTCCTCTTCCCCGAGACGACCATGCCTCTGCACGTCTTCGAGCCGCGCTACCTGACGATGCTCGCGGACGCCCTCGACTCGGACCGGCTCATCGGGATGCAGCTCCTGCGGACGGACGGCTCGGGCGGCGCCGGGGACCGGCCGGGCGTCCTTTCGATCGGGTGCGCGGGCGAGGTCGTCGAACACGAGCCGCTCGAGGACGGACGCTCGAACATCCTCCTGCGTGGCGCGTTCCGCTACCGCATCGAGCGCGAGCCGGCGACGAAAACGCCCTACCGCGTCGCGGAGGTCACGCCCCTCCCGGCCGAGCCTCTCCCTCGAGCCGACGGCGGCGGACGCGGGCCGGCCGAGCTCCGGCGCCTCCTCGTCGAAAGCGTCCGGCGACTCGCGGATGCGGCCGGCCGGCCGGGGGGGCGGGCCCTGTCCCGCAGGCTCTCGGACGAAGGCCTCGTGAACGAGGCGGCCTCGCGCCTCGGCCTCGACGCCGAGGAGAGCTACCGCGTCCTCGCGATGGACCGCCTCGAGGACCGCTACGCCTGGGTTCTCGCGCACATCGAGGGGGTCCAGCGCCGCCTGGACTTCCTCGGGCCTCACCGCCGTCCCGATGCGGACCCCCGCTGGAACTGAGAAGATGAAGGGATGACGCATCCGATGACGACGACCGCCTTCACGCTCGACGGCTACCGTGTCACGCGCACACTCGGCGTCGTGCGCGGGATCACCGTGCGCTCGCGCTCGATCTTCGGGACGATCGGCGGCTCGCTCCAGACGCTCGTCGGCGGGAACATCTCGCTCTTCACCGAGCTCTGCGAGAAGACCCGCAACGAGGCCTTCGACATGATGCTCTCCCACGCTCGGAACGTCGGGGCCAACGCCGTCGTCGGCGTGCGCTACGACGCGACGGAGCTCATGCAGGGCGTCACCGAGGTGCTCTGCTACGGAACGGCCGTCGTCGTCGCCGCCGAGGCGGGCTCGCCGCCTCCCCCGCCGTTGCCCTGATCGATCGCCGCGTCAGGCCTTCGAGGCCGGCATCGCGCGGTCGTGCGCCCAGCTCTTGATGGCCTTGATTTGCTCGTCCATCGTTCGCGAGAGCGGAACCGTGTACGTGATCATCTTCGAGAGATCGTCCTCCGTGACCTTGCGACCCTGGTTGAACGCCTCGATCGCGGAAGCCTGAACCGCAGCCTCGATCTCCGACCCGACGAAACCTTTCGTCGCCTTCGAGAGGAACAGGACGTCGAAGAGGCTCGGGTCCGCACCCACCTTGCGGATATGGACGTTGAAGATGGACTTGCGCTCGTTCTCGTTCGGGAGGTCGAGGAAGAAAACCTGGTCGAAGCGGCCCTTGCGAATGACTTCGGCCGGCAGGAGGTGGATGCGGTTCGCCGTGGCCGCGACGAACACGAGGCCCTGCTTCTCCTGCATCCACGTCAGGAAGGTCGAGAAGATCCGCCCGAGCGACGCGTCGCCCTGGCCGGCTTCGCGTCCGCCCGTGATCGCCATTTCGATCTCGTCGATCCAGAGCAGCGCCGGCGCCAGGGATTCCACGGTGCGGAGGGCGCGCTGAAAGGTCTGCTCGGGATTGTCGGTCCCGAAGACGAGGTTCATGTCGAGGCGGAAGAGCGGCAGGTTCCACAGCGCGGAGATCGCCTTGACGGAGAGCGACTTCCCGCAGCCCGAGATGCCCATCATGAGGATGCCTTTGGGGACCGGAATCCCCGCGTCGAGGGCCTCTTTCGTGAAGAGGCTCTTCCGCTTGAGGAGCCACTCCTTGAGGTTCTCGAGCCCCCCGATGTCGTCCAGCGAGAAGCGCGGCGGCACGAACTCGAGGACGCCCTCTTTCCGGGTCGCCTGTTCCTTTTCGGCGAGGACCTCGAAGTACGTGGCGTCGTCGAAGACGGGCCTCCGCGAGAACACCTTCGACACGACGTGCTCGGTCTCGTCCGAGGTCAGGCCCTTGAGGGCCATCGCGAGCTTCTTCGCGTCGGCTTCCACGAGGCCCTTCTCGCCGAAGAACCTCTTGCCGAGCTGGCCGAGGAGAAACAGGATCTCGGTCTCGTCCGGCAGGTCGTAGTCGAGGACGTGGATCTCCTTGCGGAGGTCGTCGGGAACGACGAGACGCGGAGAAACGAGGATGAGGAATCGGCCCTTTCCGCGGAGGGACCGGTAGGCGTCACGCAGGCGCCGGATGACCTCCGGCCTCCTGAGGTGGTCCGTCAGGTCCTTCAGGAGGACGAAGCCGGGGCCGGACTCGGCGAGGATCGCCTCGAGGGCCTTCACGGGGTCGGCGGTCTCCGGCTTGCGGTCCGGGCCGCACGTCAGGCCATCCACGCAGGTCCAGACGGAGAACGGGACGGGCTTCTCGTAGAACTTCTGGGCGAGGGCCTGCACCGCCCTCTCCACGCGCCCTTCTTCCCATGAAACGACGTACAAGAGCGGGTAGCCCCCGAGGAGCGCCCGCCGCAGGCGCTCCGGGCCCCGGACCGGTGCTTCGGCCATGTGCCCAAATTTAACAGGCTTCGGTAGACTACGGTGCGTGAATCCGGAACACCTCGACCTGCTCCAAAAGCCCGACTGGAACGACTGGCGCGCCGCCCGGCCGGCCTTCACTCCCGACTTCACCGACATGCGGCTCCAGGGTGCCGACCTCTCCGGCAAGAACCTGTCCGGTGCGGACCTCTCGCGCTCGAAGCTCGAGGGGTGCAACCTGGAAGGCGCGAACCTCTCGCGCACCCACGTGACGGGGGCCTCGTTCAACGGCTCGAAGCTCGACCGCGCGGACCTCTCGGACATCGACATGGACTACCTCCTGCTCGACCGGGTGTCCTTCGTGGGGGCGATCTTCCGCAACACGACGCTTCGCAGCGCGACCGTTCGCGAGGCCGTGATGCAGGCCGCCGACTTCACCGGCGCCAAGCTGGACGGGACCGACTTCACGGCGACCGATTTCTCCTACGGGCGCCTTCTCTACGCGAACTTCCGCGGCGCCACCATCGACCGCTGCGTCTTCGAGGGCTGCGACTTGACGCAGGCGGTCTTCGACGGAGTCACCTACAAGGCCGGGAAATTCGACAAGGCGAACCTCACGCTCGCCTTCTTTCGCGACTCGAAACTCTCCGGGACGTCCTTTCGGGGCGCCAAGCTCCAGCGCACGGTCTTCAGGGGTTCCGATCTCACGACGGCCGATTTCACGGGCGCGGACGTCTCCGAGGCCGACTTCGAGCGCGCCGTCGCCCAGGGCGCAAACTTCACCGATGCCGTCATGAAGAAGACGAGCGCACACCGCGCGGACCTGCGAAACGCGAGCTTCCTGAACGCCCAGCTCGAGGAGACCGATCTCACGGCCGCCGCTCTCGACAAGATGGACCTCAGGACGCCGCGCATGAAACTCGTGAACTTCACGGGCGCCCGGCTCGCCGAGGCGATGGGGCCCCGCGCGAACCTGCGCGGCTCGAACTTCACGGAGTCGGACCTCTCCGGGGCGGACCTCCAGGAAGCGAACCTCGAGGGCTGCATCATGGCGAAGACGAAGATCGCGCGCGCCAACCTCCGGAAGGCGAACCTCAAACGGGCGCGCCTCTCGGAAGCAAATGCGGTCGGGGCGAACCTCTCGGGCGCAAATCTGTTCGGCGTGGAGGCCGAGAACGCCGATTTCTCCGCGAGCGACCTGCGTTTCGCCCAGCTCGTGGGCGCCAAACTCGACGGCGCACTCTTCAAGCAGGCGAACATCGGCGGCGCCGACTTCACGGAGGCGCGTCTCGGCGGCTCGTCGTTCGTGGGCGCGTTCGGCGAGAACGCCAAGTTCACCGGCCAGATCCACCTCAAGCTCGTCCTCGCGGCCAGCACCCTCCTCGGCTCGGCCAAGAAAAAGACCGAGCAGATGGAGAAAGCACGGGAGACCGAGCGGCTCCAGCGGCTCGCGTCGCTCGAAAAGGCCGCCGACGAGCGGGCGCACGCGCTGGGTTTCCGGCGCGAGGAGAGCGGCGGCCCCTCGAGAGACGCGGGCGGCCCGGCGTCGACCCGCTCCGCCCCCGAGTCGCCGAAGAAGGGCTGACCGCTAGCGGGGGGGAGCGGCCTTCACGGGGCGGCCGGGGGCCCGCGTCGGCTCCGGCTTCGCCGGCGCTCTCCCCTTCGCGTCCTTCGGCTTGCCGTCCGCCTCGTTCCGAAGGGCCGCGGCCTCCCGGCGGATCTCGTCGAGAATCGCCTTGTCCACGAGAATGCGTTCCGGACGTCCCGTGACGTCCACGGCCACGAGATCCGGCGGCGATCCGGCGGGAGCCGCGTAGAACGTGGCGTTCCGCGTCGTTCCCTCCGCTTCCCCCACGACCTCCACCGTGGCGAGCGATTTTTCGGGCGCAACTTTCCCCGGCTTCGCCGGGATGAATCCGCGGCCCTCGGCGCGCGCGAGGACGGCCGCAAGCCCCTCGGCGTGGAGCGCCGCCACCGGGCGTCCGGCGGAGCGCCACTGGCCGTCGACCTTGTCGGCCCCCGCGCGAAGGTCGTCGGCGGCGAAGGAAATGCGCCGCAGGGTGAACGTGTCCACGGGTGCCACGCGGCTCTCGCGGTAGGCCGAGAGCTCCTTGTCGAGGTCCTCGCGGACCCGGTCGTCGATGACGACGACGAGCACGCCGACCCTCGCGTACATCCTGCCTCCCGCGGCCTCCGCCTTCGCGGCGCCGAACCCGATCGTCGCGACCTTCTCGGGGCCCTTCTCGAGAACGACCGTCACCACGGGCGGCGCGAGGCCCACGCGCGCAAGGTCCGCCTCGGGAACGGACGCAAACTCCGAGATCCGCACGCCCGCGAGGTCGCCGAGGAACCGGTCGACGAACGACTCGGAGGCGAGGTCCGCGACGGGTTTTTCCAGACGCCACGCTCCCGGTGCGGCACCGCCCTGCACCGTGCGCGACACGACGACCGAGTTCGGTCCCCGCGTCACGCTCACGCGCGTGATCTCCCCGACGGGCACGTCGAAGAGCTGCCGACTGCGGTATTCGTCGACCGGCTTCGTGAGCGCCGCCAGGGGCGCGGACCGGACCGCGCCGAAGAGCTTGCCCTCCGCTGCGGCGACGGCGTCGGTGCCGGGAATCGGCGCGCCGAACGAGAAGACCTTCGACGACTTGTCGGCGAAGGCGAGCGTCGCCTTCGCCTTCGGGGCATCCAGCCCGAACTCCTTCGGGTCGAACGCGGTGCGGGTGTCGCCGACGACCTCGAGACGGGCCAGATCCCCGATGAGGTTGTCCGCGGAGAAACCGTCGGCCGCCGAGGCCGGCGGATTCAGGACCAACCAGCGTCCCTTTTCCCTGCGAGCGAGATCGACCTTCGGAAGGTCCGGGCGCTCGATCGTGACGGAGACGACCTCCTCGGGCTTGAACTGGGCGAGGCGCCTCGCGGCCTTCGCGCGATCCTCCGAAGTCGGCTGCTTGCGCTCGAAGAACACGACGAAGGCGAGGAGAGCGAGGAAAACGCCGGTCAGGACGAGCAGCTTGCGCGTCGACATTCTCTAGCGGCGCCTTTTCACCCAGATCGCGAGCCCCATGGCAACCGCCGCGAGCGGCAGAAGGAGCAGGACGAAGAAGGCGATCGTGGCGACGTCGCGGCGCGAGAGCGTCACGGCGACCTGGTCGGCGTTCTTGGGAGGGATCGCGACGAGCGCCTCTCGCTCGAGTGCCCAGTTCGCGGCCGAGGAGAGAAGAAGCCGGTTGGCCGCATTCGCGATCCCCGCGTTCGACGCCCAGTCCGCATCGCCGAAGACGACGACCCGGGAGCGCTTCTTCGCCGGTCCGGCTTTCGCGTCGGCGGGAGCGTCCGATTCCGCGGCGGCCGCGAGGCACACGGGTCCCTTGACGTCGTTCTCGTCCTTCGAGGGCCGGCCGCTCCGCTGGAGTTCCTTGATGTTGGTCTCGCCCCAGCCGTCCGGGGACGTCTCGACGAGCGCCGTCGCCTTCCAGCCCGGGGCGGGCTTCTCGGAAACGCTCACGGAACGCGCGAGCGGGAAGACCACCGCCGTCCCGGTCAGGAGGCGCGTCACGGGGTGGCTGCGGAACGACTTCGCGAAGACGGTCTCCGGCCCCATGAGAGGGAGCGCGTTCTTCGGGTCGAGGACGACGTCGCTGTCGAGCCTGAGTCCCATCGCACCGAGGAGCTCCCCGAGACCGAAGTCGGAGAGCGAGGGGCTGCCGGGCGTCAGCTCGACGTCGAGGAAGAGCAGCGCCCGCCCGCCGGCGTCGAGGAACCGGCGGAGCGTCTCGCGTTCACCCTCCGTGAAGGCCGTGCGCGGACCCGCGACGATGACGAGGTCCGTCCCGGACGGGACGTCGGCCGCGCCGAGCGACGCCCATTCCTCGACCGTGCAGTTGTCGTTCTTGAGAGATTCCGCGACCTCGGAGAATCCGTCCTTGGCGCGCGGCGAGTCGAAGCGATGCTCGCCGTGGCCGGCGGTGAAGACGACCTTCGGGGTCTTCTGCTGCGTCACGGCGAGGATCGCGGACGTGAACTCCTGCTCGCCGCGGAAGTTCTTGACGGTCGGCTCGCCGCCCATCCGCGCGCGCGAGAAGTCGTATTCGACGATGCGGTCCTCGGTCACGATCTTCTTGCGGTCGCCCGCGCGGAAGACGACGGCGAGGTTGCGCACGCCCGTCTCCTCGACGAACGCCTTCGCACGCACGGGGTTGCGCGTCGGGTCGAGCGTCTCGACCGTCAGCATCGCACCGGCGGCCTTGTATCGCTTGAGGAGCTCGTCCACCTCCGGGTAGAGAGGCGTTCCGGGCGTCATGAACACGGTGACGTTCACCCCTGTCTTGAGCTCCTTGAGGACGTTGCGCGTCTTCTCGGAGAGCGAGTAGAGGCCGCTGCCCGTCCAGTCGAAGCGGGCGTAGCGGCGGGAGCCGACGTAGTTCACGAGCCCGAGGATCCCGAGCCCGAGGACGACGGAGAGCGCGAGGGTCGCGCGGAACGCGCTGCGGGTGGACGGCGTCACGGTGGTCATCTCACCGGCCCTTGTTCGCCTCGAGGGCGCGCGTGGACAGGAAGAGGAAGAAGACCACCGTCGACGCGACGTAGAGAACCCGCCGCGTGTCGACGATGCCACGGGAGAAGTCGTCCATGTGCTCGAGGAGGTTCAGGTACGAGAGAGCGTCGCGCCACGCGGGGTCCATCACGAAGTCGCGGAACACGCCGACGATGAAGACGCCGAGGATGAAGACGAACCCGACGATCGCCGCGACGATCTGGTTCTTCGTGAGGGCCGAGGCGAACGTTCCCGCCGCGATGAAGAGGGCGCCGACGAGGGCGATCCCGAGGTACCCCGAGGCGATCGGCCCCCAGTCGAGCGTCCCGAAACGGGAGAGGAGGACCGGGTAGAGCACGGTCGGCAGCCAGAGGAAGAGGAAGAAGCACCAGCCCGCCGTGAACTTTCCAGCGACGACCGTCGCCTCGGAAACCGGGGCGGTCAGAAGGGCCTCGATCGAGCCGGTCTTGCGCTCCTCGGACAGGAGCCGCATCGCGATGACCGACGAGACGAGCATCATGAAGATCCAGTAGAAGACGCTCGTGAAAAAGAGGGACATGAGCGCCGTGCGGGGCGTCTCCGGCTGGTTGAGGGCGAGGACGATCAGGTAGAAGGTGTAGCCCTGGATGAGGAGAAAAGCCGTGAGGACGACGTACGCGAGGGGCGAGACGAAATAGGAGAAGAACTCCCTCTTCACGATCGCGACGAAGGCCTTGAGCGCGTTCACGGCGCGATCCCCGTTCCGGAGGCCGGTGTCGGGAGGTTGGAGTCGTCGCCCGGCTGTGCGTCGGCCTCCGCCGCTGCTTCGCGGGAGACGAGGCGCACGAAGACGTCCTCGAGCGACGCCTGGCGGGGCGTCAGCTCGAGGAGGGTCCAGCCGCGCGCGAGGACTTCGCGGAACACCGGTTCGCGCAGATCGGACCCCGCCTCGCCGGCGAGCGAGACCCGCGTCTCACCCCCGGCGCCGATGCGGGAGGCGCGCGTGACGCCCGGAAGCCGGCGAAGGACCGCGTCGGCCTCGGAAACCTCGCCCTTGAGGGTCACGGTGACGGTGGGCGCCTGCGACGAATCGTGACGGAGCATGCCGGGCGTGCCGGACGCCACGATGCGCGCGCGGTCGATGATGAGGACGCGGTCGCAGAGGACCTCGACCTCGGGGAGGATGTGCGTCGAAAGGAGGATCGTGTGGTCTTTCCTCAGGTCGCGGATCAGGTCGCGGACCTTCACGATCTGCCGCGGGTCGAGGCCGACGGTGGGCTCGTCGAGGACGAGGACCTTCGGCCGATGCACGAGCGCCCCCGCGAGCCCGACGCGCTGCCGGTAGCCCTTCGAGAGGTTTCCGATCGGCGTTCCGGCGACGTCGTCGACGAAGCACTTCTGGATCGCCTCGTCCACGCGAGCCTTCTTCTCGCGGCCCGGCACCCCGCAGAGCTCGGCGCGGAATCCCACGTACTCGCGGACCCTCATCTCCGGGTAGAGCGCGAGGGTCTCGGGCAGGTAGCCGAGCTCGCGCTTGGCCTCCAGCGGCTTCTCCGTGACGTCCACGTCGGCGAGAAGCACTCGTCCGGCCGTGGGCGGCAGGAAGCCCGTGATCATTCGCATCGTCGTCGTCTTCCCGGCGCCGTTCGGGCCGAGAAATCCGAGGATTTCTCCCGTCTCGACGCGGAAGCTCACGTCCTCGACGGCCGGAGTTCCGTAGAACGACTTCGAAAGTCCCTGTACCTCGAGCATGGCGTTCGGTGACCTCCGCGATCGGGCCCGGTGGGGGCGGGGATCCCGCCTCCGGGTGTCGGAAGCGAAACGGAATATAGCAGCCCGTGAGAGAGTCCGGCGGTGGGACACGCGGCACGGCGGCCGGTCGCGCTCGCCGGAGCGCTCCTCTCGATCCTCATCTGGGCGGTGAACTACCCCGCGATGAAGGTGGCGTTCCGGGAGCTGTCCCCTCTCGCCTTCACGGGCTGGCGGTTCGCGATCGCCACGGCCTTCCTGCTCGCCGAGGCGCGGATCCGGCGCGAGCGGGTCCTCCCGGCTCCGGGCGTGCGCTCTCTCGCGGCCTTGCTCGCCCTCTCCGGCGTCGGCGTCTACCAGTGGCTCTACGCGCAGGGTCTCGCCTCGACGACCGGCTTCTCGGCGGCGATCCTGAACTCCGTCTCCCCGCTCGTCGCGATGCTCCTCGTCGCGCTGCTCGGCTGGGAGCGCCCGGGCGTGCTCGCCGTGTTCGGCGCGCTCGTCGCGTGGGCGGGCGTTGCACTCTTCGTGAACGCGGCGCGCGGCGGGGGCCTCGGGAGCGCGGCCGGGAACTTCCTGTGCCTCGGCGCCGCGACGTCCTGGGGCCTTTACAACGTCGCGTCGTCGCGCGTCGGGAGACGGATGTCTCCGCTGACGGCGCAGTCCTCGACGTTCGCGGGCGGCACGGCCCTGATCCTCCTCTACGCGCTTCCGGACATGTTCCGCCAGGATTACCGCGCCGTCCACGCGGGCACGTGGGTCATCGTCGTCCTGTCGGCGCTCCTTCCCCTCACCCTGGCCTTTCGCCTGTGGCCGGAGGCCGTGCGGACGCTGGGCGTCGCGCAGGCGACGAGCCTCGGGTTCCTCACGCCCGTCCTCGCCGGCGTCGCGTCGGCGCTGTGGCTCGGGGAGCGCTTCGACGCCGGCAAGCTCCTCGCGGCGGGCGTCGTCCTCGTCGGCCTCGCGCTCACGCGCGCCGGG
>JBAUSZ010000047.1:0-4145 GCA_049581965.1 Thermoanaerobaculia bacterium | reverse complement strand
GCGCCGTAGAGCGCGGCGTTCCCGAGGAGCGCTTGCTCGCGTGCGCGTCCCGCATAGCCCGCCCGCGGGTACGGGCGGATCACGATCTCGGCGCCCGAGAGGCCCTTGCCGACGCCGTCGTTCGCCTCGCCCTCGAGCTCGAGCGTCAGGCCACGGATTGCGAACGCGCCGAAGCTCTGCCCGGCCGGACCCCGGAACCTGAGGCGGACGGCGCCGGGCGGGAGCGTCCCGAACGCCCGCACGAGCTCGCCCGAGAGGTGTGCTCCGACGGAGAGGTTGTGGTTCCTCACCTCGAATGCGCCCGCGTAAGGCCGGCCGATGCCGAGGCTCGCCGAGACGGGCGCCACAATTTCGCTGTCGAGCGACGGAAACTGGGGACCCGTGCGCGGGCGGTCGTTGCGCACCTGCATCCGCCTGCGCGGGGACGCCTCGCCGCCAGCCCGCTGGAGGAGGAGCGAGAGATCGAGGAGTCCCGACCGCGGCGACTCGGGGCGCGAGACGCGCGCGAGAAGGTCCGCGCGGCCGACGATCTCGTCCACGCTCCGTGCGCCGAGCGAGGCGAGGATCTCCCGGACGTCCTCGGCGAGGTGCATGAAGTACGCCATGACGTGATCCGGCGTCCCGCGGTACTTCTTCCGCAGGTCCTCGCGCTGCGTCGCGACGCCCGTCGGGCACGTGTTGAGGTGGCACTGCCGCGCCATCGCGCAGCCGGCCGCGACGAGCGGAGCCGTGCCGAAGCCGAAGGCCTCCGCGCCGAGACAGGCCGCGATCACGACGTCGCGCGCGGTCCTCAGGCCGCCGTCCACGCGGACCTCGATCCTTTTTCTGAGGCCGTTCTCAACGAGCGCGAGCTGCGTCTCGGCCAGGCCCAGCTCCCAGGGCGAGCCCGCGTGTTTGATGGACGAGAGCGGCGAGGCACCAGTGCCGCCCGCGTGACCCGCGATCAGGACGTAGTCCGCGTAGGCCTTCGCGACGCCTGCCGCGACGCGACCGACGCCCGCCTCCGCGACGAGCTTGACGCCGACGCGCGCGCGCGGGTTGACCTCCTTCAGGTCGTGGATGAGCTGCGCGAGGTCCTCGATCGAGTAGATGTCGTGGTGCGGCGGCGGCGAGATGAGCGGGATCCCCGGCACCGCGTGGCGCAGGCGCGCGATGAGCGGCGAGTTCTTGTGCGCCGGGAGCTGGCCGCCCTCGCCGGGCTTGGCCCCCTGCGCGACCTTGATCTCGAGCTCGTCGGCGCGCACGAGGTACTCCGCCGTGACGCCGAAGCGTGCGGACGCGACCTGCTTGATCCGGTTGTCCCGACGGTCGGCCCCGGCGCCGGTCCATGTCCCGGCATCCTCGCCGCCCTCGCCCGAGTTCGAGCGGGCCCCGAGGCGGTTCATCGCGATCGCGAGCGTCTCGTGCGCTTCCGGCGAGAGCGCCCCGAGCGACATCGCGGATGCGATGAAGCGTTTCGCGATCTCGGACGCGCTCTCGACCTCCTCGACGCCGACGGGGGTCTCAGGAGCGAACCCGATGAGGTCCCGCGGGACGGACGGGGCGTGCGCGTCCGCCTTCTCCCGGAACTCCGCCCACGCCTCCTCCGAGCCCTTCACGGCTTTCTGGAGGGAGACGACGACAGGAGGCGACCACGCGTGCTCCTCGGCGTCCTTGCGGTATCGCACGCGGCCGTGGTCCGGCAGTGCCGCGCTCTCCCACGCTGCGCGGTGAACGGAGAGAACGTCGGCGGCGATCTCCGCGAAGCCGAGGCCGCCGAGGGGCGACGCCGTGCCGCGGAAGCACTTCTCCATGACCTCGGGTGCGAGGCCGAGAGCGTCGTAGACCTGCCCTCCGCAGTAGGACGAGAGAGCCGAGATCCCCATCTTCGCGAGGACCTTGCGCAGGCCCTTCTCCGCCGTGGCGCGGAACGAGCCGACGGCGTCGCCCTCCGCGCCGGCCGTCTCGCCCAACGCCCGGACGGAGGCGAGCGCGAGCCAGGGGTGCACGGCCTCCGCGCCGAACCCATGGAGCACGGCGAGGTGGTGGACGTCGCGCGCGTCCCCCGCCTCGACGACGAGACCGACTCGGTAGCGGAGGCCGGCCCGCAGGAGGTGCTCGCGCACGGCCCCGAGCGCGAGGAGCGCGGGGATCGCGGCCCTTTCGCTCGTCATTCCCCTGTCCGTGATCACGAGGATCTCCGAGCCCGCGCGCACGGCCTCCTCGGCCCGTGCCGCGAGCGCGTCGAGCGCCGAGATGAGGCCGTCGGCACCGGACGAGGCGTCGAAGGACGCGTCGAGAACGCAGGGGCGGAATTCGGACGCCGCGCGGATCGCCGCCACTTCGTCCTCGAGGAGGACGGGATGGTCGAGACTCAGGAAGTGCGCGTCGCCCGGCTCCTCGAGAAGGAGCGAGCCGCCCCTCCCGAGATCCATGCGCAGGGACATGACGGCCGTCTCGCGCAGCGAGTCGATCGCGGGATTCGTGACCTGCGCGAAGCGCTGACGGAAGAAGGCATAGAGAGGCTGCGGCGCCTTCGCGAGGGGCGGGATCGGCGCGTCGTCACCCATGCTGAAGACGGGCTCCTGTCCGGCGGCCGACGGAGCGAGGACGTAGCGCAGGTCCTCGACGCCCCAGCCGTACGCGGCCTGCCTCACGAGCAGGTCGGCCGCAGGCAGAGCCTCTCGCGGGCCCGGCGCGGGCGCGACGTGCCGCACGTGCCGGCTTGCCCACTCGGACCAAGGCCGGCTCAGGGCGAGTCGCGCCTTCACGTCCGCGTCGAGGAGGATGTCGCCGGTCGCCGTATCGACCGCGATCGTCTCGCCCGGGCCGAGGCGTCCGGTCGCGACGACGTGCTCGTGGTCGAGGTCCACGACGCCGGCTTCCGACGCCGCGACGACGTGGCCGTCGTCCGCGATCTTCCAGCGCATGGGCCTCAGGCCCGAGCGGTCGAGGTGGGCGCCGACGACGGTCCCGTCCGTGAACGCGACGGCCGCCGGTCCGTCCCAGGGCTCGATGAGGCCCGCGTGGAAGTCGTAGAAGGCTCGGAGCGGTGCCGGCAGGTGGCCCTGCGGCGCGTCCGGGATGAGCATCGTGAGGGCGTGCAGCGGGTCGCGTCCCGAACGCACGAGGAGCTCGAGAGCCTCGTCGAGGCTCGTCGAGTCGCTCCCCTCGTCCGTCAGCACGGGCAGGAGGCGCGCAAGGCGGTCGCCCCAGACGGGTGACGCGAGCTCGGGCTCGCGGGCGCGCATCGCGTTGCGGTTTCCCCACAACGTGTTGATCTCGCCGTTGTGCGCGAGGAGATGGAACGGCTGCGCGAGACTCCAGCTCGGGAGCGTGTTCGTCGAGTAGCGCTGGTGAAAGACGGCGAGACTCGTCGCGTAGTCGGGGTCCTCGAGGTCGGGGTAGAAGGCCTTCAGCTCCGTCCCCGTGAGGAGCGCCTTGTAGACGAGCGTCCGGTGCGAGATCGAGACCACCCAGAATCCGTCGAGACCCTCGGCGCGGGCGCGGCGCGCCGCGACTCGCCCCGCGAGATAGAGACGGCGCTCCCACTCGTCGGCGTCGATCGCTTCCGGACTCGTCAGGAGCGCGTGTCTCACCGCCGGCCGGGACGCCTCGGCCCAGCCGCCGAGGCGTCCCGTTCGCACGGGCACCTCACGCCACCCGGCCAACGGCAGGCCTTCGTCACGGAGCGTCTTCTCGACGAGGGCCGCTGCCCTGGACTCGGCGCCGCTCCCGCGGGGGAAGAAGAACGTCCCGATCCCGAGCGGGGCACTCTCGGGCAGCGGAAGGCCGAGCCGGGCCGCGTCTCGCCGGAGGAGTGGTTCGGGAATCCGCGTGAGGACGCCGGCCCCGTCTCCCGTCCGGTCGCTGCCCGTGGCGCCGCGGTGGGCGACGCGAGAGAGACCCCCGAGGGCGAGCCGCAGGACGCGGTGGGACGAGAGGCGCGGATGGGCCACGAATCCGACGCCGCAGGCGTCGAATTCACGGTGAGGATTCCGGCCGGGATCGATCCCGTCCGTCCAGCGTCGCGGCGGTCCTTCCCCCATTTCCGTCGGCGTCTCCACCGAAAACTATGGGGATCGCCGCGCAACGAATCAAGGTAGATTGTCACTTTCCGAAAAACCGACGGAGGCACCGAATGTCCGATCGCTCCGGCACGACCC
>JBAUSZ010000046.1:0-3984 GCA_049581965.1 Thermoanaerobaculia bacterium | reverse complement strand
GGATCACGCCGGGGGCCGGTTTCGTCTCGCCGCTCTCGGCCCTCGCGATCGGGGCCCTCACGGCGCTCGCGAGCTTCGCGGCGCTGCGCCTGCGCGGCCGCACGTCGCTCGACGACACGCTCGACGTCTTCGCGTGCCACGGAATCGGCGGGATCACGGGCTCGCTCCTGACGGGCGTCTTCGCGTCGAAGGCCGCGAACCCCGACGGAGCGAACGGCCTCCTCTTCGGGAACCCCGCGCTTCTCGGGATCCAGGCGGGCGCGGTCGGCGCCGTCTTCGTCTACGCGCTCGTCATGACGGGCGTCGTCCTCCTCCTCGTGAAGGCCGTGACGCCGCTGCGCGTCACACTCCACGCCGAGCTCGACGGCCTCGACCGGCGCGTCCACGGCGAGGAGGCCTACCGCGGCGGCAGCGCGGCGGGAGGCCTCGGCGAGAGCGTGATCCTGCACCCCTCGGAGCGCGTGAAGCCCTAGGGGGTCTTCGCGAGGCGGCCCGTCAGCTCGGCGAGGTGGCGCAGGCGGGAGGCGACCTCGGGGCGGAAGGCGTCCTTCGGGGCGCGCCAGGTCCAGTTGTCGTGGGCGCGGCCCGGGACGTTCAGGCGCGCCTCGGACCCGAGGGCGAGGACGTCCGGGAGCGGCACGATCGCGCGGTCGGCGACGGACGAGTAGGCCGCGCGGACGAGGACGCCGGCGGGATCGCGGCCGTCGACCCCGAAGTAGTCGCGGAAGCGCTGCTGCGCCCAGTCGGGCTGCGCGGAGTACCAGCCGGCCGTCGTGTCGTTGTCGTGCGTTCCCGTGTAGACGACGCAGTTCTGCACGTGGTTGTGCGGGAGGTGCTCGTTGTCGATCTCGCCGAAGGCGAACTGCAGGACCTTCATCCCGGGCAGCCCGAGCGTCGCGACGAGCTTTCGCACGTCGTCCGTGATGTCGCCGAGGTCCTCGGCGACGATCGGCACGTCGCCGAGCGCGTGCCGGATCGCGAGAAAGAGCATGAGACCGGGCCCGGTCACCCAGTGACCCTCGCGGGCCGACGCCGCGCCGGCGGGGATCTTCCAGTACCCCGCGAAGGCGCGAAAGTGGTCGAGGCGCACGAGGTCCGCGAGGCGGAGGTTCACGCGGACGCGCTCGATCCACCAGTCGAAGTTCTCTTCTGCGAGGACGTCCCACCGGTAGAGCGGGTGGCCCCAGAGCTGCCCGTCCGTGGCGAAGGCGTCGGGCGGAACGCCCGCGACGAACTCCGGGTGGCCCGCCGTGTCCACGGCGAAGAGCCGCCGCTGGGACCACACGTCGGCGCTGTCGAGCGCCACGTAGATCGGGAGGTCGCCGAGGATCGAGATCCCGCGCGCGTTCGCGGCCCGCTTGACCCGCTCCCACTGCCGGAAGAAGAGGAACTGCACGTAGACGTGGAAGGCGATTGCGTCGGGGTGCGACGCGCGCGCCTCGGCGAGGGCCTTTTCGTCTCGCGCCACGAGCGCGGGGTCCCACGCGGTCCATGTCGCTCCGCCGCTGGCCTCGCGCAGCGCCGCGAAGAGGGCCCAGTCGGGCAGCCATGCGGAATGCACGGGCGACGCCTCGAATCGCCCCACGGCGTCCGTCACGCTCGCCCCGAGGGAGCGCGCGTGGTCGAACGAGGCGCGCAGGAGGCGCTCCCGGAAGGGGTGCACGGCGTCGAAGTCCACGTGATCCTCCGGGAAGTCCGGCGCCCCCTCGAGGGCCGAGGCCGGGAGGAGGCCTTCTTCGAGCAGCCACTCGGGCGAAATGAGGTGCGGGTTTCCGGCGAAGGCGGACAGGCCCGCGTAGGGCGAGTCGTGGGAGCCCGGCGGGACGAGCGGGAGGACCTGCCAGAGCCGCAACCCGGCGGAGGACGCCCAGTCCAGGAAGGCGTCGCTGGCGGGGCCGAGGTCGCCGATCCCGTAGCGGGACGGGAGGGACGTGGGGTGCAGGAGGATCCCCGCTTCGCGCGTGGGCCGGGACATGGCGAGCGGATGCTAACCCGCCGAGCCGCGTCGGGCCTCGCGCGAGGCGGCCGTGACCCGGTCAGCGACCGACGGTCGTCTCGCGGTCGAGGATGCGCAGCGTCCTCTCGTAGAGCGCCTCGACCTCCTCGCGGCTGTTTCCGATCGCCGTCATGCCGAGCTTGCCGTACTGCGAGAGTGCGCCGATGAGGTGGAAGAGCACGCCCGACTCGGAGTTGTGGCTGTAGTGGAGCGCGTTGATCGTGACGATCTCGATGAGATCCTCGGGCAACAGGCCTCGGTAGGCCTCCGACTGGAGGTTGTCCGTCGCCCGGTAGAACTTCGGCGAGCCGCGCGGCGAGAGGAAGAGTCCCGTCTCGGGGTCGAGCCGGCCGCCCGTGAGGAACTGAAGCGCGAGGTACGGGTGCGTCGTGCCGCCCATCCTCAGGTTGATCTCGAGCGCGTAGAGGCGCCACGCGTCCTCGGCGCGGTCCTTCACGGCGAGGAAGTCGACCGCGAACCTGCTCACGACGCCGTGCGCCGCGAGCGCCTCTCCGATCTTCGTCGCCGCCGCGGTGATCTCGCGGCGGTACTCGCCCGAGGCGGGGAAGAGACAGCCGAGGAAGACCTGGCCGCTCGGCCCGCCGAGGACCTGGTCGTGCGTCGAGATCGGCAGGACGTCGCCGCGCGGCCCCGTGCGCAGCTGCACCGACGGCGACGCCTTCACGGCGCCCTCGAGGAACTCCTCGGCGATGCCGCCCATGCGCCGGAACTTGTCGTGAAACGCGTCCCACGTCTCCCATCCGACCGAGAACTCGAGATTCGGGAGCTGCGCGCGGACCGTGGCGGTGTCGGGCGCACCCTCGGGAAAACGGAAGATCGCGTTGCCCTCGCCGGAAAAGCTGTCGTTGAGCTTCACGACGGCTTTCCTCAGCCCTGGATTGCGGCGCTTGAGGTCGACGAGCGCCCGTTCGAGATCCGCGTCGTCCCTCAGGTCCTCGTGGCCCGCCGGACAGGCGATTCCCGCCTCGCGAAACACCTTCCGGCTCCCGGACTTCGTCCCGAGCGCGTTGAGCGCGGGGTCGACGCCGTTCAGCGGGATGCCGAGCAGGACGGCGAGCCTTCGCTCGAGCGGAGTGGAGTTGAAGACCGTGAGGTACGCGCGCGAGCGGTCGGGGATGCCCGCGCGGATCCGCTCGAGGAGGCGCGGGCGCTCGAGAATCTTTTCCGTGAGCGAGCGCGGAGAGGCGTCGTGGGCGCAGAGGAGCGTGAGCCGGCTCCGGGCGTGGCTCGCCGGGATCCCGACGAGGAGCTGGAAGTAGTACTCGAGGACGAGGGGGTGGACGGGCTGCGACGTCACGAAGACGACCCGCGCGCGGGGGTTGCGGAGCCGGATGAGGAGAAACAGGAGTCGCTCTTCGTAGAAGCTCGCGCCATCGAGCTTCGTCAGCTCGGCCTGGTCGAGCGTGAGGGACGGCACGACGACCGACGTGTGAGGCTCCTCGTCCCGACCCGCGATCGAGTCCCAGACCTCCAGAAGCCGGGGCTTGAGCCTTTCGAACTCCTCGAGCTCGCGCTCGACGGTCAGGTCGCACGCGAAGGGGGGCCTCGGAATCACGTGCCCGGGATTCTAGGCTCGGGGGGAAACGGGACCCCGGGCAAGGGGTCGCCGAGCGACAAAGGCCGTAGGGTTCTCCCCGGCAGGCGCGACAAAAATTAGTCGCCGGTTGGCCCGCGCGGGGGGGATTCCACCTTAAACCTCTTCGAGGTCTCGATTTGGAGGCACGGCACGGCTCTTGAAAGAGGCGATGCGGAGGTTGATCTCAAATGAAAAGGAACAAGGGTTTCACTCTCATCGAGTTGCTGATCGTCGTCGCGATCATCGGCATCATCGTCGCCATCGCCATTCCGAACCTTCTCAACGCGATCCAGCGCGCCAAGCAGAAGAGGACGATGGGTGACATGCGCTCGGCCGGCACCGCGGCCGAGGCCTACGCCGTGGACTTCAACCACTACCCGGCCGCCGCCGC
>JBAUSZ010000045.1:0-1877 GCA_049581965.1 Thermoanaerobaculia bacterium | reverse complement strand
TGCTCTCGACGGGCCGCGTCCGCGAGGGCGAGGCGATTCTCGCCGCGCGCCGCGAGCTCACCGTCTTCGCAGCCGCCGGGTCGAGGCGTTGACGTGTGCCTGATCGTGCTCGCGTGGGAGGCATCGCCGGGAACGCGCCTCGCCGCCGCCGCGAACCGCGACGAGTTTTTCGCGCGCCCCACGGCGCCCGCCGCGTGGTGGCCCGACGCGCCCGGTGTCCTCGCGGGCCGTGACCTCGAGGCCGGCGGAACCTGGCTGGGGGTGACGCGCGAGGGCCGTTTCGCGGCGCTGACGAACTTCCGCGACCTTTCCATTCCAAAGAAGAGCGGGGCGCCGTCGCGGGGCGCGCTGGCCGCGGGATTCCTTCGGGGAGCGGAGTCCGCGCGAGAGTTCCTCTCGCGAATCCGGGACGGCGCGAGTTCCTTCGAAGGGTTCAATCTCATCGTCTCGGACGGACTCGAGGTCTTCACGTTCTCGAACGTGGAGGGGGGACCGGTCGCGCTGGCGCCGGGCGTCTACGGCCTCTCGAATCACCTCCTCGAAACGCCGTGGCCGAAGGTCATCGAGGCGCGTGAGCGTTTCGAGCAAGCGCTCGCCGTGGCGCGGGACGCTGAGGACCTCGAGGGTCGCCTGCTCGCCCTTCTGGAAAATCGATCGCTCGCCGCCGACGACACGCTTCCGGAGACGGGGCTGCCTCTCGACTGGGAGAGGGCGCTTTCGGCCGCCTTCGTCGTCCTCCCGGACTACGGGACCCGCGCGTCGACGTCGGTCGTCGTCGGGAGAGGCGGGGACGTCCGGTTCGTCGAGCGGAGCTTCGGCGTGGGTGGCGCGCCGCTCGGCGCGGTGCGCGAGACGTTCCGGATCAGCGCGACGCCGAGAGCGCGACGTCGACCGTGATCTCGCGGTCGTCCCGGAGTATTCGCACGGCCACGGTGTCTCCGATCTTCTGCTTCTCGAGGATGGAGACGAGGTCGTCGTAGCTCTCGACCTTCCTGCCGGCGATGCCGACGATGATGTCGCCGAGAACGATCGAGCCGTCCGCGCCGCGCCGCGTGGGTCTCAGGCCGGCCTTCGCGGCACCGGTTCCGTCCTGGACGGTCGCGACGAGAACGCCCGACACGCCGAGCCGTCGGAGGAGGCCCTCCTGGACCGGAGAGATCCCGAGCCGCGGCCGGATGACGCGCCCGTGCGCGATGAGCTGCGGGACGACCTCGTTCACGGTGTCGGCGGGGACGGCGAACCCGATCCCGGCGCTCGCGCCCGAGGGGCTCGCGATCTGCGTGTTCACGCCGATGAGCCTGCCCGCGCTGTCGAGGAGCGGTCCGCCCGAGTTCCCCGGGTTGATCGCGGCGTCCGTCTGGACGACGTTCTGGATCTTGCGGCCCGTGACGGCTTCGATCGTTCGCCCGAGGGCGCTCACGATCCCCGTCGTGAGCGTCTCGTCGAGGCCGAAGGGGTTCCCGATCGCGAAGACCTTCTGGCCGACCTTCAGGTCGCGGCTCGCCCCGACGAGGATCGGCGGGAGCTTTGCCTCGGGCGCGGCGATCCTCAGGACCGCGAGGTCCTTGTCGGGCTCGACGCCGACGACGGTCGCCTTCCAGTCGGTCCGGTCCGCGAGCGTCACGACGAGGGAGTCGGAGCCCTGGATGACGTGGAAGTTCGTGACGACGTGTCCCTGGCGGTCCCACACGAAGCCCGAGCCCGAACCCTGCGGGATCTCCGTCATCTCGAAGAAGTTCACAGGGCGCCGGGCGAGGCTCGTGATGTAGACGACGGACGGGCTGCAGCGCTCGAAGAGCTCGATCGTGGCCTTCTCGTCGGACGCGAGGTCGCCGCGCGCGGCCACGGGCCGAGCCTCGGCGGCCGCGCCCTTCAGG
>JBAUSZ010000044.1:0-5218 GCA_049581965.1 Thermoanaerobaculia bacterium | reverse complement strand
AGGCTTCACCGTCGCGCTGAGATTCACCGTCCTGCCCGGCGTGACGTTGACCGGCATGAACGTGCGTTCCCCGTCTCTCACGAGCTGGGCGCCACCCTGATACCAGTGGTAGGAGAGGTGGAAGTTGCCCCCCGAAGTCCAGGTCTGCGAGCTCGTGTTCTGAACCGTGATCGAGACGCTCAGCGGCGCCTGACTGGCGCTCATCGTCACGGGCGGGTTCCCGCCCGTGTACACGGCGCCGTAGGGCGGGTAGACCGGGGTCGACATCGGCGTGACCGCGGGCTGCGACTTCGGGGATCCGGCCCCAAGGCCGACGCCGCCCGCGTTCTTCAGCCCCGCGGCGGACGCAAGAACGGACCGGGTCGGCGTCGGAGGAATCACCATCTGCGAGCGCAGCCTCTTCTGCTTCGCGGTCTTGAGCGCATTCTGCCTGTCCAGCTCCTTGCGATACGCGGCGACGAGCATCGCGCGGTCCGGGTCGTTCAAAAACCCGGCGCTGGGAGGCGAAGAGGGCTGTGCGATGACCTTCGGCAGGGGTGGGTTGACGTTGACGTCGGAGCAGACGACTTGGGACGCCAGCCATGGGTCCGTGATGCAGCTGGCCCTGCTGTTGAAATTCAACGTGCCGACCACGAATGTGTCCACGGCGCGTCGCGCCACCGGGTCGAACCACCCCTCGGCGCTCAGCGCCACCGGACCTTTACTCGTTACCAAGTGTCCGGTCATGAGATAGCGGACCCGGCCTTCGTTTTCCAGCGAGACTGTCACCGTGTCGAGCTGCGGCTGAATCGGGGGATCGTCGGGACCCACCTCCAGGACGCCGAAGGCGCGCACCACGCACGGCGTCGCCAGAATTCCTATCGCGACAACGGCCGCGCCCACCCCGATGCCTCTCGCCTTCATGTCGTTTCTCCTCTTTCGTCCTTCTTCGGGCGGCGCAAAGCTTCGCCTTACGGAACCACGTTCACGTTCCTGGGCGTGCTCATCGGTACTCCCTTGTCGGAAAACCACGCCACGCCCTCGTTCACCATGTCCCACTGGAGCGCCCACGCCCCGGGCGTCGGGGGAGGCTTCACCGTCGCGCTGAGATTCACCGTCCTGCCCGGCGTGACGTTGACCGGCATGAACGTGCGTTCCCCGTCTCTCACGAGCTGGGCGCCACCCTGGTACCAGTGGTAGGAGAGGTGGAAGTTGCCCCCCGAAGTCCAGGTCTGCGAGCTCGTGTTCTGCACCGTGATCGAGACGTTCAGCGGCGCCTGACTGGCGCTCATCGTCACGGGCGGGTTCCCGCCCGTGTACACGGCGCCGTACGGCGGGTACGTTGGCGTGGGGGTGGCGATGGGCATCGTCGTGCCGCCGAAGCCTCCCGGGTTCTTCATCCCGGCGGCGGTTCCGAGAACGGAACGCGTCGGCGTCGGAGGAACCAGCATCTTCGCGCGGAGCCGCCTCTGCTTCGCGTCCTCGAGCGCCTTCCTGGTCATTTCCTGGCGCGCCCGTTCGAACTCGGCCTTGATCTTTGCGCGATCGGGATAGTCGTGGATGAGGAACGCGCTCACGGGCGCCTTCAATTGGATGATCTTGCTGAGGACGTCCGGCTTGAAGTCGCCATTGGCATTGACCAGCCCTCCCGTGCACCCGATGTTCGTGAGCCACGGATCCGCCGGGCAGTTCGCCGACGACGTGATCTTGTTTCCGGTGCCGTCCTGCGTGAGCGTTTCCTTCGTCTGGCCCGTCGCCGGGTCGTAGCGGGCGTCGCTCGTGTATTGGAGCGGCCCGGAGGATCCCTTCATGGTGTAGTGCGTCACCGAACGATCGGAAATCTCGACCTTGACGCTCGTGACGACCGCGTCGAAGGGGACACCGACCATGTCGAGGCCAGTGGCCGACATCGGGCCGGGAAGAAGGCTCAGGAGCGAGACGGCCGAAGCGACGGCCAGGAGATCTTTCTTCGTCACGAAATCCTCCTCGAGATCGGTCCTCGTTGCTCGGAAAAGAATGAGTCCCGATCGCCAGGAACGCAAGGTCGGCGCGTGGTCCCGCGGCGCCAAACCCTGGCCTCGGCGCGCCGGGCACGGCTCCCGCCGTTCGGGGCACAATCCGCCGGTGACGCCCCGCACGTTTTCCGTGAGCTTCGAGGTCCGCTTCCCCGAGGTGGACTCCTACGGCGTCGTCTGGCACGGACACTACGTCCAGTACTTCGAGGTCGCGCGCAACGCGCTCTGCGCCACGTTCGGCCTCACGCCGGCCGACGCCCTCGCGCACGGCTACAAGGTGCCGATCACCCGCGTTGCGATGGATTTGAAGCGCCCCGCGCGCCTCGACGACCGCCTCGCCGTGACGGCCCGCCTCGTGCCGACCGAAACCGCGAAGCTCGCGATGGACTACGAGATCCGGCGCGAAGGGACGGGCGAGCTCCTCGCCTCGGGCGCGACGGAGCAGGTGATCCTCGATCCCACCGGCCAGCTCCTCCTCACCTTCCCGGCGCCCGTCAAGACGCTCGTCGCGCGCATCCTCGCGTTCCAGCGCGGCGAGGCCGAGCCGGACCCGTCGAAGATCCTGCCGCCGCGCTGAGCATGCGGCGGCGCCGTCGCCCGCAGGAGGATTTCACGCCCGCCGCGCGCTCACTTCGTGACGTTGACCGTCTGGTCGAACGTCGGGACGCCCCTCGACGAGAACAGGACTTCGCCTCCGCCGACAATTTCGAGCATGTCCCACTTCAGCGTGTACGTCCCCGGCGCCGCCGGCGCCTGGATTCGAACGACCAGGGGAGAAGAGGTCGCGCCGGGAGGGACCGCCGCCGTCAGCGGTACCCTGAGCCCCTGGGGGGTCGCGGGCGTCGATCCCTGGAACCAGCGATATGAGAGCGCGAAGCTGCTCGGCGCAGGCCACCCAATGAGCCACAGGCGGCCGGACGTGTTCTCGACGCGGACCGAGAGAGAAACACTCTCGTTCACCTTCAGAGTCGTCACGAGCTGAGGTTGGTATCGGGCGCCATAGAGAGAACCCGCGGGAGTGGGCGTCCGCGTCGGAGTCACCGCGACGGGCGCCGCTGCGCGTCCGATGCCGGCGAGGGTTCCCACCCGGCCGAGTTGTTCGGCCGGTGTCGGCGTCAGGAGAAAGGCGACCCCCGAGCCCTGGGACCTCCTTCCCGCCCGGAACCGCGGCGTGGGCGTGTGCGTCGGGGTCGGCGTCGGACGGTTCCGGAGACCCTCGGCGTACGCGGCCTTCGCCTTGAGGTGCGCCTGCGCCGAAAGCAGGTTTGCGCCCACGGGCAGTCCGTACGGCAGGAGCGCAAGGTCCATCGGCGCGCCGTTCGAGCCGGACGCCAACCCTTTCAAACACCGGGTCTGCTCGGACCAGGGATCAGCGTCGCAGGACCCCTGAGACTGGAGCTTTCCCTGAGGGAAGATCAGCTCCTCCGAGGCATTCTTCGTCACGGGATTCCAGGACCCCTCGCCGCTGAAGACGACGCCGCTGATCGCAGGATGGAACCCGGCGAAAACGTAGTGCACCGCTCCAGACGGCGTCACCCTCGCCGAAATCGACGTGAGTTCCGCGATCGGCCGCTGCGCCGCCGGCGCGTACGAAGGGTCGAAACCGGTCGCTCCGTTCAATACAGCCGGGACGACGGCGAGGATCAGCTCGAAGACCCGAACGGCGCTCCGCGTGTCTCTCATGGGAGCCTCCGGCGATTGCGTCTCAAAATCATATGCCAATCCGCGCGCATGAGCAACGGACGGGCTGGCCACGGAGCTTCCCGTTCGTCGCGGCCTACGCCCCCTTCGGGAACGTCGCCTCGGCCCGCGTGGGCTCGCCCGGCCGGGACGTGAGCGTGAGCGCGCCGCCGTGGGCCTTGACGATGCGCTCGGCGATCGGCAGCCCGAGCCCCGTTCCCGCCGGCTTCGTCGAGACGAAGAGCTTGAAGAGGTCGGCCGTCTTCGCGGGCGGGACGCCCGGCCCTCGGTCCGCGACCGTCAGGCGCCACTTCGTCCCGCCGTCCTCGACGCGGACGTCCACCTCGCGGGCCGAGGCGCCCTCGGCCTCGACGGCGTCCAGCGCGTTCGCGACGAGGTTCAGCACGACCTGCCTCACGCGGGCGGGATCCAGCCGCGCGGGCGCGCCCCCCCCGTGCGGCGCGAACGCGAGGCGGATCCTCCGGCGCTCGGCCTCCGGCGCGAGGAACGAGACGGCCTCCCGCGCCGCATCGTTGAGGTCCGCGGGCACGGCGCTCAGGGGCGACGGCCGCGCGTAGGAGAGGAAGTCCCCGAGGAGGCGCGAGAGGCGGGAGGTCTCCTGCCGCGCGGCCTGCGCGAGCTCGGCGGGTGGCGGCGCGCCCGGACGGCCGCCCGCCGCGTCCTTGAGCCGCTCCTCGAGGAGCTCGAGATTCAGGCCCATCGCGTTCAGCGGGTTGCGGATCTCGTGCGCGAGACCCGCCGCGACCTCCCCGAGCTCGGCGCGGCGTTCGGCCTCGACGCGCGCCTCTTCGACCCGGCGCGTACGCCTCACGAGGAGGAGGACGGCGGCCGACGCCGCGGCGATCCCGAGGAGAGAGACGCTCGCGGCGGCGAACGTGCGCAGGTACAGCTCGCGCCGCAGCTTCTCGACGCGCTCGGCGAGGATCCGGCGCGAGACGCCGAAGCGAAGCACGGCGAAATCGCCCACCGGCACCTCGAGGTCGTAGGGGTTGGCCTCCGGGTTCTCGAACTCGTAGCTGCGCGAGGCCGTTCCGGGCTCGATGGGCCGCACCCCCGAGAGGCTCGGGTTCTCGACGCCGGGCCGCGCGCGGTCGGGCACCGTGAGCGTGCCGCTGTAGGAGTAAAGGACTTCCTTTTTCGTGCTGTCGAGGACCTCGACCTGAGTGAGGATCTGGCGTTCGGCGACGCCCGTCCGGATGAGCCGGTCGATCTCGGTCTGCTTGAGCCTCAGGACGTAGGGGTCGCCCGCCGAGCGCTCGGCGATGCCGCGCGCGAGGCGTTCCGCGTCGAGCCGCGTGTGCAGGATTGCGTCGTTGACGACGTCCCTCGAGAGCGACTTGAAGAGGAGATGCCCGAAGAGGAAGACCGATCCGGCCGTCAGGAGGCCGAGGACGACGAGGACGAGGGTGATCGACCGCCGGAACGAGGCGGCCTCGGGGTCGGACACGCCGCCAGTGTAGCGGCCGCCGGCACGGGACGTCTCAGCGTGCCGGCGTGACGCGCGCCGCGAGCGCCGGGAAGCG
>JBAUSZ010000043.1:0-3675 GCA_049581965.1 Thermoanaerobaculia bacterium | reverse complement strand
GGCGAGGGGCTGGACCGCTCGCCAGCGGCGGTAGATCTCTCGGACGCGCCGGCGGGCGCGGCTGCGCACGACGGCCTTGCCGACCTTGCGCGTGGCCGTGATGCCGAGGCGGCCCGCGCCGACCCGGGGGCGCGCGAAGACCACGACGAAGCGGCCATGGTACTTGCGCCCCGCGTCGTACGTTGCTCTGAAGTCACGGCGGGCAGCGATGCGGACCGCCCGGGGCAAGGCTTGGTCTCGCGCGGGGCGCGGTTCCGGTGAAACGCTCTGGCTCATGGGCGACCTCTCGGGCTGCGCGTGCCCGGAAAGGCCCGGACGCCGCCGCCGCTCAGGCGGAGAGGCGTTTGCGGCCCTTGGCCCTGCGGCGGGCGAGGACGGCGCGGCCCGTCTTCGTTCTCATCCGGACGAGGAAGCCGTGCGTCCTCTTCCGATGGCGGTTGTTGGGCTGAAACGTGCGCTTCGTCTTTGCCATGGTCGGCAGGTCCTCCGGGGGGAGGGGGATTCTCCGGGAGCCTGCGTCGCCTGTCAACCGGCGGGCCCTTTCTTATTGCACGCGGCGGGTGGTAGGCTCTCGCCCCCCGCGAAAGACCGATTTTCACAGCGGTGGACTTCCTGTGGAAAAGCCTAATGCCTGGGCCAAGATTCTCGAGCATCTGAAGACCCGGGTAGACGAGCGCGAATTCGATTCGTGGTTCCGCGACTCGCGCCAGAAGGCCGAGTCCCCCGAGGCGATCTTCGTTCAGGTTCGCACGCCCCTCTTCGTCGACTACATCCCCGAGGCCTACGCGCCGCAAATTGCCGAGGCCGCGCGTCTTGCGGGCGTCGGCAACCGGGAAATCCGGTTCGGCGCCGACGGCGAGTTCCGGTCGGCCGTCGACCCCCAGAAGGTCCCGGCCGGGCCCCGGCGGCGCAGCGGCGGCCTGAACCCCGTGTACACCTTCGAGAACTTCGTAACGGGCTCCTCGAACCGTCTCGCCCACGCGGCGGCGCTTCGCGTCGCCGACCAGACGTCCCGGCAGTACAACCCGCTCCTCGTCTGCGGCGGAACCGGCCTCGGCAAGACGCATCTCATGCAGGCGATCGGACACCGCCGCCTCTCGCGTCGCCCTGGGGAGAAGGTCATCTACCTGACGTCGGAGAACTTCGTAAACGAGGTCGTCCTCGGTCTTAGATTCAACAAGATGGAGTCTGTTCGCCAGCGGTTCCGCGCGGCCGACATTCTCCTTCTCGACGACGTGCAGTTCGTCGTCGGCAAGGAGGCGTCCGAGAACGAGCTCTTTCACACGTTCAACGCCCTCTACGACGAGGGCAACCAGATCGTCTTCTCCTCCGACGTGCCGCCGCGCGAGATTCCGGGGCTCACGGATCGCCTCAAGAGCCGCTTCGAGGGAGGCCTCATCGTCGACATCCAGCTCCCCGACTTCGAGACGAAGGTCGCGATCCTGCGGCAGAAGGCCGACGCGCACGAGGTCGTCCTCGACGACGACGTGGCCTTCTTCCTCGCCTCGAAGATCAAGTCTTCGATCCGCGAGCTCGAAGGCTACTTCAACCGAGTCGTCGCGTTCGCGTCACTCAAGGGGGAGCCGATTTCGCTGGACCTCGCGCGCGAGGCCCTCAAGGACGTTTTCCGAGCCGAGGAGCACGCGACCTCTCCGGCCGAAATTTTGAAGGGGATCGCGGCCCACTACGGCCTCAAGCCCAACGAGATGCGCGCACGATCCAAGCGCGGGCCGATCGTCTTTCCGCGGCAGGTTGCCATGTACGTCCTGAAGGAGGCGGCGCACCTCTCGCTTCCGGAGATCGGTCGGCTTTTCTCCGACAAGCATCACACGACGGCGCTGCACGCGATCCGGAAGATCGCGGCGCTGCGCGAGGAAGATCCCGAATTTGACCGTCTCCTCGCGGGCTTCATTGCGCAGTACCGCTGACTTTTCCACGTTCTTTCGCACCGCTTTTCAACCCGTCCGCGGCGTGTCTGGATAACCCAACTGGACGGCCTCTCTCACCGTCGGAGTCCACAATCTGGTCGGCGGAGTTTCACAAGTCTCACCTGCGTTTAAACCACTCATAATGAATGAGTTGAATGTCTATCCACTTTTTGACATCCACTACGACTTCTACTTCTTTCGGGGGGTTCTGGATGATACGATTCAGATTCGTTAAGGAGTCGTCGTGGAGCTGACAATTTCAGCCTCGGTTCTCGCTCGCGAACTCAGCCTGATACAGGGAGTCGTCGAGAAGAGAACCACGCATCAGATTCTCACGAATGTGCTCTTGGAAGCGCGAAACGGCACGCTCTCACTCACGGCAACAGATCTCGACACGACGCTCCTGTCCGAGATCCCGACGGCCTCGCAAAAGAGCGCGGGGGCCGTCACGGCACCGGCCCGGCGGCTCTACGACGTCGTCAGAGAACTGCCGCCGAACGCCGAATTGAAGCTGCGAGTCCTCGAGAACAACCACGTCTCCCTCGAGTGCAAGGAGCCGAAGCTGCGCATCCGGCTGAACGGGCTTCCGGCCGGCGACTATCCGACGAGGCCCGAGCCGGCCGGCGGGCCCTCTCTCACGATTCCGTTTGGGGCGCTCCGGCGAATGGTCGACAAGGTGAGGTTCGCCGTATCGACCGAGGAGATGCGCCTTCAGCTGCAGGGGGCCCTCCTGAAGGCGAAGAACGGTGTCGTGGAAATGGTCGCCACGGATGGGCACCGCCTCGCGCTCGTCGAGGTCGAGGGGTCGAAAGCCGAGGCGGGTTTCGAGCCCGTTCTCGTCTCCAAGAAAATACTGGACGAGCTCGGCAAGCTCGACGCCACAGACGATGCGCCCGTGACGATCGTGCGCGGTACGAACCACCTCGGATTCGCGGTGGGCGCGCGCAAGCTCTTCTCGAAGCTTGACGAGCGACGCTTCCCGGACTACGAAAAGGTCATCAGCAAGGAAAACGACAAGAAGGCCGTCGTCCCGCGCGAAGAGCTCCTTGGGGCCGTACGCCGCATCGCGCTCCTCTCCGGCGACAGGACGAAAGCCGTGAGCCTCGCGTTCGACAAAGGCGCCGTCGTCGTATCGTCCGAAAGCCAGGAAGTCGGCGACGGCTCGCAGGAGATCCCCGCCGCGTACGACCAGGCCCCCGTCACCCTCCGGCTCAATGCCCGCTATCTCGAGCAGTTTCTCGAGGCCGCCGAGACCAAGGACGTTCACCTCTTCGTCAAGGACGAGCAGGCCCAGTGCCAGGGGCGGCCCGGCGAGCCCCTCGGCGGGATCCGGAGCTATCTCTACGTCGTCATGCCGATGCGGATGTAAAGGCTTCGTGGAGATACTGTCCCTCACCGCTGACGCGTTCCGGAACCTCGTGAGCACCAGGGTCGAGTTCCATCCGCGGCTCAACCTCGTCGTGGGCGACAACGGGCAGGGCAAGACGAACCTCCTCGAGGCGCTCGCGCTCGTTTCCGGAAGGACGTCGTTTCGCACGCGAGACCTCGCGGAAGCGCGCGCGCACCTCGCGCCGCGCACCGTCCTGTCGGCACGCGTGCGCGCGAGCGGAGACGCCCGGACGGACACGACGCTCGGCCTCGTCCTGGCCGTGGGCGTTCGCGAGCACTATCGCGACGGCAAGCGCGTCACGCGGCTGACCGCCGCGCGGGCCCTCCCGGCCGTCTTCCTGACCGCACGAGACCTGAC
>JBAUSZ010000042.1:0-4409 GCA_049581965.1 Thermoanaerobaculia bacterium | reverse complement strand
CGGGCGTCTCGGGCGCGAAGACGGTCTTCGGGTCCCGTGAGAACTTGTCCTCGACCGTCATGGCGACCGAGAACCGGGCGCCGCCCGGGCCCGCGTTCTTTTCGTCGGCGTTCAGGCGGGCCGGGAGCGCGAGCCCGGCGGCAACGGTCAGGAGAAGCATCGTCGTTCGCATGGTTCGAGCGCCTCCTCGAGGCTTCAATCTAGGTCCCGGTCGCTTCGCCGGCAAGGTTTGTCACTCCTGCGGAACGGTCCAGGCGAGTGGGAGGAACTGCAGCCGGTAGAGCACCTGGAGGTAGCGCTTCGTCTCCTCGCGCTGCAGGTCCGTCACGAACTTCCAGAAGCCGTAGATCCGCGAGAGCGTCATGACGCGGTCGGCGTAGCGCTTCCACGTGTAACGGGCCGCCACGCGTTGGAGCGCCTCGCGGGAGATCCGCTCCCACTCGCCGGGATCCTTCGCGCAGCGATCCAGAAAGTCCGCGACCGAGGCGGCCGCCTTGTCGCCCTCGTTCGGGTCGATGTGAAAGCCCGAGCGGCCGTTCTGGATGATCTCCGAGGGCCCGCCATGGAGCGTCGCGAACGTCGGGAGCCCCGATGCCATCGCCTCGACGACCGTGAGGCCGAAGGCCTCGAAGAGAGCGGGCTGGACGAACACGCCACGCCGGTCCGCGATCCAGCGGTAGAGTTCGCCCGCGAGGTTCCGTTCGAGCCGCATGCCGAGCCAGCGGACGCCGTCGCCGAGTTGGTGCTCCTCGAAGAGCGCGTGCATCCGCTCGATCTGGGCCTGCTCCTCGTGATCGGCCGAGGCGGCGGGGTCGAGGCTGCCTCCGACGACGAGGAGGTTCGCCGTCCGCCGCAGGGATTCCGACCGTGCGTACCACTCGACGAGGCCGGTGAGGTTCTTGACGCGATCGAGCCGCGCCATCGTGAAGACGATCGGCCTCTCCCGATCCGCGAGCCGGCCCCGGGCGAAGGGAAGCGGATCGTTCCCGAGGACGAGCGCCTCGATCCGTGGCGTGAGGCTCGTGAGGCGGCGCCCGGTATCCGAGTACGGGAAATAGACGTCGGCGTCTGCGCCCGGCGACACGATGTTGAACTTCGGGTCGAAGACGTCGATCCCGTTCACGACGCGGAACAGGCCGGGCATCGTGAACGACTGGTAGCTCTCGTACTGTCCGACCGTCTCCTCGGTTCCGGCGATCTCCTGGAAGGTGCTCGTGATGATGAAGTCCGCGGCGTTCATCGTGATGAGGTCCGCGGTGTACTGGCACGAGAAGTGGTACTGGGTTTCGAGTTCCTTCCAGTGCAGCGCCGAGAGTAGGTACTTGGTCTTCTCGAGGGCGTGTGCGACGTGGCACTGGGTCACGCCGAGCCTCTTCGAGAGGAGGGTCGCGACGAGGCCGCCGTCGGAGTAGTTGCCGATCACGAGGTCGGGTCTCCCGCCCAGCTCGGCGGGAACCTCGCGCTCGACCTCGCGGGCGAAGCGCTCGAGGTAGGGCCAGAGCTGGAAGCGCGAGATCCAGCGTGTGAGCACCTCTCCGTTCGGCTTGCGGAAGGGGATGCGCAGGATGTCCGTCGAACGGCACCCGGCGACGCGTTCGAGGCGCTGCGCGCAGGTCGTCCCGCCGGCCTCCGGGATCAGGCGCGTCACGATCAGGATGCGCGGCTCCACGGAGACGCCCTGGCCGGAGAGGCGGTCGCGCATCTCCTTCTCGAGGGCCCGAACCTGGTCGAGGATGTAGACGACCTGGCCGCCCGTATCCGGGAGGCCGAGCACCCCGTCCTGGCCGAAGAAACCGTGGGGCGAGACGACGAGGAGGCGCGAGATCATCGGAATCCGGGCGAGGAAGGCCTCGAGGGCTCCCGGGGACGGCGCCTCGAACAGGTCGGACAGGAGCCCCATCGTCTCCGCCGTCCGGCCCGCGGTATCGCCCCAGCCCGGCGCGAACCCCATGCGCGCGAACGCGTCCTCGAACTCCCCCCACGGCGTCCCCTCGGGCAAGGCCTCGGCGGAGCGGATCGCCTTGCGCAACATGGCGCGCAGCGCCGCGGTCGTCGGGAACCGGCGCTGGAGGAGCAGCGTCTGCCCGTCGATCGCGTGGAGCCCGAGGAACTCGTGGAGGGCCGCGTTGCCCTGCTCGGGGTTCGAGAACATCCGGCTCGCGAGCTGCCGGTTGAGGAAGGAGACGCCCTGTCCGACCGAGCGCGGCTCGGTGAGCTTCGGGAAGTCCCGGCCGAAGGGGCCGAAGTCGATTTCGAGAATCCCGTCCTCGCCGGGCGCCGAGGAGACGAGCGATTCCTTGAACGCGAGGAACTCCGCGACGGGGACCTCCTCCGGGACGAGCCGCTCGCGGTGGACGCGAAGGTAGCGCCAGCGACCGAGAGCCTCGCGCAACGAGAAGAGGAACCAGGGTTCGCGGATCTCGGCCTCTTGCGCGGCGCGCGCGAAGTCCGCGAGGGGCGTCGAGGAAAGGTCGAGCTTTGCGTACGTCCGCCGGACGTCCTCGAACCCCTGACGGATGTCCGTGTGGAGGAGGCTCGGGCGCCCTTCGGAGGCGTAGCGCTCCAGAAGGAGGAGGGGCGCCTCGCGGTTCTCCGCCATGAAGGCGGCGAGCGCGTCGATCACGAGACGACCTCGTCCGCGACAAGGGACGCGAACTCGTAGTGGCGGATTCCCTCCAGAATGCCCCCCGCGTAGGGCGAACGGGCGAAGTAGACGCGGTCGGCGCCCTCGAGGACCTTCATTTCCGGCTTGTGGTTTCCGACGACGACGCCGAGCGTGTCACCGAGCAGCATCTCGACGTCGTTGCCGGAATCGCCGGCGACGAGGAACCGCTCGAGGGGGAGCCCGAGCCGGTAGGCGAGATGCCGGATCGCGAGGCCCTTGGAGGCGCGCACCGGCAGGACGTCGAGGAACCGGTCCTGTGAGCGGATGAGGCGCGCATGGAGGCCGCGCGCGCGCAGGTGACCCTGGAGGCGCTCGAGGGGCCACACGCGTGCCGGGTCGATGTCGTAGCTCAGCTTGAACTCGTCCTGCTTCATCGCCGGCTGTGGCGTAAGGCCCGGAAGGCCCGCGAGCGCCCCGGCCAGGCCCGCGCGCCTCCAGAGGGGCCGGATATGGCGGGCCCACGCGAGATCGCGCGTGAGCGAGGGGCCGTAGTAGATCTCCGTGCCGACGGACGTCACGAGGAGGTCCGGTCGCGGCACGCCCCATTCCCCGAGGATCGCGAGTGCCATCGCGAGAGTCCTGCCCGTCGCGATTCCGAACGCGACGCGGGGCGCCTGCGACTGGAGCCAGTCGAGGAGTTCGCGCAGGCCTTCCCGATCGCCGAGGAGCGTGTCGTCGATGTCGGTCACGAGAACGTGCCCGGCCTCGTGCAGGCGCGACGGGAGTGTCGCGCCGCGAACCGACGTGACGTGCCGCCGCAGGCGCTTGCGCTCGCGGTGGAGGACCCGCCGCACGGCCTTGGTGTAGCGCTCGACATGCGCGGGCCAGCCATAGTGCGCGCGCACGCCCTTCGGCCCGTTCCTCGACCACTGCCGCCAGCGCCGTCCGTCCGAGAGCGCGTCCTTGAGCGCCGCCGCGATCGCCTTCGGGTCGAGGGGGTCGAAGAGCAGGCCGTTACGGCAGTTCGCGACGATGTCCCGCGGCCCGCCGTCGCGCGTCGCGACGACCGGAAGGCCGCTCGCCGCCGCTTCGACGAGCGTGAGTCCGAAGGGCTCGTTGAGAGCGGAATTCACGAACACGCCCCGGCGGGCCGTCGCGAGCCGGTAGAGGCCGGGCACGTCCTCGGGCCGGTGCTGCTTCGGAATCGCGACCTTCCCGTAGAGATCGTACTTGTCGATCAGGTACAGGAGCTCGGAATGTACCTTGCGCTCCTCGGGTTCGGAGAGGCGGAGGTCGTCCCGGTTCCCGGCGACGAGGACGAGGTTCGCGCGCGCGCGGAGGTCCGGATCCGTGCCGTACGCCTCCAGGAGCCGCGAGAGGTTCTTCTTCGGCGCGGGACGGCAGAGGGCCAGGATCATCGGTTTTTGGGGCTCGCGGAGGAACTGATCGATCCACTCGGCGTCTTCTTGACCGCCCGGGCGAGACGGCGGCGAGAAGCGCGACGTGTCGATTCCCGGTGGAATGACGGCGGCACGCCCGGGGCGGAAGTTCTCGTACGAGCCCCACTGGCGGTCGATCTCCTCGACCGTGCTCGTGACGACGAGGGACGCCTGCTCGAGCGTCTCCTCTTCGGCGGCGATGCGTCGCCGGAAGTTGAACTGCCGCTCGATCGCCGCGTCGCGCCGGCCCGCGTCCAGAAGGCGACGCCGCTTCACCCGGCCAAGCGAGTGGCCCGTGTGCACGAGCGGGATGCCGAGAATGCGCGAGAGCTGCGTTCCGACGTATCCGGCATCCGCGTAGTGGC
>JBAUSZ010000041.1:0-12116 GCA_049581965.1 Thermoanaerobaculia bacterium | reverse complement strand
GCGGTACGGCGGCTTCGGCGACGCTCCGAAATTCCCGCCGCACCTCGCGCTCGAATGGCTCCTCGCGCGCGGCGCGGCCGGCGACGCCGCCGCGCTCGCGCACGCAGTCGGCACTCTCGACGGAATGGCCCTCGGCGGGATCCGCGACCACCTCGGCGGCGGTTTTCACCGATATTCGACGGACGCCGAGTGGCTCCTCCCTCACTTCGAGAAGATGCTGACGGACAACGCGCAGCTCCTCGGCGTCTACGCCCGGGCGGCATCCGTCACGGGCGACCCTCTTTACGCGCAGGTCGCGCGAGAGACGGGCGATTACCTGCTGAACGAGATGCGCGGCATCGAGGGCGGCTTCTACGCGGCGACGGACGCGGACTCGGAGGGAGAAGAGGGAAGATACTTCGTTTGGGACCCGAGCCAAATTCGTGAAGTCCTCGGCCGGGGCGATGGAGATTTTTTCTGCGAATGGTATGGGGTTCGGGAGGGCGGCAACTTCGCCGAGGAAGCGACGGGGCGCGGTACCGGCGCGTCGGTCCTCTTTCTCTCTAAGAAAATCTCCTCTTCACCCGGTGCGGAAGATCGGCTCGCGCCGCTTCGCGCCCGGCTTCTCGCCGCGCGAGCAAAGCGGATTCCGCCCTCCCTCGACGACAAGCGCGTTTCGGGGTGGAACGCGCTCGCCGTCTCCGGCTTCGCCGTCGCGGCACGGGCGCTCTCCGAACCGCGCTACCTCGAGGCCGCGCGCGTCGGGGCGAGGTTCCTCCTCCGCGTCTCGCGTCTCCCGGACGGCGTCCTCGCGCGCACGTGGAAGCGCGGCGAGGCGAAGATCCCGGCCTTCCTCGAGGACGAGGCGTTCCTGTCGCTTGCCCTCCTCGACCTCGCGGACGCCGAGGGCCCGGGCGCGGGCGGGCTCTGGCACGAGGAGGCGCGCGCCGCGGTCGAGTCGCTCCGCGCGCGTTTCCGCCGCCGGGACGGCCCGGGCTTCACGTTCTCGGGTGCGGGGAACGAGGCCCTTCTCTCGAACGGGCGCGATCTGTTCGACAAGGCGGTCCCGTCGGCCTCGGGCGCTGCGGCGCGCGCCCTCGCGCGACTCGCCCTCACGACGGGCGATCGCGCGCTCGCGCGCGAGGCGAGAGACGCGGTGGACGAGGTCTCCTGGCTCATGGTGCGCTCGCCGCACGGGACGGAGTCGTGGTTCTTCGCCCTCGAGGCGCTGTTCGAGTTTGAAGACAGGTACGGTTTGCTCGCGCTCGCGGGCGGCGAAGGAGCGAGTCGACCGACAGCGGGGCTTGGCGCGGGTGATGTTTCTTCGAAGGTGAATGTTTCCTCGGCTGATGGGACGCCCGTGCGCGTCGAGGGGGTGGCGGTCGAGCCGAAGGTGCCGAGAGGGGAGAAGGGCGCGCTGCGCCTTCGCATGTCCGTCGCCCCCGGCTGGCACCTGCAGGGCCCCGACGGCCTGAGGATCGAGGCCTGGTCCGGATCCGATGTTTCCTTCGAAGAAGTTTCCCTTCCAGCACGTTTGCGCCTGCCCGACTCGACGCGGGACGACGAAACGGGTTGGCTCGGGACCTTCGAAGCAAATCTCTCTTTTTCCGTCTCGAAGAAGGCATCGAAGGGAAAGAGAGACGTGGGGGTTCGGGTCGTCTTCCGCGCCTGCGGCGAGGGGGCGTGCCGGCCCGAGGCCGCGCTGTCGCTGTCGATCCCCGTCGAGATCGTCTGAATGCCCTGCGGGCCTCAGTGCCCGGCGACCTTCCTCTTCACGTAGCGCACACCGGCGCCGACCACGGGAACGTGCTCGTAGAGGAACGCGCCCATGTCGAAGTAGTCGCGGTGATAGACGGCCTTGCCGTTGGCGAAGCGGATGTGCGAGACGCCGGGCACGACGATTTCCTTGCCGCCCTCGATCGACTTGTGGCGCATGTGCATGACCCACGGGGCAAAGACGTCGTCTCCCTGCCCGATCTCCTTCTCGAAGTCGAACCGGATCGAGATGAGGTTCTCGTACATCCGGGAGTAGTACGCCCTGATCCCGGCGATCCCGCGGATTTCCGCCACGGGGTCCCGGAAGAGGACGTCGGGCGCATAGAACTCGTCCAGTCGCCCCATCGTGTCCTTGTTGATGCCGTTGAAGAACTCCGGGATGGACGGGCGGGCTTTCGGCATGGGCGCCTCCTCGGGCCGAGCGGGCACCGCACCGATCAGGAGCGCGAGGAAGACGGCGGAGGTGATCGGGCGTCGGGACACCGGCTAGACCCCTTTCTTGCGGCGGCTCTCGCCGCAGAGCGCTCTACGACGGGGAGGCCGCCGGGGGATCTCAGCCGGCGGCGGCGAAGTAGGCCGCCGCCCCGTTCTTGAGGAGGGCTGTCACGGAGTGCAGGAGGATGCGGTGCCCCTTGGCGATCAGCTCCCTGGCCCGGGCTCCGGTCGCCGCGACGGTGCCGATCAGGAGCCCGGCGTCGAGGACGGTCTTCGTGATCCGGTCGACCGCGGCCTCGACCTCCGGGCGGCCGGGCCCGCCGGGGTAGCCCATCGCCATGGCGAGGTCGCGCGGGCCGACGATGAATCCGTCGACGCCCGGCACCTTCACGAGCTCGGACAGCTTCGCGACGGCCTCGAGCGTCTCGATCTGGGGCAGGACGAGCGTTTCGCCGTTCACGCGCGTCACGTAGTCCTCGATCTTCTCCGGGCCGAGCGTCCACCGGTTCGCCCGCACGGCCGCGATCCCGCGCAGGCCCTTCGGCGGGTACTTGACGGCCTCGACGAGGCGCCGGGCCTCGTCCGTCTCGCGCAGGCCGGGCAGCATGATCCCCATCGCTCCCGCGTCGAGATACTGGAGGATCAGCTTCGGGTCGAGACCGCGCGGCCTCACGAGAAGGGTCATCCCCGTGACGTCGCAGGCGCGCGCGGCCTCCTCGGCCTCGCGCGGGCCGGCGGGGCCGTGCTCGGTGTCGAGGATGTAAAAGGAGAAGCCCACCAGCCCGAGCGTCTCGAGCGTCGTCGCCTCGACGTTTGGAGAGAGGAGGCCGTGGACGGCCTCGCCGGCGGCGAGGCGGGCCTTGAGTGTTTTCGGCATCTGATCCTCTCGGCGATCGTAACGCGGTACGGGCCGGGAAACAGGAACGCCGCCGGGCGGCGGGCCGCGGCGGCGTTCGATCCGGGATCCGGGGCGCCGGGTGCTAGCGTTTCTCGAAGGGCACGAAGTGCCGCTCGCCGGAGCCGAGGAAGATCTGGCGCGGGCGGGCGATCTTCTGGTCCGGGTCGGCCATCATCTCGTCCCACTGTGCGAGCCAGCCCGACATGCGGGGGATCGCGAAGAGGACGGGGAACATGTCGACGGGGAACTTCATGGCCTGGTAGATGAGGCCCGAGTAGAAGTCGACGTTCGGGTAGAGCTTCCTCTTGACGAAGTACTCGTCCTCGAGGGCGATCCGCTCGAGTTCGAGCGCGATGTCGAGGAGCGGGTTCTTGCCCGTGACCTCGAAGACCTGCTCGGCCATCTGCTTGATGACCTTCGCGCGCGGGTCGTAGTTCTTGTAGACGCGGTGGCCGAAGCCCATCAGGCGCGTCTCGCCGCCGGACTCCTTGACGGACTTGATGAAGGCCGGGACGTTCGCCTTCGAGCCGATCTCGAAGAGCATCCTCAGGACGGCCTCGTTCGCCCCGCCGTGGAGCGGCCCGTAGAGGGCGCCGATCGCGCCGGCGGCCGCGCAGTACGGGTCGGCTTCCGAGGAGCCGATCGCGCGCATCGCGTTCGTCGAGCAGTTCTGCTCGTGGTCGGCGTGAAGGATGAAGAGGATCTCGAGCGCCTTCACGAGCACCGGGTTCGCGACGTACTTCGGCTCGACCGCGCGATACATCATCTGGAGGAAGTTCGCGCAGTAGGAGAGCTCGTTGTCCGGGTACGAGAAGGGCCAGCCGATGGAGTGGCGGTACGCGAACGCCGCGAGGGTCGGCATCTTCGCGATGAGGCGGATGATCTGCTGGCGGCGTGTCGCCTTCTCGCGGACCTCCTTGGCCTCCGGGTAGAACGTCGAGAGGGCCGAGACGGTGGACGCGAGCATCCCCATCGGGTGGGCGTCGTACCGGAAACCCTTCATCACGTCCTTGATGTTCTCGTGGACCATCGTGTGGAACGTGATGTCGTTCGTCCACGATTCGTACTCGGCCTTCGTCGGGAGCTCACCGTGGACGACGAGGTACGCGGTCTCGAGGTACGTCGCTTTCTCCGCCAGCTCCGCGATCGGATAGCCGCGGTAGTTCAGGATGCCCTTGTCGCCGTCGATGAACGTGATCTTGCTCTTGCACGAGGCCGTGTTCATGAACGCGGGGTCGTACGTCATGAGGCCGAAGTCGGTCGGCTGCACCTTGATCTGACGGAGGTCGATCGCGCGGATCGTCTCGTCCTTGATCGGGACCTCGTAGGCCTTGCCGGTCCTGTTGTCGGTGATCGTGAGGGAGTCACGTTTCGTGGCCCCTTCCGGCACCTTTGTCTCGGGCGCGGATGTCGTCGTCGCCATCGTGGATCCTCCTCTTCTTTGGGGGGCCGGCTTTGAGGGCCTCCGGGTAGTAAGAGGATGGGGACGAGGGAAGAGCCCGGAAATGATGAGGATGCGCTAGGCTCGCAGACTCCTTGTGAAGAATTTCACAAGCCAAGCCGACCGGGCGGCTGCCGACGTTTGTCAGCCCGAGACGCCGTCGTAGCCGAGGTAGGCCTCGAGGACGTTCAGCTCGTGCTCGAGATCAGCAATCCGCTCCTCCATGACGCCCCTCAGGGAGACCATCCCGACGACTTTGCTCTCCTCGTCGAGGATCGGGAGGTGGCGGATGTGGCGCTCAGCCATCGTTTCGGCCGCTTTCGCGTCGTCCGCGCTCCCGGCGACGGCCACGACGGGCGAGGTCATCACGGCGGAGACCGGCGTCTTTGCGGGGTCGCGTCTCGCGAGGACGATCTTGTCGAGGATGTCGCGCTCCGAGAAGATCCCCGTCATCTCGTTTCCGCGCAGGACGATCACGGCGCCGATTCGCTCCCGAACCATGACCTTCACGGCGGCTTCGACGGTCGCGGTCTCCTGCACGGTGACGGCGGGGCGGGTCGAGTTCCGGAGAAGCTTCGCCATGACGGACTCCTCTCGCAGGCTCGCGCCTGAGGGCAACATGGGAGCCGCCGGAACGGCCCTCCATGATGCAGGCGGCTCAGGAGCCCAGGCTCGTCAGCGGGCGTAGCCCGCGCGGCGGTCCGCGAGCGCGGGGAACTTCGCGCGCGCGTCGGCCACGATCGCCGGGTCGACGTCGGCGATCAGGACCGTCTCGGTCTCGGCCGCGCTGACGAGCGTCTCTCCCCACGGCGACGTCACCGAGGAATCGCCCATGTGTCGGTTGCCCTTGCCGTCCTCGCCGACGCGGTTCACGCCGGCGACGTAGCAGAGGTTCTCGACGGCACGCGCCTTCAGCAGGAGCCGCCAGTGGGCCCGGCGGCGCTCGGGCCAGTTCGCGACGACCGCGAAGAGGTCCGTTTCGCTCGCCGCGAGACGGAAAGGCTCGGGGAAGCGCAGGTCGTAACAGACGAGCGGCGTCACGCGGAGCCCTTGGATCGTCCACGTGACGACGCCGTGCCCCGCCGCAAAGTGTTCATCCTCGCCCGCGAAGGAGAACGGGTGCAGCTTCGTGAAGCGCGAGACCTCGCCCGCGGGCGTCACCCAGAGGGCGTTGTTGCACGGCAGCTTCGACGGCGCGCCCGCGGCGTCGCACGTCTCGGCGAGCCCGGCGATGAGATGCAGCCCGAGCCCGCGCGCCATCCCGCGCAGCCACTGCTCGCTGGGCCCGCCCGGCGGCTGGGCGATCTTCGCGCCGTCCATCGAAAAGCCGGTCGCGAACATCTCGGGAAGGAGCGCGAGCGACGCGCCGTCCTCGGCCGCTCGCTTCAGGAGCTTCGCCGCGCCCGCGTGGTTCGACTTCCAGTCCTCCCAGGCGAGGTTCATCTGCAGGAGAGCGACGCGCATCGAGGGGATTATGGACGCGGCGCGGTCGGCCACGCGTTCCAGGGGTGGCGCGCGGCGCTCGTCGCCGGCTCTCACGGGCTCGCGTTCGGAGCGCTCGCCGCGGCGCGAAAGAGCCTGCGGCCGGGGATCCTCGCGCACACACTCGTGGATGTCGTCGGCGGGATCTTCCCGGGCTGAACCCCGATTCTCAGAGTGCCCGCACCAGCCAGCGCATTGCATTCAGCACGAACCGCGCGTTGTCGTTTCCGGGCGTGTTCGTTCCGTACGGTATGCGGCCCGCCACCTGCGCGGTCACCATGCCGGCCTCGCCGAGGACGACGACGCGGCCACTGCCGAGCTCGAAGGCGAGCCCCTGCGCCGGGCCCGCGGGACGCTCGGACGTCGCGCCGTCCGCGACGGGCACCGACTCCCTCGCGGAGCCCGGCAGGCGAAGCAGCACGGTGGCGCCGGGAGGACCGTCGAGCGACTGCCCGGTGTAGGTCATGACACGCGACACCGTGTCGCCGGGCCCGCCTCCGGTGAGGATCGGATGCGAACCGAGCCGTCCGTTCACGGCGGAGAAGAGAAGCGGGTCGGAAACCTCGCCGGGCACCTCGACGGCGCCTTTGTGCATCGTGACTCCGAGCGCCGCTCCGAGGTCGAAAGCGGCCTCGCCGAAGGGCGCGTGGTCTGCGATCAGGAGCAGCGACCCCCCACCCTCGACCCACGCGCGGACGGCCTCGATCTCTTCGCGGGTGAACGCCGGGTCCTTGCGCCGCCTTTCGGTGGGGACCGGAAGGTTGAGCCCGAAGAACTGCGGCTTGGGCGCGCCGCAGGCGTTGGCGATCACGAGGATGCGAGCGCCCGCGAGCGCGTCCGCCGTGAACACGCAACGGCTCCGGACGAGGTCGTAGCCGTCGGCCCTCAGAAGACGGGCGAACGGCCAGTACCGGCCGCTGAACCCGGCCGTCGAGGCATTGTGGTGGCCCTCGTCGAAGAGCACGCGCGGATGCTCGGCCGTGAAGGCCGGACGCGAGATCGCGGGAGTCCAGCCGTAGTCGGCGCGCTGGGCCGAGAAGAACGCGGTGCCCGCGACGAAGACGAACGAGGCGACCGCGGCCCACGCGAACGCCTTGACGGTTCCTCGAAGGAACTTGCGCATCCCGGAGCGTGGTACGTCCGCGCGAACACGAAGGTTATCGCGTGGTGCGTCTGCTAGGCTTTTTGCGCATGGGCCGCTCGCTCCTCGCCAAGGTCTGGGACCTCCACGCCGTGAGGAAGCTCCCCACGGGGCAGACGCAGCTCTTCGTCGGCCTGCACCTCGTCCACGAGGTCACGAGCCCGCAGGCCTTCGCGATGCTGCGCGAGAAGGGCTGGAAGGTCGCGTTCCCGTCGCGCACGGTCGCGACGGTCGACCACATCGTCCCCACCCTGAGCCTCACGCGGCCTTTCGCCGACCCGCAAGCGGAGGGAATGCTCGTCTCCCTCCAGCGCAACACGAAGGAGTTCGGGATTTTCCTCCATGACCTCGGCGCGCCGGGGCAGGGGATCGTCCACGTGATCGGGCCGGAGCTGGGCCTCACGCAGCCCGGGATGACGATCGCCTGCGGAGACAGTCACACCTCGACGCACGGCGCGTTCGGCGCGCTCGCCTTCGGGATCGGGACCTCGCAGGTGCGCGACGTCCTCGCCTCGCAGTGCCTCGCGATGGACCCGATGAGGCTCCGCCGCGTCGACGTGACGGGCCGCCTCGCTCCCGGCGTCTATGCGAAGGACGTCGTCCTCGCGATCATCCGGACCCTCGGCGTCAAGGGCGGCGTCGGCCTTGCGTACGAGTACGGGGGCGAGGCCGTCGAGCGCATGTCGATGGACGAGCGGATGACGCTCTGCAACATGTCGATCGAGGGCGGCGCACGCGCGGGCTACGTGAACCCGGACGAGACGACGTTCGCGTTCTTGAAGGGGCGCCCGGCCGCGCCGAGAGGCGACGCATGGGAGCGCGCGGTCGCGTGGTGGCGTTCGATGGCCTCGGACGCCGACGCCGACTACGACGATCTTGTGACGCTGGACGGCTCGGTCCTCGAGCCTCACGTCACGTGGGGGATCAACCCGGGTCAGAGCGCGGCCGTCACGGGGCGCGTGCCGAAGGTCGCCGACGTTCCGCGCGAGGCGCGGCCTCAGCTGGCCGAAGCGCTCGAGTACATGGGCTTCGCGGGTGGCGAGCCGATCGCCGGGACGAAGATCGACGTCGCGTTCATCGGCTCGTGCACGAACGGGCGCCTCTCGGACCTGCGCGAGGCCGCACGCGTCGTGAAGGGGCGCACGGTGGCGAAGGGCGTGAAGGCGCTCGCCGTTCCCGGCTCGAACGCCGTGCGCAGGGCTGCCGAGAAGGAGGGCCTCGACGCGGTATTCCGCAACGCAGGCTTCGAATGGCGCGGCGCCGGCTGCTCGATGTGCCTCGCGATGAACCCCGACCGGCTGGAAGGACGGCAGGTCTGCGCCTCTTCCTCGAACCGCAATTTCAAGGGCCGGCAGGGCAGTCCGACGGGCCGGACGCTTCTCATGAGTCCGGCGATGGTCGCGGCCGCAGCCGTCGCAGGCGAGGTGGCCGACGTGCGCGGATTCCTCGCGGAGACTCGGTGAGCCTGCCCGCGATTCGCCGCGCCTCGGGCAGGGCGCGCCCGCTCGTCGGCGACGACGTCGACACGGACCGGATCATCCCGGCGCGCTTCCTCGTTTCCGTCACGTTCGACGGCCTCGGCGCCCACGCCTTCGAGGATGACCGGATTGCCGCCCGGACGCGCGGCGGGACTCATCCGTTCGACGACCCGCGTTTTGCCGGAGCGACCCTCCTCGTCGTGAATCGCAACTTCGGGTGCGGGTCCTCCCGCGAGCACGCGCCGCAGGCCCTCGCGCGCGGCGGCTTCAAGGCGGTCGTCGGCGAGTCGTTCTCGGAGATCTTCTTCGGGAACTCCCTCGCGATCGGCCTCCCGTGCGTCACGCTTCCCCACGAGGCGATCGCGATGCTGCAGGCGCTGGTCGCGACGGATCCGGCGACGGCCTGTTCGCTCGACCTCGAGACGAGGACGTTCGCCGCCGGAGGGGCGGCGTTCGCCGTGCAGATGCCGGAGAATGCGCGGCGGGCGTTCCTGACAGGTCACTGGGACGGCACCTCGCTGCTCCTCGACCACTTCGAAGCGGTCGAGGAGCTCGCGAGGCGCCTGCCTTACGTCGCCGGGTTCTAGCTCCCGGCCCGCTCCTTCCGCACCATGTCGAGGAACGCGTGGGCCGCGTTCCCGAAGTTGCCCGCAGCCCGGTAGACGAGACGCAGGTCGCGCGGGCGGCGCAGCTCGGGGAGCGTCGTCGCCGCGAGGCGGCCGGACTCGATCTCGGAAAGAGCCGTGCGTCGGGGGAGCAGCGCGACTCCCATGCCGCGCTCGACGGCGCGCTTGACGCCGTCGAGGCTCGGGAGCGAGACCTTGATGTTGAGCGCGAGGCCGCGCTTGGCATACGTGCGCAGAACCCGTTCGCGCGCCGGCGAGGGGTCGCTGTGCGCGATGACGGTCGCGGCGCCGAACTCCTCGAGCGTGACGCGCTCCTTTTTCGCGAACGGGTGCTTCGGGTGCGAGAGGACGACGAGCTCGTCCGACGCGAGGACGACGGTCCGCAGGCCTTCTTCGGGCGGCGAGAAAGCGACGACACCGAAGTCGAGGGCCGCGGCGAGGACTTCGGCCGCGAGGAGGCGGGAAGGCGAGCGCTTCACTTCGAATTCGACGCCGGAATGCGTCTCGCGAAACCGTCCGACGAGGGGGAGCAGCACCTCGAGGCCGGCTTCGTTCGCCCCGATCACGACGCGCCCGCGCTTCAAGTCGTTGAGGTCTCGGACGGCGCGCTCGGCCTCCTCCGTGACGGCGAGAACGCGGCGGGCGTGCTCGAGAAGTGTCTTTCCCGCTTCGGTGAGGCGGACGTCGTGCGTCGTCCGGTCGAAGAGGCTCGACTTCAGCTCGTCCTCGAGGCGCCGGACGGCCTGGCTCACGGCGGACTGCGTCCGGAAGAGGCGGACAGCCGCCTTCGAGAAGCCCCGCTCCTCGGCAACGGTGAGGAAGACGCGGAGCGCGGTGAGTTCCATAAGGAATCCTAATGATAAGAGAAAGAATATGAGTTTGAAGAATTTCTTCGAATACGGTCCAATTTGCGCCGTGAGTCGCTTCGTCTGCACCGCCGTCCCGGTCCTTCTGCTTTCGAAGGAAATCTCTCTCGTCCTTTCGGAGAGACATGCGGCGGGCTGAAAAACGCAAGAAAAATCCAGCCAGCCGCCCCGCAGACGCGGGGCGTTTTTTTTTTGGGTCGGAGGTCGAGAGGAAACGTGAAGAGCGACGCGATCAAGAAGGGCCCGGCGCGGGCGCCCGCGCGCGCGATGCTGCGCGCGACCGGGCTGGGCCCTGCGGACCTCGAACGGCCGCTCGTCGCCGTCGTTCACCCGTGGACGGACCTCGGCCCGTGCAACTTCTCCCTCCGCGCCCTCGCCGAGGAGGTGAAGGCGGGCGTGCGCGAGGCGGGCGGCACCCCGTTCGAATTCGGGACGATCGCGATCTCCGACGGGATCTCGATGGGGACGGAGGGCATGCGCGCCTCGCTGGTCTCACGCGAGGTCATCGCGGACTCGATCGAGCTGGCGGTCTCGGGCCACGCGCTCGATGCCGTCGTCGCCCTGTGCGGCTGCGACAAGACGATCCCGGCCGCCGCGATGGCGCTCGCCCGGCTGGACCTCCCGTCCGTCGTCCTTTACGGCGGCTCGATCGAGCCGGGGCGGGTGAGCGGGAAGGACGTCACGATCCAGGACGTCTTCGAGGCCGTCGGAGCCCACGCGGCGGGGAAGATGAGCGACGAGCAGCTCGGCGCCGTCGAGGCGGGCGCCTGCCCCGGCGCGGGCGCGTGTGGCGGGCAGTTCACGGCGAACACGATGGCGACGGCGCTCACCTTCCTCGGCCTCTCGCCGATGGGCGCGAACGACGTCCCGGCGACGGACACGGCAAAAGCCGGCGTCGCGCGCGAGGCGGGGCGCCTCGTCATGGATCGGGTGAAGGACGGCCTGACGCCCTCGAAGATCCTCACACGCGCCTCGTTCGAGAATGCGATCGCGGCCGTCGCCGCGACGGGCGGATCGACGAACGCGGTTCTCCACCTTCTCGCGATCGCGCGGGAAGCCCGCGTCCCCCTCGTCCTCGACGACTTCGACGCGATCTCGTCCCGGACGCCTCTCTTCGTCGACCTCAAACCGGGAGGCCGTTTCACGGCGCCCGACCTCGCGCGTGCGGGCGGGTCGCGCCTCGTCGCGCGGCGCCTCGTGGAGGCCGGGCTCGTGAAGAACGCGATGACGGTCACGGGCCGCACGCTCTTCGACGAGGCGAGGGACGCCGTCGAGACGCCGGGGCAGGAGGTCGTCCGTCCCCTCTCCAGGCCCCTCAAGCCGCACGGCGGCCTCGCGATCCTCCGCGGCACGCTGGCCCCCGAGGGCGCGGTCGTGAAGCTCGCGGGGCACGAGCGGATGCGCCATACCGGCCCCGCGCGGGTGTTCGACGGCGAAATCGCCGCGTTCGCGGCCGTCCAGCGCCGCGAGATCAGGGCCGGCGAGGTCGTCGTGATCCGGGGCGAGGGACCGAAGGGCGCGCCCGGGATGCCCGAGATGCTCGCCGTGACGGCCGCGCTCGTCGGGCAGGGGCTCGGCGATTCGGTCGCGCTCGTGACGGACGGTCGTTTCTCAGGCGCGACGCACGGCTTCATGGTCGGCCACGTGTCCCCGGAAGCGGCCTCGGGCGGCCCGATCGGCCTCCTGAGGGACGGGGACCGCGTCACCCTCGACGTCGTCGCCCGCCGCCTCGACGTCGAGATCGGCGAGGAGGACATGGCGGCGCGCCGCCGGGCGCACCGCGCCTGGGCGCCGCGCGCGGTGTCCGGCGTCCTCGCGAAGTACGCCCGCCTCGTCTCGTCGGCCTCCGAGGGCGCCGTGACGGGGACGTTTGAACGGGCCGTCGTAACGGAGGCTGCTCCGGCCGTCGTCCTGTCCGGTCCGAACCCGACGAGCGGGAGGACCGCATGACCGGCCAGGCCAACGTTCGCCCGAGGACGCGCACGACCGCCGCC